>JAABPY010000142.1 GCA_011391735.1 Sulfuricurvum sp. | reverse complement strand
ATTTTTATCGTAGGTTTTAAGCACCTCATCACCAATAATGACTTGGATCGTATCCCCCTCACGGTGAAGCGCATCGGCAAGGATAAGATTATAACGTCCGAACTCCCCTGCAAAATCAATCTCACGAGGCTCTTCTCCAGCACGCCAAACGGGAAGTATAACGAGTTCATCAACCCCTTCAAAACACTCTATAAAAGCTTTCAAGTTATCAATGGTACGAGAGTATTTATGGGGTTGCCAAATCGCAATAACTTTATCAAATCCTTTAAGATTAGCGTACGTTGTGAGCGATTGCATCGTTGCTTTGATCTCGGTGGGATGGTGAGCATAATCATCTACGATAACACGATCCGATCCCTTAAAAATAACATCAAAACGCTTCTTAATCCCACGGAAGTTGAGCAAATGAACACGAATCGAAGCAATACTCATACTTTGAGCTGCCGCCATAATCGCTAAAGAGGCATCCATTGCAATATGCTCCCCAAAGCCCCACACTTCAAACTCACCAAACCCTTTGAGATGAAAACGGGTATAGGGTTCATCGTCGATTAAGGTATAGGTAATATTCGTAATGTCTTTGCTTGGATACAAACGCAACGCATCACACGTCAATGTTGCCATAAACGGATCTTCTGCATTGAGTACCCGAACACTTCCCATCTCGATAAAACGTTGATAGGCATGATGAAACTCATCAATATTATAATTGTAATACTCCATGTGTTCAGGCTCGGCATTGGTTACAATCGAACAATAAGGGTTGGAATTGAGAAAACTTCCATCGCTCTCATCCGCTTCAAAAAGCATTACATTGGTACTTCCGTCAAAGCGAACATTCGAGCCAAATCCTTTGGATTCCGCACCAATAATCGCACTCCCATCCATGATCGCCGCCAAAATTGCCGTCGTCGTACTTTTACCGTGCGCACCGCATACGGCATACACTTTTTTCTCATTCAAGATACGTAATAAAGCATCTCGACGATGCAATACCTCAATCCCGCGACGTTTCGACTCAACGACTTCCGAATTCGTCGGTTTAATAATCGCCGAATGGATCACCAGCTCGCAATCTTCAGGAATATTATGAGCATCATGCCCGATAAACACCGTAATCCCCCGCTTGCGCAACAGCTCCGTAATATGGGTATCTTTCATATCCGAACCGCTCACCTCATGCCCACTAAAACGCATGTATTTTGCCAACCCCGAAATACCAATCCCGCCGATACCTATGAAGTGTATTTTCATGTTTTTCTCCCTAATATTGAATTATTGTTAGTAATCTCTTTTTCAAAATAGCTTCCGAATGTCTCATTTAAAGCCAAATTATCTCTAATAATCCATCGTTTAAAAGCAGTAAACGCTGTATCGTTTTTTAAATGTTGAATAATCTTATTACTGTAATACTCTTTTTCATCTTCATCTTCTTCAAAACCTTCAAGGAAGTCAGAAAATTCTTTTATTTCTTGTAATAATAAAGCTCTCAAATTAGCACTCTCAAGCTTTTTAAACCCAGTATGTTCACCATTAAATGTTTTATCTAATAAATCTCGTGTATTACTAGCTTTTGTTGATTCAATTTTGACTTCAAATAGAGCAAACTCTTTGGGAAAAGGGTTACAATAATGCCTTATAGCTTCTTCTACGTGATGAGTTGCATCACTACAATTAAGAATGTCATCGAATTTTTTTGCTGTTTTAACACTATTACAATGTCCACAAGATAAAAAAAGGTTATTCCAATCATACTTTATAAAAGTATCACCTCGATGAGGAGAAAAATGTTCAACATTATAAGTTCTAATACTCTCTTTTTGTTCACAAATATAACATTTTCCATGAAAATCACTATTTAATTGATCCGTTACATCCTCTCCACTGTATGAAGTTTGTCTAGCTAAAGAAGATGGAATAGCACTACTTTTTTGTACATAAATCATTTTTAACCTCTATGTACATCATTTCTTAGAATTTCTTTGATTTTTACAGCAATTTCGTCAGCTTTATAGGTTGGTAGCGTTTTAAAAAATCGTTTGAGTTCCATATACTCATCTTTTTCTATATCGACCAAATTAGATATTTTAGATAAATCTTCAAATCTTGCAATCTTTTTCTTAATTTCAGAAGAGTATTTATCACTATCAAAATAGCTTTCTACAAGTGCATCATAAGAATATGCGGATAAATCAGAAGTTACAATTCTTTTTTCCAAATCACAAATCACCGCATTGGATAATGATGACAAAACAAAAGGGCTATGAGTCGTTACAATAAATTGAATTTTTGGGAAAAATCCTGTCAAAAATGGTAATACTTTTTTTTGTAATTCCACATGGAGATGTGTTTCTATTTCATCAATCAAAACAACCCCTTGCATATCATAAGCTTTTACACTATGAGCTTCCATTCTTAAAATCAATTCTGTAATTATTGCCAAAAGTGATGAGTATCCATCTGATAATTCATTTAAGCCAAAGCTTTTATTACTATATTCGATTTTAAAATCAAATACTTTATCATCAAACTGGAGCTTTAATTCTTCTTGTTCAAATAGCTCTTTGAGCCTTGCTTCAAAATTATAAAACCATAGACCTATATTATTTACTGTGTCATCATCTTTACGAATTTGTGCAAAGGCTTGTTCTGTTTTGAGATTGAGTAAATATTGCAAAAATGTCTTATTTAATTCATAAGTGGTTTGATATTTTGCTTGAAATTCTTGTTTAGTTGGTGTCTGTGGAATTGTTGGTTCATTGTGTCTTTTGGCTTTAAAAAAAGCTAAAATAAATTTCCCATTTACAATATCTTCATAAATTGCTGATTGATTCGAAAATATCAGCTCAACTTTGGAAAAATCATCAACGTCTTTTTGCCACTGAACTATCTGATTTTTATAATTTTGAATATTTGTTTTTTCATTTAGAATATTGGATGAATAGCTTTTGATATTATTTTCAACTTGTTCAATCTGCTGTCCATTAATTTCTTGATTTTGAAATAAATTATTTTTTTGCTCGATTTGAATCTCGATTTGTTTTTGATAACTCTCAATATTTTTATGTGTTTGTTCAATAATATTTTTATACTGCTCAATATTTTTTTTTATTTGTTCCATTTGAACAAATTGGTTATTAATTAGCTTATTGAGCAAATTATCTATTTCAACAAGTGTACTCGTTTTTCCGCATCCATTTTTACCCGTAATAATAAGATGTTTACGCTCTTCCTCATCCAGAGGAATCTCAAAATCTTTAATCCCTCGAACCTCTTTTATAACCAGTTTTTGAATAAAAAATTCATTCATTATTCTTGTTCCTCATTCTTGCTCAAATGGAATATTTTTATCCGTACAATATCTAATTATCTCTTCATCTTTTTCATAAAATAAATCACATTTTTTATTAAATTCACTAAATAGTAAATCCAAATGTTTTTCATCCGTATTCAAAGTTATAATTTGCTCAATAAATTCTTTATATTTCGTGTTTATATGACAAAGTTTATCTATTGTTTGATAATCTAAATCTCTATAAGAAGATTGAAAAAGAATTTGACTTTCAAATGGATTTGCGTGTAGCTTGATAACGCCTATTCCAAAAGCTTTATTGAGCCGCTCCATCTCCTCTTTCAGATGATCCCCAATTTCAAATGCAACCAAATATCCACGATTTGCCCAACTTGAATTTGAAACTGCTTGAAAATAACATTTTTTGAGCTCAGTATCAGAATTTATCTCTTTTTTAAGTTCATACGAAATAATTTCACATGAATCTTTTTTTTCAAAAGTTTTTAAAAGTCTAATGCTCGCTTCACTTTTGAATTTTGTAAATTTTACCCCAACAATATCGGGATGTGCCCATTTTTGAGTATCATCTTTACTATTTTTGGACTCTTCATGAAGAATAGTTTTGGCATAAATCCCTTTACTTTTGAGATAACTAACAAAGAGTGGATGCAAGTCCCTCTCAGTAAAATCTGCTTTACTACTTTTTTTAACTTCACTTTTTTCTTTTATCTCAATTACTTCATTCAATACTTCATGTTTTGTCAAGTAATAAAAATAAGAGCGCCCCTCTTTTATTCTCCCAACCCGTGTATCATTTTTTCGAATAAAATCACCAAGTTGTGCAGAGACAGTTGCATTGAGAGTTAAACCATTACCTTCATATAAATTATTATCTACAATGTATTTTGTAACATCCTGATACGGCAATGGCTGACTTGTTTCATCTAGCGCTTTTAGAATTGCCTCTTTAACAGTCATCTCAATTCCCTATGCTTTTTACAAAAACCCCAATATAAAATTTCCCACCCTCTTGCACCGCATCCATATCCACATACTCTTCAATAAACGTATCAAAAGGTATTTTTGCATCACACGCACTTCTGTGAATCTTCATCGCTTCATTAAACGCTTCATTTTCACTCAATCCGCCAATGACTTCAAACAATGCACTCGCATCGGTTGCAGACCCAGCACTGTAATGCTCCACCGCATACTCATACAACGCTCGCAACGTTGCAAAATCTTGAACCTCATTCATATCAAGACGATCCAAATTTTCCAACGCATTCGTCAGACGCTCTAATGCTAGATCAAGAATATTGGCATAATACGCCATCAATGTTTCATCATCAAATAACTCATGCGCCTGCGCTTCGAGGATATACAAAGAGGCTATATCCCCCTCACTTTGTGCTTTGTGTATTTTTGCTTTTAATTCATCCATTTAGTGCCTCCTTTAGGCGTACAAGTGCTTCGATCGTTTTAACGGTCTCTTCGACCAAGGCAATACGGATATAGCCAATACCGGGGTTTTCACCTGCTGTATTTTCACGTGCCAAAAATTCCCCAGGGAGAACCTTGAGATTATAATCACAATAAAGACGCTTCGTAAATTCCAATGCGTCCCCTACATAAAGCCAAAGATAAAACGTTGCATCCGAGGTTTCAATACCCAAAATCTCACGTGCTGCTTTAAAATTCTGAGCATACACATCCCGTGCTACTTGAACATGTTCATCATCGCTCCACGCCTTAGCCGCTGCTGCTTGAAGTGGCAATGGTGAGGCGCATCCTATATAGGTACGATATTGGGCATACCCTTTTAAAATCTCTGTATCTCCCGCAATAAATCCGCTTCGTAATCCAGGAGCAGAGGAGCGTTTGGAAATAGAATTGACAACAAGAACATTTTTAAACGTTGTATTGCCAACATAAATCGATGCTTCAAGAAGTGAAGGGACTTTTTTCGCCGTGTAAATCTCACTGTAACACTCATCATTAATCAGACAAAAATCGTGTTTAAGGGCAAGCTTCACCCACTCCCCCAACTCTTCTAATGAGAGGACAGAAGCCGTAGGATTGTTAGGAAAGTTCAAAATGACCAAATCACATTGAGCTAACTCCTCTTCGTTGATTAATGGCTTAAATCCATTTTGTTCTGTCAAGTTGAGATGGATCACCCGAGCACGTGACGCAAGTGCAGCCCCCTCATATATCTGATAAAAAGGGTTGGTATACGCCATAACCGCCTCTTTTTTATCAAATAGATAATACTGGGGAAAATTAAAGAGCACTTCACGTGTCCCGAAACTACTCAGGAGTTCATGGGGTTGAAGCTCCACCCCAAAACGACTTTTAATAAATCTTCTCATAGAATCATTAAGAGTCGCTTCTCCTGCCGTTTTCGGATAACGACGTAATTCATCCGAATGAGCGCAAAGCGATTTTTGAATAAAGGCAGGGGTTTCAAATTGTGGCTCACCAATCGTAAGGACGATAGGAGAATAGTCAAGAGTAGGGGTGATCCCCTCCAATAACATTGTTAGTTTTTCAAATGGGTAGGGTTCAAAGTGCAAAGGACAATCTTTGTAGTGGGATTTCAATAATTACATTATAGCAATTTTTTACTTATCCTCTTTCCAAGTCGTAGATTAATTCCTCATTCAAAAGAGTGAAAATAAAAATTTTTAACTATACACTTTTTCCCTATATTCTAAAATTAAAAGGCTTTTAGATGGAGGAAAGGAGGCTAAAAAAGCTTTTTTTCTGATACCAAAGGTTACAAAAACATTACTTTGAGGTAATTTATTGATCAAAAAAATCAGACCAAACGCCCTATTATAGGTCTTTTCAAAAAAAATTATGCTTTTTGTCACCAAAACTCTTGACAAAGATGGGGGAGTTAATGGTATACTTCCATTCATATTTCTTAAGGAGTCTTACATGATGAAAATCGTTTCTGCTATGCTTTTAGCTGCTATGTTTATCGGGTGCAGCGAATCTGCAAAAACTGAGGAAGCACCTGCTGCTGCAACAACTGAAGAAGTAGCACCTGCTGCTGAAGCAATGCCTGCTGACGCTGCTGCACCTGCTGCTGACGCTGCTGCTGCTGAAGCTGCTGCACCTGCTGCTGAAGCTGCTGCTGCTGCTGAAGCTGCTGCACCTGCTGCTGAAGCACCTGCTGCAAAATAAGTTTAGCGCAAGCGACTTAATTTCGTGCTTCGGCACGAAATATTTTTATCTTCATTTCTTTTCTTTAATTACCAATCAAACTAAAACAACGTAAAATGTCCTAAATTATTTAGGAGTCTTCTAATGAAAATCATTTTACCTCTCTTATGCTCTTTATTATTGATCGGATGCAATGATCAAACTGCCCCACAGAGTTCATCCACAAAATCATCCGAAGTCGCCCCTCCATCTGCTACAGTAACACCACTTCCTGCGACAGCAAACGCCCCCCTTGATCCTGCACTTATGTTTAGTCAAAAATGTGCTTCATGCCATGGTGCAAAAGGTGAAAAATCGGCTTTGGGGAAATCTCAAATTATTGCTGATCGTACAGAACAACAAATCAAAGATGCCCTCAAAGGGTATCAAGCTGGAACGTATGGAAAAGAGATGAAGATCCTTATGCAAGGGCAAGTAAAATCACTAACGCCAGAGCAGACTGATGCTCTTGCCAAATATATTCCGACTCTTTAGCTACTGGATTTTGGTAATGCAAATTTTTGCGTTACCAACTCCCCTTCATCGTTAAAAAAAAGATAATAGAGTTTGTCTTTTTGGACGCTCAACCCCAGCAAATAACGCAATGCCAAATTAGCTTGTAATGAGGCAATGTGCATGACGATGGGAGCAGCAATTCCAGCAGGTGTTTTGGCACTAATTTTGAAGAGTTCCGTAAACGATGCCTCTTCAAAAAAGCAGACTTGACCATGAAATGCTTCAACGGAGCCATAAATCCACAGTACATTTTTCAATTGTGCATAGGTATTAATTTCGCCCCGTGTTGCAAGATTATCGGTTGCATCAATAATGAGATCAACATCGATATTTTTTTGACTAAATTCATCAAAACTACCTATATGTGCAACAGCTTTAACGTAAGGGCATCGCCCCTCAATAACGCTAGCGCAAACTTGCGATTTAAACTTCCCCTCATCTCCCAGTGCAAAAGCAATCTGACGATGAATATTATGGAGACTGACTGTATCAAAATCAACAATATGGATCTCCCCTATTCCTGAAGCACCTAATGCAAAGGCTAGAGAACTCCCTAGCCCACCGCTTCCGATTATCGCAATCTTCTTCGATTGAAGAGAGTGTTGTCTCTCCTCCCCCCACAGTTGTATTTGTCTGTGAAAATAGTTGGTCATGAATGTGCCCCTTTTAGTATAACATCAATATCGGTTCGTTCAATCGGCAAACTGATCGTAAATCGTGCCCCCTTAGGGGTATTTTCAACCCCTATCGTCCCTCCAAAACTCTCTTCAACAATTTGGCGACACATATAAAGACCTAGCCCAGTCCCCTGATCCTCCGACTTTGTGGTAAAGTAAATATCAAATAGCTTTCCCATTACCGATGTGTCAATTCCCCCTGCGTTATCCTCTATCAAGACTTTCACCCATCCTCGTGTTTCCAACACGGTAATCGTAATTTCACCAGACTCTATATGACGCTCTTTAATGACATCATGGGCATTTTTAATCAGATTGATAAGAACTTGAATCATCTCATTTTTAGAAATTATCACTTTTTTGTTGGTATGAATAATAAGATGCGTTTGTATACGGCTGTATTTCAAGAGAACTTCATTCAAACGCAACGCAATAGTAGCCAACCCACCAATATCTTCGGGCATTTGCGCCTTATCCATTTTGTAGTAATTTCTAAAATCATCAATGGTCTTGGACATATAATTCAAATGCTCTTCCCATTGTTCATGTGCCTTATCGTAACACGCTTCATCACATTTTCCAAGCTGACGCTTAAAATAAAGATCTTGATTGATAAGCCCCAAAGTATTAAGCGGTTGTCTCCATTGATGGGCAATTTGTTCAATCATCTCCCCCATGGCAGCATAGCGTGATTGCAAAGCCAGCAAGCGGTCCTTCGAACGTGCCTCTTCTAATCCATCACGAACCTTTTCACTCAACGTATCATTAAGGTGATTGAGCTTATCAATGTACTCACGTTGCAATAAATGAACCCGATCCGCCAATGCCAATGAGAGAAAAATCATCTCAATAGCCGATCCTATTTGCTGAATATGATTAACGCCATAAAAATTTGGGATAAGTTCCAACTTATTGGAAGCAAAAACAATTATCCCCACAAAAAAAGAGCTCCACCCTGCAATGTAAAAGCGAGCAGGACGGTATCCTTTACGTATGACAGCAATTCCTACCCCTAAAAGAAGAGTGGGGACAACCGATGCCAATACGGTGTTATAAACAATAACACCTGAATAGGGAAAAATAAGAGAGGAGAAAACCAATACCAAGCTCACCCCCATCATAACAACAACAAGCTGATCAACTTTGGGAAGATGAATACGAGTATCAAGGAAATGTCGTCCAAAATAGAGGGCAGAAAATGCCGTTAATGCTATTAATGCCGCCGAAAAATGTTGAAGAAACCATTGTGAATTGAACCATAAATATTCCCGCCCAATTCCATCAAATGAGAGCTGCCACAAAATAAAGGAGGTTAAAAAGAGGATATAACGGAGATAATTTCGATCTTTCGTGTAAAAATAGATACCTATATTATAAAAAAGAATAATCAAAAAAATCCCATAATAAATTCCGACTTTAAGATTATTGATCTCAACTTCTTGAAAGAGCCCCTTCGAAGAGTAAATAGAGATGGGAACTTGCATTGAGGATTGTGTTTGTACTCGTATAATAAGGGTTGCGTCACTCTCTTGATACAAAGGGAGTTCAGTCACAAAATTACGCAGTGGTAATTCACGGGCTATTGAAGGTATCGAAGTACCAAGGGTTTGATAACTAAGCAACTCCCCCTCTTTGTCCATAAAATACACATCAATTTTTTCGAGTAAAGGATAAGGAATCACCAACCACCATTTTTGGTGCCCTGATTGAATGTCTCGTTTAATCTCTATTTTGAACCAATATGCCGACTTCGTAAAACCGAAGTTGACACTATTACCCCTATAAGGGAGGAATTGACTCTGTTTAATTTTTGAAAATTGCAAAGTACCCGTAGGATCTTCGAGATACGATAAATGCCCCTGTACGAAATAGCTGTCTGCATTGCCCAATTGCAAAGGGGAAGCATATCCCCCTATGACTGTCAACAAAACAAGCCATAGTAATCGGAGTACCATCTTATCGTCTCTTTTTAAGTGCCTCTTTAAACCCCCACCCTTTTTTCGAATCATTAAGGGCTTTACGGTCTAAATCAACGATTAACAACTCTTCGGTATTCCCCAAATCGGCTTCAACATCTCCATCGGGGGAAACCACCATTGAATCCCCGTAAAATTTCCATGCGTGTTTTTCATCGCAATACTCCCCGACACGATTAGCTCGGAGAATATAACAGTTGTGAGTAAATGCTCTCGTTTTGATCAATTCTCTCCAACGGTTATGCGATTCAAACGTTGATGCACTCGGAACCAAGACGACATCGACATTTTTAGCATCAATAGCCGACCAAAGAGGATCGAAATGGAGTTCAAATCCCCCCATAACAGCAAATTTAAATCCATTTAACGCAAAAATCATCGGAGACTTGATCTCTTCTATAGGGTTAGCAAAGAACTCTTCCTCATTCCAGTGGGGATAATTGATTAAAAATTGCTGCGGATAATAGCTCACAGTGCGTCCCGTTACTTTGGCAATCATCTTCGTACACTCACTCTTTTTGACCATAATAATCGGGGCAACAAAAATCATTTCATATTTAAGGGCAAGATTTTTGAGTGTTTCGATTTGATGAAGACTTTGCTCTCGGATCATGGAAATAGGAGTTTGAAGGAGCTCTTTAAAAAAAGGGTTCAGAAGGTATTCTCCCAAAACCATCACATGAACCCCTTTTTGGTGTGCCGCACGGGTATAATTTTCCAAAGTTTTACTCCCCATACCAATAGAGGGAAGTTGTAAAATGGCGCAACGCATTAGTGATCCTGATTTTTAATAATTTGTATTTGTAACTGAGCTTGCTCCAACATTTTTTCCGCGTCTCTAAGCTCATTCATCCCATTCTCATATGCTTTTACACTCTCATTCATAGGCAAAGTGGGATCCATTAATTTTTCTAAAATCGCTTTTGCATTGATTATTTTGGTCTCAAAACTCATCTCTTCACTCATAAGGCATCCTTTACATACTGCTCAATTTTATCAATCTCTACCAAAAAAGCATCGTGCCCATAATCGCTTTTAACCTCAAAATAATCCATATTGGTTTTTCCAATAGTACGCATCGTCTGTGCAATCGTCTCCATCTCACTAGGGAGAAAAAGGAGATCTTTCTCAAAACCAATCATATAAAGCTCTGCCGTTATTTTTCTCAGTGCCTCTTCGAGAGAGTCAAAACCACGAGAAAGGTCATAAATATTGATCGCTTTAGTAATATAGAGATAACTCAAGGGGTCAAACCATTTAGTAAAGTTATGCCCATTGTACTCCAAATACGATTCAACTTGGAACTTTCCGAACAGTTCGTACAATCCATCATTACGTTTGTATTCTCGTCCAAATTTTCGCTCCATCGACTGATGGGATAAAAAGCTAATATGCCCCGCCATTCGACCTATTGCCATACCGCTTAGCCCTTTTTCATGAACCACTTCGGGATCGTAATACCCATTTTTAAACTCAGGGTCTTTGAGAATTGCTTCTTGGGCAACCTTGTTAAAAGCGATTGCCCACGCTTGGGTAGCGTGTGTTGTTGCCATGGCAATAATTTTTTTGGCAAAATTGGGGAAAAAGACTCCAAAAGCCAACGCCTGCATCCCCCCCATCGAACCGCCGATGATCGCATGCACGTTATGAATTCCCAAACGGTCAAACAAAATCCGTTGCGCTTTGACCATATCCAAAATCGTCACAACAGGAAATTTATACCGATATGGCTCACTATAGGGGTAATGCAGTGACATGGGACCCGTTGAACCAAAACAACTTCCGATAACGTTCGTACAGATCACGAAAAAATGATCGGTATCGACTGCTTTCCCCTGACCTATCAAACCATCCCACCATCCTGCTTTATTGTCCCCATCGTAGGTTCCCGCTGCATGATGGGAACCTGTAAGGGCGTGGCAAATGACAATAACGTTGTCTTTGGCTTCATTAAGAGTTCCGTACGTTTCATAGACAATATCGTACGGTTCTAAAATCCGCCCACTCTCCAAGTAGAGGGGATTGGTAAAATGCTCGCTGTGAATTTGAAGATTTAACATACTACCCTTTACGCCTCAAGCGCCGCTTTCAAATCGGCGATCAAATCGTCACCATCTTCCAAACCAACACTTAAACGGATCAAGCCCGCACTCACCCCTGCTTTTTTTAACTCTTCAGGACTAAGTTGCTGATGGGTTGTCGAAGCGGAGTGGTTGATGATCGATTTACTGTCTCCGATATTGGCAACAATTGAAAAAATCTCAACGTTATCTAACACTTTTTTCGCTGTTTCAAAGTTTTCTACCTCAAAGCTCAACAATCCACTCGCACCCTTAGTGAGATATTTTTGTGCATTAGAATAGCTTTTATCACTTTGGAGCAACGGATAGTTCACTTTTTTAACACGCGGATGATTCTCAAGCCATTGTGCAATACTCAACGCACTTTGAGAGTGTTGTTTCATCCGTAATGACAACGTCTCCACCCCTTGAATAAACAACCATGCGTTAAATGGGCTTACCACTGCCCCCGTATCACGCATCAAGATCATTCTGGCTCGAAAGGTAAATAAAATACCGCTTACCACCGAATCAGCAAACACCAATCCGTGATAACTCACTTCAGGTGCGTTAAAATCGGGATAACGGACATTTCCTTTGATTTTTTCAGCCAAATCTTTTCGCTCAACGATCAATCCGCCAATAGCAAGTCCCTGCCCTGTGGTGTATTTGCTCGCACTGTGAACGACCACATCAACACCCAACAATAACGGCTGACATAACATAGGGGTTGCCACCGTATTATCAACGATGGTGATAATGTTATGTTTATTGGCAATAGCGATCAACGCATCAAAGTTGGGAACATCAATACTGGGATTGGTAATACTCTCAAAAAAGAGACATTTGGTATGATCATCCACTAACACATCGATGGCATTAGGAGAGTGAATATTAAAAAAACGGGCTTCAATCCCTAGACGTTTAAGTGTTTGAGAAAAGAGTGTAACCGTTCCGCCATAAAGTTGATTAGCAACGATAATGTTATCCCCTGCTTGGGCAACATTAAGGATGCTATAAAATATAGCACTCATTCCACTACTCACCGCCAATGCACCGCTCCCACCCTCTAAGACAGCAAATCGTTTTTCCAAAACAGCGGTAGTCGGATTGCCTACTCGGGTATAGACATTGTCCGTTCCTTGTTCAAGATTAAAACTGCTTGCTGCAAAATCGGTACTCCCAAAATCAAATGCCGTACTCATGTACATCGGCACTGCCATAGTTCGTTGCGTATCTTTGTCATATCCTGCGTGTAACGCTTCGGTTTGTAATTGCATAATCAATACCTTTTATACGTGGTAATTTGGTGCTTCTTGCGTGATAATAACATCATGTACATGGGACTCTTTAAGCCCTGCACTGGTGATCTCAACAAACTCAGCTCTATCCCAGAAAGCAGGAATACTTTCACTTCCACAATATCCCATAGAAGAGCGTAATCCACCCATCATTTGATGAACAACCGCTGAAATAGTTCCACGATACGGAACACGCCCCTCAATTCCCTCAGGAACCAATTTATCCGCCGCCGTCCCCTCTTGGAAATAACGATCCGTTGATCCTTTGGTCATCGCTCCAATAGAACCCATCCCACGATACGCTTTGTATTGACGACCTTGGTAGGTGATGGTGTCTCCGGGAGATTCTTCCGTCCCTGCAAGGAGTGAACCTGCCATAATACAACTGGCTCCAACGGCAAGAGCTTTGGCAATATCCCCTGAATAACGAATCCCTCCATCGGCAATAATAGGGACACCATGAGCCCGCCCAACTGCCGCACACTCATCAATTGCGGAAATTTGAGGAACACCCACACCTGCTACGATACGAGTAGTACAAATAGAACCTGGTCCAATACCCACTTTTACCCCATCAGCACCCGCTTCGATCAATGCTAATGTTGCTTCTCCCGTCGCCACATTCCCAGCGATAACATCCACGACCATCTCTTTTTTGATCGCTTTTACGGTATCTAAAATCCCTTTAGAGTGACCATGAGCCGAATCCAAAACAAGAACATCCACCCCCGCATCCACAAGCGCTTTGGCACGATCAAGTTGCCCCACACCAATAGCAGCCCCTACACGAAGACGACCAAAATCATCTTTATTTGCATTAGGATATTCGATACGCTTTTTAATATCTTTGATGGTAACAAGACCTTTAAGGAATCCATTTTCATCAATAATAGGGAGTTTTTCGATTTTATTGACGTGCATCATTTGCTCCGCATCGGCGAGGGTAATGCCTGCTTTTGCTGTCACTAATGGCATGGGCGTCATCGCTTCTATCGCCAATTTGGTTAAATCTTTTTCAAAACGCATATCACGATTGGTCAAAATTCCCAAAAGTTTATTATGCTCATCCACCACGGGGACACCAGATATTTTAAACTCGTTCATCAATGTTTCGGCATCTTCAAGTGTTGCTGTAGGGTGAACATAAATGGGGTCAATAATAATACCGCTTTCCGATTTTTTTACTTTTTTTACTTGTTTAACTTGCGTCTCAATGTCCATATTTTTATGAATAATCCCAATACCACCCAAGTGTGCCATCGCAATTGCCGCACGATATTCCGTTACCGTATCCATAGCAGCCGATGCCATTGGAATATTAAGGGGAATATTACGAGTTAACATTGTTTGTAAGCTCACCTCTTTGGGGAGCACTTCCGAGTATTTTGGGATGAGCAAGACATCTTCAAAAGTGAGGGCGCGTTTACGAATATTCATGAATTATCCTTTGTTTGTAGTTGGTTTTCGAGACTCAAAGCCCCGTTAAATAAAGTTTGCTCATCGTAGGCACGAGCAACAAGTTGTAGCCCCACAGGCATCCCATTTTCTGCTACATCCACAGGGAGTGAAATCGCAGGAAGACCCGCTAAGTTGACCGAAATCGTATAAATATCGCTCAAATACATCTCTAAAGGGTCACTAAGTGCACCAAATTCGTACGCAGTACTGGGTGCTACAGGGGTCAAAAGTAGATCAACTTCTTCAAAGATTTTATTATACTCTTCTTGAATCAACGTTC
>JAABPY010000141.1 GCA_011391735.1 Sulfuricurvum sp. | reverse complement strand
ATCTTATTGTTATTTTACCATTTATTGCTGATTCTAGATCCCACTTTTTCATTTGGGTTGGGTATAGTTGCGAATATCATCATCGGTTGCTAAGAATCCAATATCAGCGGTTCTTTCAAATAAATTGCGTATTAAAATATCGATGGCAGATTGGGCTTTGAATTCAAGTTCATCGAGACTCTTTTTAAACGTTTCTTCCATAAGACGCATCAGCGGTTCATCGAGTAAATCTTCAAATGCCTTACGGGTTTCACTTGTATCCATTCCGATGTTCGACATCGAACCAAGAAGGGTTAAGAGATCCCATTTATCAGAGAGAGAGCTCATGTTTTTTTCAAAATTTTGGACATCAGACATATAGCTAATTAGATGATTGTGTGGCATAGAAACTCCTCGTTGCGAGAACGTGTGTTAAATTTGTGATGACAGTATAGTAACTTTTTGAAGAGAGAATGGAGTGTTATTGCTTAAATATTAAGCAATAATTTAGGATGAAGCGATTTATTCTGCGGGGCTATTGTGTTTTTGATCAATTTTTTGTATCAGTTTTAGGGTAAAACACGCTCCATTTTTGTTATTTTTAAGTGAAATTTTCCCTTCCAAATAGTGTTTTACGAGACTTGATGCAATATAAAGCCCCATCCCAGTGCCGTTATTTTTCCCTTTTGTCGTAAAATAGGGTTCAAAAATATTTTTCTTATACTCTTTGGGAACTCCTCCTCCATTATCACAAATTCGCCATACTATGCAATCTTTGTGCAGCGCTGTAGTGATTATTATTTGACCATCTTTGGTGTCACTTTCTACAATCGCATCAATCGCATTGTACGTCAGAATTAAAAGAGTCTGGAGTAAGGCATTTTTACGGCTGTGCATTGTGTGCTGTGGATTGGTTTGATCATTTAAATGTATGTGGTACTTTTTTATCAGCACAGAGGTGAGGGTTGTGATTTCACCCATAAGGGTTTGGGCGTTGAAACTCTCAAGTTCATTATCAGGGCGCATAAAGTCCCGAAAATCATCAATCGTTTGGGAGAGATATTGCAACGCTGTATTGGCTTTTTCGTAATGGGAGACGAGAAGTTCTTGCGTCAGTGTCCCTAGTTCCCCTTTGATATAGAGATCTTGAAGGGCAAGGGCGATAATATTGAGAGGTTGTCGCCACTGGTGGGCAATAATCTCGATGGTTTCCCCGATAGTCGCTTGGCGGGATTGATGAAGCATTATCTCTTTACTTCGTTTCTCTGCCTCGATAGCATTTTCCATATCGGCGGTAATTTCTCGAACAAAATGGCTCATAGCGCCAGAAAGAAGAGAGGCACTGGGACGATTGGAGGGGAGAGTTTCATAGATTTTTTGAGTATTCTCCCCTTCGCTAAGCCCTAAAATGGTCATGGTTTGATTTAAAAAACGGTTGCATTTTTCACACGGGGCATGATAAAACTCTCCATACGTATAAAAACCACTTGTTGGGGCAAAACGTTGCAAACGGATGGTCTCTTGCTCAATATCTTTGCCTACAAGGGAGAGGCGTGCAACGCAACTGTAGACAAAAAGAGCCTCAACGGGTTTATCAAGAAAATAATTATCATTACTATTGGCATCGGTAATGATCCCCTCACTGTCACCAAATCCGAACCGAACGGTCGTCCCCTCATTCATCGATCCTGCGAAACTAAGAGAGCCATCGTCGTGTTTGACCATCACGGCACGGGCAATGGGCATCTCCTTATTGGTGATAATCAGGGGAAATTCGAGACCAATATCGGGGAGTAGTTGGGCTACTTGATCCCCAAGGTACCGTTGGTAAATATCAATAATAGGGGTATTGTCCAATTCCCAAACCCGATTGCCTAGTGATTTTGTGATCGTAAAGGTTCGTCCTAAACCAATCCAATTGAAGCTAAAGTGATTGTATACATTTAGTTTTTCACCAAAAAGCATCGCCATGGCAAATCCCTCATTTGTACACCCCTCTTGGGTAAAGACCATTGTCTTTTCAAAGCGGTGATGATCGGATGCCATACCGCCTGCAATAATCATGGAGGGCTGAACTTCTGCTACCCCTCGCAAGAGAACTTCCCCATCCAAATGCAACCCTTCAGAAAAAATGATAGCAACTTTGGGGGGGAGGGGGGAGGTGGCTTGAAGTTGGCGTGTTAAATTGGAACCATCCTCCGATAAATTAGTGACGGTGCGGACAATCCCTGTTTCTATATAGGAAGTACTAAAAGCAGTCACGACCAACACGGTAGAATCATAGCTTAAACGACCTGCAAAAATTTTTGCCCCTGCTGTGGAACCTAAAATTTTGGCATGAGGGAGGAGAACTTTTACCTCCTCGATCAGCTGGTTGATCTTATCGCACGTTGACAAAGAGGTGAAAATCTGAATCAGCACATTAGCTGACTCACGAAAAAAAGGGGAAATTTGACTGGCATCAGTATAAGTTTCGGTTTTCATTTCATTATTTTACATAATTTTTATGATGAATAACTTAGTTTTGGACTTACATCCCTGGAATACGGGGAATAGTTCCCATTTTAGACCTTTTATAATACCATCCCCATCCCATCTTCAGCCAATGACCAATGATGGGCATCGGGATGAGGAGCGCTTTTTTATCGTCACGGTAGACAAATCCAGCACCATTTCCCATATCCATTACACAAAGTATATTGAGATGCTCTTTGTATCCCTTTTTTTCTCCCGTTTTGAGTCCCAAGGTTATCGCATTATTGTGGGCAGCATTACGTGCCATTACTTCGGCAATATGACCTTGTTTGGCCTTCCACTGGGGACCCTCAAGGGCAGCACTATCTCCAATGGCATACCACCCTTTGACCCCTTTGATTTCACAAAAATCATTAATCTCTATAAAGCCCGCCTTGTTTTGGGGGAGATCACTCTCTTTGATAAAACCAAGACCATCCCCTGCGGGGATAAACATCGTCAAATCGCTTTCAAGGGTCGTTCCATCTTCAAAGACAACAGCACTCTCTTCAAAGCGGGTTATTTTTTTACCGTAACGGGAGGCAAAACGGTTGCGCTTAAACATCGACTCCATGAGAATAAGGGCTTTTTCTCCCATCCGCGCTCCTGGTTGAGGCATGGGGGCGAAGAAGGTCATCTCGAACTTGTCTCGGATACCTAATTTCTTGAGATGGTGATGAAGATTGAAAAAGAGTTCAAATCCAGGACCTCCCCGTACACCGCTTGGGTCATTGGGATTACCCCCGAAACCAAAAGCAATTTTACCGCCCCCTTTTGCGACAAGGGCATCGATGCGTTCTTTGAGCAATACCGACTGTTCAGGGGCTCCACAGATGGATAGGGTGTGCTCTATACCCTCATGCCTCATTTTTGAGGCTCCCAATGCGATAACGAGATGATCGGCTTTTCGCTCTCCCCCTTTTTCGAGAATAAAGCTGTGATCGTGTGCTTTGAGGGAGAGGACACGATCAATGGTGAGGGTAAAGCCATGACGAGCAGCAAGTGTATCCAAAGGAAAGGCAACATCCTCAAATGTGCTTGTCCCCACAGGGATCCAAATGGCAATAGGAAAAATAAAGAGGTAAGGACGCTCACTGATAAGCTCAACCTCAAACCCCTCTTTACGATAATAGATCGCCGCTTCAAGACCAGCTAGTCCACCCCCTAGAATGACTACGTTTTTAGATGACATAACAATACCTCCATCGCATTAGATAGACAAATTATAGTAATTATGACGGATAAAGTCAACACAAAGTAATACTTATGACGTCAAATTATAAAAAATATAGTAAATAACCAAAATGTAATATAAATCATCTATAATTCATCCTGTAGTGCAGTGCGGTTAAGTAATTTTAAAAATAAGGGGTATGTATGCTCAATAAGATGTTAATGGAATCGGCATTGGGAGAGATCGAAATTCTCCGAAAATATTTGTTGGCGGCACGTGAGGAAGTGGGGAGTGAACACCCCCGATCACAAAGCCTTTTGAATTTAAATCAGTATATGCTCCTGCGAAAAAAAGACCATACAGGACTTCAGGAGAAACTCTTTCATCTCTCCCTCTCTTCACTAGGACGCTCGTATGCCCATGTTGCAGCAAGTGTTGATACCCTTTATGATCAGCTTGTCTCTTCGCTTGGAGGGGAACAAATTAGTGAAGAGCTAATGGCACAGTTTCACCACCTCTCCATCGCCGATGCACTTACCATTGCATCTCACAACAGCAAAGCCCTTTTTGGAGGCAAAGCAAGCGCAAAGCTTAGTCGACAAAGCACGGCCGTTATGGTAACACTCCCCTCTCATGCTGCCCAAAATGGGGGAGTTTTAATTCGCCAACTCTCTAGTGCAGGGGTAAATGTGTTTCGTATCAATACGGCGCATGATGATGTGCACGTGTGGAAAGCGATGGCGGATGTGATTGCACAGATTAATAAAGATCGTGATGGTGCCGAGAAGATTAAAATCTTCGTCGATTTGGCAGGACCGAAGATCCGCACAGGAGAAATTCAAGAAGTAGAGCACCCTATTGAGATGGGGAGTAAAAATCGAGAGAAAGAGATTATTATCCGCTGTGGAGATGGGGAGACGAGGGGGGAGAGCATTGATCCTTTTACCTTGGAAAAAATTCCAGCGCAGATGATTGTCGATAAAAAGTTTTTTAAAAGAATTACCAAAGGGCATGCAGTTCATATTTTGGATATTCACCATAAAAAAGCAACAATACACCTGCACGAGGTCAATGATGCGTATGCCAAAGGGGTGATCTCCAAAAAAATCTATATCGACAAAGGAATAAAAATTACCCTTGGCGATCATGAGTCGCCACTTCTTAATCTCCAAATACAAAAAGATCCCATTCGGTTGTTTGTCAATGATTTACTCACCATTACCGAAAAGGATGTTGTGGGACGGTCGGCACTTTTGGAAGATGGAAAAACTGTTACTTCTCCCGCACTGATTGGGTGCAGTTTAAAAGGGACCCTTGCATCGCTTAAGATAGGGGAAAAAGTTTTTATTGACGATGGGAAGATTGGTTTGGAAGTGGTAGAAAACAGTGTCGATTCGGTGACGTGTAAAGTCTTTATCTCCAAAGCAGGGGGGACGTTACTTAAAGAGGAGAAAGGGATCAACTTTCCCAATACCTATATCCAAACCCCAGCCCTTACGGACAATGATCGAGCCAATGCCCTTGCTGTATTGGAGTTTGCTGACAGTTTGAGCCTCTCGTTTTGTCAAAGTGGTAAGGATGTACGTGATCTTCAACAGCTGTTACGGGAGAATAATCGATTAGATATAGGGATTATTACCAAAATAGAGACCCAACAAGCAGTATCGAATATGCCTGAAATCCTCAAACAACTTCTCGAATGGGAAAAAAGTGGGGTGATGATCGCCCGTGGTGATTTGGCAATTGAGGTGGGGTTTGAAAATTTGGCATACATCCAAGAAGCATTGCTTGATATTTGTGATGCAGCCCATATTCCTGTGATTTGGGCGACGCAAGTATTGGAGAGTATGATGAAAAATCACCTCCCTAGCCGTGCAGAGGTAACCGATGCGGCAATGTCGGGACGTGCTGAGTGTGTTATGCTCAATAAGGGAGCATTTGCTGTTGATACCATCGATGTTCTTAAACGAATTTTGCATGATATGCACTCTATAAGTAAGAAAAATCGGCAACTTTTGAAAAAAGAGACCCTTTGGCATTAATTTAATTATGTTTTTTTTAAATTAAGAGTAAACTAAACCACTTTATAAAAATGGAGTAAAACTATGACAGAGCGTAATACCATCACCGTTGACGGAAATGAAGCAGTTGCCCTTGTAGCCCATAAAATCAATGAGGTCATCGCTATCTATCCGATCACCCCCTCATCCCCCATGGGGGAGTTTAGTGACCTCTACAGCTCTAAGGGGGAGAAAAACATTTTCGGTACCGTTCCCGAAGTATATGAGATGCAAAGTGAAGGGGGGGCTAGCGGAACCGTTCACGGAGCTCTCCAAGCAGGAGCCCTTACGACAACCTTTACCGCCTCTCAGGGGTTGTTGCTCATGATCCCTAATATGTACAAAATTGCAGGGGAACTTACTCCGACAGTTTTTCATGTCGCTGCCCGCTCCCTTGCGGCACAAGGGCTCTCGATATTTGGAGACCATCAAGATGTTATGGGGGTTCGCCAAACGGGATTTGCCCTCTTGGCTTCCAACTGTGTTCAAGAGGCACACGATTTTGCCCTTATCTCCCAAGCGGCAAGTTTGGCATCTCGTATTCCCTTTCTCCACTTTTTTGACGGATTTCGTACCTCCCACGAAGTGAGTCGAATTGAAAAATTAGAGGATGAAGTCCTCAAAGCGATGATGAACAATGATCTCATTGCTGCACACCGCCAACGAGCACTCACCCCTGATCGCCCAGTGTTACGGGGAACCGCTCAAAATCCCGATGTCTATTTTCAAGGACGTGAGAGTGTCAATCAATATTATCTAGCACTTCCACGTATTGTGCAAGAGCAAATGGATCTTTTTAAAACATTAACAGGAAGAGGGTATAACCTTTTTGATTACGTCGGTGCTCCTGATGCCCAAAAAGTTATTGTGTTGATGGGTTCGGGTGCGGAAGCGGTGGAAGAGAGTGTCAACCATCTGGTTGCTGGAGGGAATAAAGTGGGGATGGTAAAAGTACGTCTTGCCTTGCCATTCGCCGTTGAAGCGTTTTTGGAGGTTCTCCCCAAAACCCTTAAATCTCTAGCCGTATTGGATCGGACGAAAGAATCGGGAAGTGTCGGGGAACCTCTGTATCATGATGTCGTGACGGCATTGTTTGAGAACCGTGATTCTCTCTCTTTTGGGATGCCAACGGTTATTGGGGGGCGATATGGTCTTTCGTCCAAAGAGTTTACCCCTGCGATGATTATGGGGATTTATAATGAACTGGAGAAAGAGACCCCTAAAAATCACTTCACCATTGGTATTGATGATGATATCACCTTTACCTCTCTTGACTACGATCATGATTTTATCCTTGAAAATCCAACGCAGTTTCAAGCACTGTTTTATGGATTGGGTTCGGATGGAACGGTAGGGGCGAACAAAAATACGATTAAAATTATTGGTACAGAGACCGATAACTATGCGCAAGGGTATTTTGTTTACGATTCGAAAAAATCGGGTTCGATGACCATCTCTCATCTTCGTTTTGGATCCAAGCCGATACAATCGACTTATCTGATACAAAAAGCTGACTTTATCGGGGTACATCAAGCGGTATTTCTTGAAAAACTTGATTTGTTGGAGATAGCCAAGGAGGGGGCGGTATTCTTGCTCAATACCCCTTACTCCAAAGAGGAGGCTTGGAGTCATCTTCCTCGCGTCACGCAAGAACAAATTATTGCTAAGAAAATAAAATTTTACGCCATTGACGGCTACGGCGTTGCCCAAAAAAGCAATATGGGAGGGCGTATTAACACGGTAATGCAAACTTGTTTCTTCGCCATTAGCGGTGTCCTCCCCCAAGAGGATGCGATAGCGAAAATCAAAAAATCGATTCAAAAAAGTTACGGGGCAAAAGGGGATTTGATCGTACAGATGAATTTCGCAGCAGTCGATAATACCTTAGAAAATTTGTTTGAAGTGGATGTTCCTACGCAAGCCAATAGTACCCACGAGTTGCTTCCTGTCCTCAAAGGAGATTTAAGCCCTTTCGTAGCGGAAGTGATTGGCAAAATCACCGCCTACAAAGGAGATGAACTTCGTGTTTCTCAAATCCCCGATGACGGTACATGGCCCACAGGGACAACCCAATATGAAAAACGAAACATTGCTCATGAGGTTCCTGTATGGGATGCTGATACTTGTATACAGTGTAATAAATGTGTTTCGGCCTGTCCTCACTCGGTTATTCGCTCGACGATTTTTGATGCGTCGTTGATACAGAGTGCCCCTGCTGGATTTATCTCCAAAAAAGCCAAAGGGAAAAAATACGGCGACAACGATCTCTTTACTATCTCCGTGGCGGTTGAGGATTGTACGGGGTGTGCATTGTGCGTTGAAGTATGTCCTGCAAAAAACAAATCCCAAACCAATTTCAAAGCGATTAATATGAATCCGTTGGCTCCCATCCGAGAAAGTGGAATCGAACGATGGGATTATTTCCTCTCCTTACCCAAAATGGATCGTTCACAACTTGACCATGAGGATGTTAAAGAGTCACAGTTTCTTGAGCCACTGTTCGAATTTAGCGGTGCGTGTCCGGGATGCGGTGAGACTCCCTACGTCAAACTCGCTTCTCAACTCTTCGGGGATCGGATGGTTGTTGCCAATGCAACAGGGTGCAGTTCGATTTATGGGGGAAATCTCCCAACGACCCCGTGGAAGAAAAACGATGCAGGGCGCGGAACAGCATGGTCGAACTCCCTCTTTGAGGATAATGCAGAGTTCGGATTGGGCTTTCGCCTTGCCATTGACAACCATAACGAACGTGCCAAAGGGTTGCTTGAGGCTCTGAAGTCATCTCTTGATGGGACGTTAGTGAATGATATTCTTAATGCGCACCAACGAGAAGAGGCGCAAATCGAGGCGCAACGTTCTCGTGTTGAAAATCTCAAAAAAGCCCTTGCAACACACCAAAGTAATGAGGCAAAAACCTTGTTGGAAATCGCCGATTATCTCGTCAAAAAATCGGTATGGATTATGGGGGGAGATGGCTGGGCGTATGACATTGGCTATGGCGGGCTTGATCATGTCCTTGCTAGTGGTAAAAATGTCAATATCCTTGTTCTTGATACGCAAGTGTACTCCAATACAGGGGGGCAACAATCCAAAGCAACCTTCACAGGTGCCGTAGCGAAATTCGCAGCAGGGGGGAAAGCAGGGATGCCCAAAGATTTAGCCGCTATGGCGATCAACTATGAAAACGTCTATGTTGCCAAAGTCTCCTTGGGGGCGAATGACAAAGCAACGGTAAAAGCCTTTGTTGAAGCAGAACGGTACAATGGTCCATCGATCATTATCGCTTACTCCCATTGTGTCGCCCATGGGTATGATCTCAAATACGGCTTCGATCAGCAAAAGAGGGCGGTGGATAGTGGATTGTGGCCAATTTTCCGCTTTAATCCTGAAAAAATTCAAGAGGGAGAAAATCCATTAACCCTTGATTACAAAGGACCTAAAATCGATGTCAAAGATTTTATGTACCGTGAAACCCGCTTTAAGATGGTTGAAAAAATGAACAGCACTGCCGCCGCAGGATTCTTGGAAACGGCTGCCCATACATCGCAAGCCCTTTACCAACGCTATCTTAGCCTACACGAAAATTATCAGCCTAAAAATGAGGAGGCAACATTATGAATCTTACAACCACTTTTTGCGGACTCACCCTTCGTAATCCCCTTATTGCCAGTGCGTCCCCGCTTACGTCATCGATTGAGAGCATTCAAAAGCTTGAAGCCAATGGAATTGCCGCTGTGATACTTCACTCCCTTTTCGAAGAGGAGATCAACCACGAGATCCATAAAATCGACTATTTTTTACAAACTCATAGTAATTCAAGCGCTGAAGCTTCCAGCTATCTCCCGACGGAGGTAGATTTTGACAATCTCCAATCGGAGCATTACATTGAGGAGATTAAACGAATTAAGGCAGCGGTCTCTATCCCCGTCATTGCCAGTCTTAATGGTGTATCTATTGGGGGGTGGGTGAAATACGCCACCAAACTTCAAGAAGCAGGTGCGGATGCGTTGGAGCTTAATATCACCTATGTTCCTACCTCTATTGATATGCAAGGGGATGTGGTTGAGCAGATGTACCTTGATACGGTGACAATGGTGCGACAACACATAACCATTCCCCTCAATATCAAAATGTCTCAGGCTTTTTCCAACCCTGCTAATATGGCAAAACGGTTTGTCGAAGCGGGGGCGAATGGGATAACATTATTCGATAATCCAACCCGTGTTGATGTGGATCTTGAGCTTCTCACAGCATTACAACGGGCGAATATTACAACTTCGGCAAGTTTGAGTGAAACGCTCCGATGGTGCGCAATTCTTTACAAAAAGCTTCCGTGCACCTTGTGTGCCAATACAGGCGTTCATACGGGGGAAGATCTCCTCAAAGCAGTGATGAGTGGGGCGGATGCCGTGGCATTGGCATCGGTTCTTATCACCAAAGGGGAAGATGAGGTAAAAAATATTCTCACGGAGATCACGAGCTGGATGGAAGAACACGAATACACTTCAATTGAACAAATGAAAGGGAGTATTTCACTTATCCATACAGATAATCCTGCTGCGTATGAGCGCAATTCCTATATGTACGCCTTGCAACACTACCGCCGTTAAGGTGGCAGTGGATATGATACTAAGTACTTATTAGAGTAAATTTAGTGTTTAAAGGTTAGGGTATGGTTAGGATTGGGGTGCTTTTAATGCTATTAGTTTCATTTCTATTTGCTCTTGTGAATGTTAATAGTGCTAACTCTGCACAGTTACAAACACTCAAGGGGATTGGTCCTGGAAAAGCAGAAGAAATTTTGAAGTATCGTAAGGTTCATGGTGTTTTTAAAACGGTAGATGAATTAGTGAATGTAAAAGGTATTGGACCTAAAACATTAGAAAAAATGAAGCCTCAGCTATCTGTTCGCTGAAATTCTACTGGCAAAAAGCCAGTAGAAGTGATACGTAAAACTTAATAGTTACGATCGTCGAAAGGTGCACCTGCAACCACTTTACGTGATACAGTGTAGGGGATCAATGCCGCTGCGCGAGATTGTTTGATAGAGATCGTTACCATGTCTTGGTGACGTTTACAGTTACCTGTTAAACGACGTGGCATGATTTTGAAACGCTCAGAGAGTGAATATTTCAATGATGGTACATCTTTGTAATCAATGAAATCAACTTTTGCTTCGCAATATTTGCAAAAACGTTTTTTGTATTTTCTTTTTTCTGACATGGTTATTTCCTTGTACTTTTTCTAAAACGGAATTTCGTCTTCGTTAATATCAATCTCTGGGAGATTGTTTTCAGGCATTCTTACTGGCGCAGGCTTATTGTATGATGGTGGTGGTGTATAGGCTTTTGGTGCAGGTGCATCATAACCTACACTGTAATTGTCACTACTTCCACTATCATAGTTATTTGACCCGCTAGCTGAAGATACTTCGCCACGTGAATCGAGCATTTGCATCGTTTCAACAATAACAGAGTGCTTAGAGCGCTTTTGTCCACTTGCTTGGTCAACCCATTGGTCAAATTTCAATCGTCCTTCGACGAGGATTTTACTACCCTTACGAAGGTATTGGTTAGCAACCTCACCCGAACGTCCGAAAAAAGTGATGTCAACAAAACATGTCTCTTCTTTTTTCTCACCGTTGACTGTGAATTTGCGACTCGTAGCAATAGCAGTATTGGCAATTGCCGATCCGCCTTGCGCATACTTGAGCTCAATGTCACGGGTAAGATTTCCAACCAAAATGATCTTATTAAACATGTGTTTTCCTTAAAGGGATTAAGAAGCTACTTCTTCAGTGGTCTCAGCAACTACAGGTTCAGTAACAACAGGTGCAGCAACAGGTGTAGCAGCTACCACTTTTTTTGTTTTCTCAACCATAGTATTCCATGCTTTGATTTCACGTTTGCTATCGTATTTCATTGTTACGAAACGTAAAATTTCCTCATTGATACGGAAACGTCTTTCGATTTCACTGATCGCAGCAGGTGCAATAGTGTAATATAGTACGTAGAAATAACCACGCATATTTTTTTCAATTGGGTAAGCCAGTTTTTTCATTCCCATTGCGTCACGACCGATGATTTCTCCACCGTTTGAAACGATGACCTCTTCGATGATTGCGAGGGTGTTTTTAATCTCTTCTTCTGTAAGAGTTGGTTTTACGATTACTAAGTTTTCGTAATGTCTCATAGCGTATGTCTCCTTATGGTGTTCGCCCCTTATGGTTGTTATACAGCACGATAATCGTGTTGCAAAGAGCAAGGAACAGATGAATTTTACTGAAATTTTACTTAAAGAACACTTTGTAGCTTCAATAATGCTGAAAGGAGCAATCCCTCTGCATCGGGTGAACCGGTTGATTTCATTTTTAGCTCTGTATCCAACAAAAGATTTAACCCTTTTTTATACCCCTCAAAAGAGATTTTGGTCGAAAGAGATGCTTTTTCTTTAACGATAAAATCAGGGGGCTTGTATCCTAAAACGAGAAGCGGATCGGCAACACCGTGAAGTTTTATCGTGGTGTTAAACAAATACAACTCCGTCAAAAACTTGCTCAATGACGTAAGAATATAGACTTCCGCAACCCCCGATTCCAAAAGCATCCGAATATCGTCTAAAAATGGTTTCTTCTCGATTACTTTAGTAATAAAAGCATCCAACTTAATTTCACTCAACCCATACACGTGTTCATCAATATCACGAACCGTAATGGGTTTATTCAAAATAGAGAGTTTGGAGAGCTCATTACATGCCAAAGCGAGATCATTGTGGTGAACATCAAGAAGATGTAACGTTGCTTGATTATCCAGTTGTACCCCTATTTTTTGAGCCTCTTGCGCTAAAATTGTCCGTGCTTCGGATGCGTAAGGGTTGTAAAAACGGACAGAGCCTGTATGCTTTCCTTTGAACGCAGTATCGACACTTTTGACATCATCCCCCACATAGCAATAAATAAACGTATTATCCGAATTTTTCCCCACGAGATCAACCAAAACATCCAGTTCTCCTTTAGGAAGTTTTTTCTCATGTTTGACGATTAGAAGATTTTGATCCCCAAAAAGAGACCCTTGAGAAAGATGTGCTTTCGCTGTCGCAAAATCATACTCATCATGGTACATACTCAATACCGAAGCCCCATCAATGCGTGAGAGTGCTGTGGCATAACGATCAATAAAAAAATGGCTCTCTCCGAAGAGTGCCATCGCACGAGGGGCGGTATTTTTTTGTAAATGGCGGTCTAGGTCTTGGCGGGTCATCGTGTTATACTTCCTGACTTTGAAATACCCCAAGCCATAAAGCATCTTCGGAGGTATTTAATACCTGATGGGGTGTGTGCTTGGGGAGAAATAGAGAATCCCCATGAGTCAATGTGAGAATTTTGTCATTAACTTGCAATTGGGCACTTCCTTGGATTAATATCACCCATTCATCCTCCTCTTGATCGTACCATTTTCCTGGTTGTGTAAGGTGGGAACGGATTGCTTCTATTTTAAAAGAGGGATTGTGAAAGAGCGTTTGAAAATGCTCTGTATCAAGAGAAGGATGGGGTAAATTATAAAGATTCAAGCATCACTCCTAAGCTATTATATGATAGGATTATACTTATTTTAACGTAAAGATTTGGTGTGGTATGAAAAATATTGTGTTAATAGGATTTATGGGAGTAGGCAAAGGTTCTGTTGCTCGTGCGATGGTCAAGAGGTCGCGTTTGGTATCGCTTGATACGGATGATATTATTGAGAGTATGGAAAATCGCTCTATCAAAGCAATTTTTGCGACCGATGGGGAGGAGTATTTCCGTAACCTAGAGCGTAAAGTGGGGCGATGGTTAGCAAAAAATACGGAAGGGACACTTATTTCAACGGGTGGAGGGTTTTATAAGGTTCCAAATATCCGAAAGATCGGAACCGTAGTTCTCCTTAATGCCCCTTTTGATGTCATTTATAACCGTATATTAGCCCATCCTGATGCTGAAAAAAAATTGAAAAAACGCCCCTTATTTCAAGACATTGAGAAAGCGCGTGCTTTGTACGATGAACGGCTTCCCCATTATCTTAAAATTGCTGATATAGTGATTGACGTAACGAATAAAGAGATTGATAAAATTGCTAGAGAGATACTGAAAAAGGGTAAAAAATGGTGAGGTTATTTGCAGGACTACTATTGATAGTAAGCGTCGCTTTTGGGGCAAATGTCAAATGGGAAAAAGATTACGCCAGCGCATTAAAGCAATCCAAACAGTTGAATAAGCCCATAATGTTTATTGTTTCCAGTCATAAATGTCGTTATTGTATTCAATTGGAATCAACGACCCTTAAAGATCCGAAAATCGTTCAAAAACTCAATGCTGAGTATATCAATGCGATTGTCTATGTGGATGAAAATCCCCCTTTTCCTCATGAGTTGTACGTTGGAGGGACTCCTGCTACGTGGTTTATCCAAGGTAATGGCGAACCATTATTTGATCCTGTTATGGGGGCGGTTGATCCCATCAATTTTGCTAAAGCATTGGATGTGGTAAGCAAAGAGTATAAAAAAATTAAAAAATAGAAGAGAGATACCAAATGATTACAATACACACAAGTGATGAAAATTTCCAAACCGTTTTTGATGAACTCTTAAATCGCGGTAAGATGGATATGGAGCACGTAGGGGGAATCGTCAAAGGGATAATTGATGAGATCCGTTTGGACAAAGATGAAGCCTTAAAACGCCATATTGCAAAATTTGACCGTTGGACTCCACTAAGCTGTGATGAGCTTAAAATCAAAGCGGAAGATATGGAAAGTGCTTACAATGAACTTGATCCGACCTTAAAATCGGCGCTTCATTTGGCCTACGATCGTATTCGTGCCTATCATGAAAAACAACTTCCTCGCAGTTGGTTTGACACCGAAGCCAATGGGACAATTTTAGGGCAAAAAGTGACTCCTGTTGATCGGGCAGGGTTGTATATCCCTGGAGGCAAAGCGGCGTATCCAAGTTCACTGTTGATGAATGTTATCCCTGCTCAAGTAGCAGGGGTAGAGCATATCGTGGTTTGTACTCCAACTCCCGATAATGAACCCAATAAACTTCTTCTTGCGGCATGTCATCTATGTGGTGTAAGTGAAGTGTTCAAAGTAGGGGGTGCAAGTGCGATTGCAGCCATGGCGTATGGAACACAAAGTATTCCGAAGGTAGATGTTATCACTGGACCGGGGAATATTTTCGTTGCAACAGCGAAAAAGATGGTCTTTGGAGAGGTCAATATTGATATGATCGCAGGTCCTAGTGAGATTGGAGTATTGGCAGATGACTCCGCCAATCCAGAACATATTGCTATTGATTTACTCTCGCAAGCAGAGCATGATGAGATGGCAAGTTCTATTCTCATTACCCCTTCTCAAAAGTTTGCGGATGCGTGTGCCTTAGAGATCGAAAAATGGTTAAAAAAACTTCCTCGTGAAGCCATTGCTCGTAAGTCGATTGAGGAGCGTGCTGCCATCATCGTCACCTCTTCCATGGACGAAGCCGTGAAGTTAATGAATGAGATTGCCCCTGAGCACTTAGAAGTAGCGACCAATAACCCCTTTGAGCTTCTAGCTTCCATCAAGCATGCAGGAGCTATTTTCCTAGGGCATAACACCCCTGAGGCAATTGGAGATTATGTAGCAGGACCAAACCATACTCTTCCTACAGGGGGGACAGCGAAATTTTATTCACCGCTGGGGGTTGAAAATTTTATGAAGAAATCCTCTATCATCTCATTTTCACGCCAAGGGAT
>JAABPY010000140.1 GCA_011391735.1 Sulfuricurvum sp. | reverse complement strand
ATCGTAACCGATGATTACGAGACTATTAACGGAAGCTCTACCGTTAACTTTTTAAAAAAAGTGATAGAAGCATACCCAAGCGCACAAACCATTCATATTATTGCCGATGGAGGTAGAGCCCATACCTCACACGAAGTGGATCTGTTTTTAGGTAAATCCAATGCAGTTAACCGAGTTTATCTCAATGAAGTATATGGAGTTGAATTACCTAGCAATACCCAAAAATTGTCCCTAAAAATGAAAAAGAGACTAAATGATATTAAGCAAAAAGAACCCGATCTATTTACAAACCACTCTATATTAGAAAACAATGATCTCACTGCCATTAAACTTCTTAAAACACTTAAAGAACATCCTCCTCACCCTAAAATTGTTCTTCATATATTGCCACCGTATAGCCCGAACCTTAATCCGATCGAAAGAGCATGGAAGCTTATGAATGAACAGGTTAGAAATAATCAGGTGTTTGCATCAATAACCGTATTCAAGAAAACAATACGAGATTTTTTTAACATCAAATGGAAGACTATCTTGGATAAAGTAGGTGCTAGAATTAATGACAACTTTCAGACGCTAAAGCCAGTCTTTTGAGGTTTGTTGGGTATAGAGAGTACATCGGCTACGACATACTCTATCGATTTAGTGTTAAAATAGTTCGTCACAGGATCGTAGTCGGTCGGTGTTGCGATGATGACGAAATCTGCATTGGTATACGCTTCCACTTTATCAAGCGTTGCCTTGAAGTTCAAATCATCACGGAGAAGATACTCTTGAATCTCTTTGTCTTCTATCGGAGAGATTTTCTGATTGATCATCGCCACTTTTTCGGGGATAATATCCAGTGCTACGACTTCGTTATGTTGTGAAAGTAAAATCCCGTTAGAAAGTCCTACGTATCCTGTTCCTGCTATGGCTATTTTCATTAATTTTTTCCTTGTATTTGCATATCTGTTTCATACACTTCCAACTCAGCTTGCAGCACTTCATACTCTCTTTTTTTAGACTCTACAAACTTGCGTGTAAGAGCGATTTTTTCTTTTATCCCTGCATCTGTGAGGAGGTAGCGGTAACTTACTTTTTTCTCGGAGCTTAAAAAGCGTTCGCCTTTAAGAAGACCTTTGTCTATGAGAGCTTTAAGAACATAGTTGACCTTGCCCACGCTGTAGCCGATTTCACTAGAAAGGGAGCGTTGAGAGGTAATAGCCTCCGCCCGTCGTAACATCACTAGTTCTAGCTCTTCATTACTCAAGTTTGTTACCTTTTGTTTTTAAAAAATGTTCGAAACTCTACAGTGTTCAAACTTTGATGTCGGTTAAACGCAGTTGTTTCTTTGACTAAAGTCATTGCAACTTCTCCAAAATAACCAATGAAGCACGCCAAAAAAATATATTTTCTCATAATGCGCCCCAAGAAAAGATGCTTGAAATTAAAAATAGTAATTTTACCGACTCCATTGTAGTTTTTCTAGCAGTTGGGTGTAGATGGCTTGTACTATTAGGGGGGTAGGGGAGGTTGGGTTTGAAGGGAATTTACTTTTGAGATTTCCTTCTACATCCATTATAAAAATGGAACTAGGGGGGTGTGCAATATATTTTTTGTCCACAATTTCAGTATAGATCTCCTGCTCAAAACACCCTGAAAAGATGAGGGTGAGGTAAAAGAGGGGAATGAGGGTTTTCATATTATTTCCTTTTAAAAGGTACACTAAGGGTCAAGGAGACATCTCGCCCCATCGCTAACGCATACCCCTTATAAGTATCCAAAAAGTCACGATATTGAGTATTGAAAAGATTGGTTACCTTTAGTCCAAGTTTTGCTTTTTGCCCTCCCATTTTCATATCGGCATTGTAGCCAAGACCCCATACGGTATACCCAGCCGTATTGGCTGTTCCAAAAGGCATTGTGTTGTATTGGGCAAAGGGTTCTTGAGGACCTGCAACACTCGCAGATGCGGCACTTTTCATAGTGATGGAAAACGTCGAATTTTCCAATGTTCCCAAACTCCCCACGTTTTGATGCAGTGCTAATCGAAGAGTGTTAGCGGGGATCATGGTGAGTTTACGGTCGTTGGTTGTATCACGCCCACGAATAAGCTCAAATCCACCGTCGATACGGGTCGTCTCGGTGATGAAGGTATCGAGTGAAAATTCAATGCCTTGCATAGTCGCGTTTGTTTGTTCATTTTTCATATTGGGCAATGTTCCCGTATAGGTTCCTGTATTGGAGAGATAGATATAGTCATTAATGAGGGTGTGGTAGATACTTAATGACCCTTTGGTTTTATCGTCTTTGTAGCGCAAAGAAAGATCACCCCCCCAAGTTGTTTCGGCATTAAGATTAGGATTTCCTAGCTGATAGGCTTGCACCCCTCCGTGAATTCCCCCTGCATATAGCTCAAAAATACTCGGAGCTCGAAATCCTCTTGCCATATTCCCTGCGATATTCCAGTGAGAAGTCAGTCGATACGTAGCGCCTACAGAACCACTAAAGCCATTAAATTCTTGGCTATTGTTGGAGCCATTAAAAATTCCAGCGGTGACAAACGGTACATTGATTCCATCGGTTGGGGCGGTGATACTTTTAGTGTCATATCGCAATCCCGTTTGAAAAATCCATTTTTCGTAATCGGCTTCTTCGAAAAGATAGAGAGCCTTTCCTGTTTCAGTAGCAGTTGGGGCTAGTTTCCCTTCGATAAGGGTTTGATCTTTTGTGAACCCTTCGATTCCTATCTCCCCCTCAAAATCCCCGATTTTTGGATGCTCAAATGCCAAACGACCATCGAGCCTGTCAACTTCAATATTGAGATAATCGGCGGTTCCTTGTTTGGTTTCCATCATTTCGTAAGGGGTGTTTGTAGCGGCTTCACGCTGATTTAGCGTTCGAGATAGGGTGGGTTTGAGTATCCAGTCCCTAAGTAAAAATTCTCCCTTAAGTTGCGTCTCATTGTTGGTGAGTTTCTGTCCTGCGGAAGCTACAGCGGTAAAGTTAGGTGCGCTTGTGTGTCCCAAATAGTTCTGAAAACTTTGCCAGTAGGTGTGTTGAGCCGATACTTTTCCCCAGTTATCGGTGTATCCGATGGCAACTTGTGCGGATGTTGTGTCAAAATTGGTATAGGGGAGTTCTCCTGCAAAGCGAGGCTTGCTTCCTGCTGGTTCTCCTTTGTTCCACGTATTGGCATCAGGAGTGGTGAAATTGCCCGCTTTTCGTTGGGTGATGGCGGCATTGACCCCCAATTTTCCACGGGCGACTTGGATTTTTACTCCCCCCATACGCTCTTCATTGTTCGTATGAACTTCGCCTGCTACTTCCCCTTTTACGATGCTTTTCCCCTCAGGTGCGGTGAGTATTTCATTTGAGAGGACATTGACCACTCCTCCTAGCGCATCGGAGCCGTACAATACCCCTTGTGCACCACGGATCACTTCGATACGATCGGCGATAAAAGGGTCGGTATTGAGGACGTGGCGAATACCGTAGGTTTGAGAGTCGGTAGCACTGCCATTAGAGAGGACTTTGACCCGTTCTCCTGTCATACCACGGATCACAGGCTTGCCCGCTTGGGTTCCCGTAGAGATGTTATTGACACCGCTGATATCCTCGAGGATTGCCCCCAATGATGCGGTTGCTTTGAGCGTTTTGGTAGAACCCTCAATGAGATCAATTTGATTGGGCACATCAAATGTTTCGTGATCGTGAATTGGAGAAGCGGAGACGCTAATGGCATCCATTTGGTACATTGTGGTATCGTTGGCTACTAATGCAGCGGCTGCAAGGGTGGAGAGTAATAATTTTTGCATAAATAATTCCTAATAGTTTTAATAAAGTTCAATGGATTGATAATAAAAAAATTAGGCGAGGGGAGGGGAGCGACTTCGAAGAGAAATTTTGGGCGAAACACCATGGGAGCTAAAAAGAAGATGAAACTGTTGCGCTATGGGTGTGATACGTGTTACTGTGGGAATATCGGCTAAAAGTGCGGGAGCATGGGCAAAAACACAGATTTCACATAGCTCACCTTTATGATGGGCGTGAGTGTGTTGATGTACGACCCCCACAAAAAGGGAGAGGATGAATAAAAACGCAAAAATTCGTTTAAATCGTTTCATCTCTCTCCTCTTGAATTTTGAACGAATTTTAGCCACTCATTACTAGGGTAACCGTTTTTGAAAACAATTATCCTAGTATATTCAGACTTATTTTAAGATACAGGTTTTTGGTGAGCTGATTTGGGCAAGACCTACAATACCATTTTTAAGAACTTGAATATTTTTAAAGCCAAGCATTTTGAGATTGAGTGCCGCAGGGATGGCGCGCGTACCTGAATGACAGAAGAGAACAATACGCTTATCCGTAGGGATACGATCCAAATTTTTGGCTTCGAAAAGCTCTTCCAAAGGCATTTGTAGCGTATGGGCGTAGCCTGATTGGATAAAAGCTTGCTCTTGTGGGGTGCGAACATCGATCAAGACGATGGAAGGATCTTTTTTCACCTCGTCAACAAATTGTTCGGGTTCCAGTAAAAAAGTACTTTGTGAGAGGGGGACAAACGTCATTTTCTCATAAAAGTGATCCATTTTTTGAGCCAAATCGGCATCGTACGCCGATGCAGAGGTGACCGAAAGTGCTAGTGTTGCCAGTAGGGCAAGGGTTGTTTTTTTCATAATATTCTCCATCTAAAGTCTCTTTTCTTAAATTAGGCGTGTACGTGGTGTCCGCCACATCCGCATCCCATTGAGTGGGTTTGAGCGTTTGAATGGGTATGCGAATGGTGATCGCCTCCCAACAAGGCTTCGTAGTTTTCCGCTGTTACTTCTACGAGTTTATCTTCGTGAAATGCCGCTACGGCATCGGAAATGGTGATTCTTTTCTCCCCACCAAAATAGACTTTGATCCCATACGTTTTGAGCATTACAAACGGGTTGAGTCCCAAATGGGAGACGATAAGAACATCGACATTGTGAGCTACAAGGGTGCGGGCAACATCTTTCCCCCCTGTTTGTTCCATCGGCTCTGTGGTAATGGTTCCCTCATCATTGACAAAGGCGAAATGTTTGGCATTTCCAAACAAGGGGGCAAGGGCAGCATCGGTGCTAGCCGATTTGATAGGCAGTGCGAGTATCATATTTTTTCCTTTTAACTATTATCTGATGAGATTATAATTAAAATGACGGTTAAAGTCAATAGTTATCCTTATTTATAACGCCATATTTTTTTAGGAAAGAGAATTACTTTGTGAGAAGAAGAGTTTTTTCAGAAGGGATACGAAAATTCGCAAGAGGAGAATAACCCCATAAACAATGAGGCTATAAAAAAGAGGGTGAAAATAGTTTCCCCTCTCTTGCATTAGATTAAAACGTCCAAGGGGGTCACTAAGGAGATCAGGGTGGATAGCAAGTGCTAAAAGCACCAGAGTACCACCCCAGATAATAAACTCTTTCGTAACCCTTTGTTTCATGATTACATCAACCCACGCATCATCAAATGCCAATACATCGGTTTGAGCATATACAGATCAAATGCCCACCACATCCAACGCTCTTCTCCCACAGCAAGGGGGAACGATGGGGCAGCTCCTAGGTAGTTGAACTCTGCTAGGATGATTTTCCCATACTGCGTTTTGAGAGGACACACGGTGTAGCCGTCGAACTTATCTTTAAGGGCTTTGCTCTCCATTTGTGCCAAGAGGTTGGCGACCATAATAGGGGCATGGTGACGTGCTGTCCCCCCTGTTTTACCCAACGGAGTCCCACAAACATCACCGATTCCGAAGACATTGGGGTATCGGGTGTGTTGAAGCGTTTCACGATCCACTTCAAGCCACCCTTTTGCTGTCCCTTTTTGCCATGAAAGAGGGGAGTTTACCACCGCATCAGAAGCAGACATAGGGGGGACAATATGGATGAAATCGTACTCCATAGGGATACGTGCTACAGTAGTAATCATCTCATACTCTTCGAGATCTTCGTCATACGCACCTTTGGTTTCTACTTTATGTTCAAAGGTTGCGATTTTTTTCTCCGCATCAATTGCGACAAGGTTATGACCGAATTTATTGGTAATATTGCCATAACGAGGTTGTACCACTTTCATCAACGTCTCATTCACCTCTTTGACACCGAAAAGTTTGTCCCCATTGAGGGCAAACGTAAACTCCGCTGTCAGCCCCTCTTGCTTGAGATAGTCATCGCTAAGATAGAGAATTTTTTGAGGAGCACCGCCACATTTGATCGGGGTGGCAGGTTGGGTACAAATAACACGAGGTTTCCCTTTTTTGGCTGATTCTTTGAGATCGTTAAACCATTTCCATGTAATCTCTCCCCCGTTAGCCGTCCCTTTCTCCAAATCGTTGAGATAGACACTTGAAATCCCATTTTTTCCGATCATTTCACTATTAAGCCCCTCGATATGGTCGTAGTGGTAAACAAGCCCCGTTGCGACAACGAGATAATCATACGTTACTTTTTCACCATTGCGAGTGATAAGGGCGTTGTTGTCAGGATCAAAAGTACTTACTTCATCTTTAATCCATTTGACATCATCGGGTATAAGATCCAAATTGCTTCCGATAATATCTTGTGGTTTCAGTTCCCCCGCAGCAACAAATACTTGCCCTGGTTGATAAATATGGATTTCATTGGGGGCAATGATCGTAATATCAGGGTGAGAGAGGGCACCACGTAATCGTGCCATCGCCATAATCGCCCCAGCACCACCGCCGACGATAACGATTTTACCTTTGGCACCAGAAGCCGATGCTTTGGTTACTGTGCCACTGCCTGTAGAGGCTAGAACCCCAGCTGCAATAGGGGAGAGCCCCATAACACGTAGTGCTTGACGGCGACTCATCCCCGATTGGATCTCATTGAGGGCATTAAGTTCGAGTTTAGACATAGTGGTTCCTTAATATTGATAGCGTATAAACGCCCGTAATTCTTGAGAATGGTCGAGATTTTGCGTATCGGGATCGATCATATAGGAGGTATTAGCACTGTAATGGTGATCAAGATAAGTATAACGTAGTTGCGCTGTGAGATTTTTCCCCACGATAGGGATATTCCAATACCCTTCATACACATTACCCCGCGTGGCGATTTTGGAGGCGGTCATTGAATCCTCTGCCCACGTCATTGGAGTCCAATATTTACTGCCATAGTTGTATTCAAGCCCAAAACGTCCCCCTTTGGTTAGGGTATCGGGGAAAAGAAATCCTGCCCAAAAGCTGTACCCTGTTTTGTTCTCCAAAGATCCCAGCATTTCAATTGTCCCATTAGGGTTAGTAGCACTCATAGCGACACTGGCGAAGAGGGTAGAGTCGTTGAGGAAATCAACATCTTCATTGAGACCATCAAGTTGATACGAGATGGCGCCAAGGTGTGCTGTCCCTGCTGCTCGTAGATCACCATTAGCCGCAGGTTCCCCTTTGACGTTGGTAATATGGGCATATTGCGCCATTAAATTATTTTGTCCATCGTTATAAATCGACATGGGAAGGACAATAAACTCAACCGTATTGTCCCCTGTAGCGGTATTGGTGAGATAGGGAGTCGCCATCATGGACATTTGCGCACTGCTCATAGGGTCATGCGAGCGACCATAGACGACTTTGAGGTACGATCCAGGGAGGAAGACTTGATCGAAATTAAACTGCATCATCGCCCCATCCACTTCCATATTCGTAATATGCGCCAATGGTGATCCTGGTTTCATCGTCCCTTCACGGTGGTTGGCTAAAAAGCCATCTACCGCAGCGCGTCGTCCCACGCTAGCAACCATAGGGACACTCCAATCATTCCCAAACTTATGGACAAAATAGGCTTGACGTAACCGTAATGCTACATCATGGGGGCGTGAACTGGCACGCCAGTTGTCATTAAGAGCCAAATCACTTGTTTCCGCACCCCAATAGTTATACATCGCAATTTGGCCGTTAAAAAAGAGATCATCATTGACTTTTGATCCCATCCCTAACCACAAGCGGTTGGTGAAGAGGGTATTGCTAGCACTCGTCCCATTTGAATTTTTGTAATCAATACTGTGAACTGCACTTCGAAAATCAATATCCCATTTGATATTATCATTGGCACTTTGGGCATTGACCTTAGAGAGAGTTTCCGCTTGAACGGTTTGATCCTCTTTGATGGCTGTTTGGCTCTCTTGGAGTGCTCCTTGATTTTTTTCAAGTTGATCAATTTTTTGCATTAACGTAGTGATTTGCGCTTGCAATGCGGCTTCATCTGCTAGTAGGTTTCCCGCTACGAGAGAGGCGGCAATACATGAGAGGGTGAGTTTTTTCATCCATCTTCCTTGAGTTTTAAAATAATAACATTGAGAGAATTGGGAAGGAGGTAGACGAAACCATAATGGCCTCGTCAATCATTTAGCACGAAGGGATATTTCCACTGTCTTTTGCAAAATCATGTACGAAATTATACATATGCTCTTCCGTCTTTTTGAATTTATCACCTTCAAAGTACGCTTTTCCAGCAGGACATGCTTCCGTCATTTTTTTATTTAATGTTCCCGCTTTGTACGCTTTATCCCAATCGGCTTGTTTAAACTTAGCAGCAAACACCCCTCCTGTAACTCCACACACCTCTTTGAGATTCTTTTGATAGAGTTTTTTCCCTTTTTCGGCATCAGCAAATGCGGATGTTGAGAGTACGGATACTCCTAAGATAGCACTAATTGCAACTTTTGTCATTAAATTCATGGTGGATTCCTTATGTAATAATTGCTATTGAGTGTTTTTCACACTTCTCTAGCGGATTTGAAAAATAATAGCGTGTAAAGCATAAAGATAATATAAAATTAACTCTATTATTATTTGATAGTATAATTTAATATTTCTTCGTCGAATAATCTTTTGTAATAATTCTTTTAATGTATATCTCTTCGATTATTTAGCGCCTAACTCCTAAAATAGCAATTGTGAACAAAAGTAACACTTTTACCTTTTAGGGATAAAATCTAGTTTGATTGCGGTAAATAAAAGAATAGAGTGATAAAAAAATGATACATTAAGATTATAATAAGTTTTTAAGGAAGATGTTAAAAACATTCAAGGGAGAAAGTATGGCAAGATTAGTAGTTTTAGGGGGCGGTGTTGCTGGACACACTGCTGCAACATTTGCGGCAGATTGGCTGGGTAAAGATCACGAAGTCGTTGTCGTCACCCCTAATTCAAAATGGAACTGGATACCTTCTAATATTTGGGTGGGTGTTGGTGAAATGTCTAAAGAAGAAGTTACATTTGATTTGGCCCCTGTCTATGAAAAAGCGGGAATTACCTATAAACAAGCTAAGGCTGTTAGCATTAATCCTGAGGGAAGTGCAAAAAAAGCTAAACCATTTGTAACAATTGAATATACAGGTCAAGGCAAAGCAGGGCACAGTGATGAGATCGAGTATGACTATCTTATCAATGCGACAGGACCAAAACTTAACTTTGGGGCAACACCAGGATTGGGTGAGGGTTCTAACTTAGGTCAACATACTGTCTCTGTTTGTACGGCAGATCACGCTGAACACGCATCCCATGAATTGACAAAAATTATGGATAAAATGCGTAAAGGGCAACGCCAAAAAATTCTAATCGGTACGGGTCACGGTATGTGTACGTGTCAAGGTGCCGCATTTGAATACATTTTCAATGTTGAGCATGAAATCCGTAAAGCGGGTCTTCGTGATATGGCTGACATCCAATGGATCTCCAATGAATCGTTCATGGGAGATTTTGGAATGGGTGGATTGCACATGAATGTGGGTGGTTACGTTGTGAGTAGCCGTATCTTCACCGAGTCACTGTTTGCAGAGCGTGGTGTTAGCTATATCACAGGTGCCCATGTTAATAAAGTTGAAAAAGGGAAAGTTCATTATGAGCTTCTTGATGGTTCAATGGGGGAAGAGTCCTTTGATTTTTCTATGTTGATCCCACCATTTGCGGGTGTTGGTCTCAAAGCGTACAACAAAGCAGGGGATGATATTACCGATACGGTATTTGCCCCTAATGGCTTCATGAAAGTGGATGCCGATTATTCACCCAAAGCGTATGAAGATTGGAAAGCATCTGATTGGCCACGTACGTATCAAAACCCGACCTATAAGAATATGTTTGCGGCAGGGATTGCGTTTGCACCTCCTCATATCATCTCAAAACCAGCTAAATCGGTCAATGGTACCGTTATCAATCCAACTCCTCCACGTACAGGTATGCCAAGTGGTATTATCGGTAAAGCGGTTGCTCACAGTATTTGTGATTTGATCAAAAAAGGGCCAGACGCTCACTTGCATGAAGCATCAATGGCAGAGATGGGGGCAGCGTGTGTTGCTTCTGCGGGTAAAGGGTGGCTTGATGGACAAGCAGCAGCTATGACCGTTTATCCTGTTGTTCCTGATTATGATAAATACCCTGGAACGGGTCGTGATACCGATTATACTTTTGGTGAAATTGGTTTGGCAGGACACTGGATCAAACATATCCTCCATTATTTATTCATCTACAAAGCAAAACTTAAACCATTTTGGAAAGTAATTCCAGAATAACAAAAGGGGCTTTTACCCCTATACTATTTTAAATTTAGAAATCAAAGGAAGTAACAATGGCAGTTAAACCAGAAGAATTCAATTTCGCAAAAAATGATCAGTTCAAAACAGCGATGATCCCAGGAAAGTTTGCTCGTGCAATGCGTACATGCAAGATTTGGCAATTTGTCCGTTTCGTTATTATCAACCTCAAAATGCTTGTGGTTGTGAGTAAAAGTCACTAATATTTGGGCGTATGCTCCAATTTTTTGCCTCCTTGTGAGGCATAACCTTCTTTTCAAAGTGTCTTTTTATGATTAAAAACCTCCTCAAGTATCCTGACCCCACTGTCCGTCTCATTTCTGCTAATGTCCGTTTCTTTAATGATGAATTGCATCAATGGATCAACGATATGATCGATACGATGAAAGCGAATGATCTCCATGCACTAAGTGCCATTATGATTGGTATTCAATACAATATTATTGTCATTAAAGAAGCAGATAATTACACCCCTTATATTAATGGACGGTTGATTAAGCACGCTGATGTCTGTACCCAAACGGAACGCAGTACCTATTATGAGGGGATCAGTGTTGATGTGGATCGTTACAACCAAGTCACTGTTATTTACGAAGATGAGAAGGGGGAAGCTCATCATTGCGACTTGGAGGGGGATGACGCTCGAATATTTCAACAGCAGCTGGATTATTGTTATGGCAGTACCTTTGTGGATCGGGTGGATCGTGAAACGAAACAGCGAATCAATGATTACCTTTCAGGAGGGTTGGTCAAAGATGCAAGGGGGGGGAGTTGCCCCATAGTGTTTTACCGTGATTATTTTAAGCGGGGGGCTAAATATGGGATGGGGTTAATTCTTCTTAGTTTTATTGCCCCTTTTTTCGTTGCATCAGATATGCGTGAATGGATCACTAAGATGGATATTGGATTGCTGATTGCCGTTGTGGTGCTAATGATCGGATATTTCTTTTATGCGTTGTATGAGTCACGTCAATACAAGCAGTGTACGAGTTGTCAGATGGGTAATATTATTGGAACCCTTCTCATATTGAGCGGGCAATGGCTTGTTGTTGGATCAGGGGTCTATTTCTGGATAGCATCGTAATGAATGAAATACCTCCTTCGAGTTTCGAACAGCTCTATTTAGTGAAAGATATTCTGATTGGAAATAAAGCTGGGATACTTGAAGAGTGGATTTCTCAGAAGCAATGTATTACTATTCTTCATCATCACGCTATAGAGGAAATATGGTTTAGAGACTATTATGCAAGCAGTGTTTTTGACTATTTTATGGGGGTAGTGAAGGGGGAAACCCCGATTGGGCAATGCCCTGTTATTCAGAATTTTATTGATTATTTAAAAAATCAAGAAATACGCTCTGATGAGCTCTTTACCCTGTGTACCCATTTTAAGCGAGCTACTATTAATGCAACCTATCGATTAGAGATCCATTCTCAAGGGGTATTTGAGGCAATTAGCTATTTATTTGATAAAAATTTTGCGGGTGTTTTGAAACTCTATACCGACACAATTTATCAAAAAGAGCAAGAGGCGATTGAGGCGAATAAAGCAAAAGAGTATTTTCTCTCCAATATATCCCACGAAATACGGACCCCCCTAAACGCCATTTTGGGTTTTGTTGCCCTTCTTAAAGAGGAAGAGACCCATCCGACCCATCAAAATTATCTTGATATTATTGCCAATAGTGGGGAGAATTTGCTCCATATTATCAATGATATTTTGGATTTTTCCAAACTTCGTAGCGGTGAATTCGCCATCGATCCCCACCCTTTTAATATTTATGAGCGAATAACCAATATTTTTGACCTTTTTATCCCCAATGCAAACGTAAAAAATATTTCGATTGTTAAATCGATAAAGGTAGTAGAGGGGGATATTATTATTGCCGATTTCTTTAGGCTTCAACAAATTATTGGAAATCTTCTTAGCAACGCTATTAAATTCAGCCCAGCGGGGTCCTCCATACACGTTGAAGTGATGATGGTGAATTGTCTCTTAACCATTCGTGTACACGATGAGGGGGATGGTATTGCACCTGAAGAACAACACCGTATTTTCACCCCTTTTTATCAAGCCTCTGAGGGGATTAAACGAAACAGTGGAAGTGGTTTGGGACTTTCTATTTGCAAGCAATTGGTGACCCAAATGGGGGGTGAGATTACATTGGAATCGCAAATAGGGCAAGGGAGTTTATTTATTGTTACCATCCCTGTGGAGTGTGCCCCAGAAGATTTTATGGATTTGAAATGTGAAAAGCTTGAGAACCACTTTTTTCAAGGAAATGTTTTGGTGGCAGAAGATAATGAAGCCAACCAAGCATTGATTCGAATTGTTCTTGAAAAATATGGGGTCAATGTCCGAATTGTCTCCAATGGTGAGGAGGCGTACACCCATGCGATCACTGAGCCATTTGATCTCATTTTTATGGATGAGCAAATGCCAATTTTGGATGGTCATGAAGCTGTTACAAAAATTCGCTCGTTTGAACGTAACTATCAGCTTTCTCCCATCCCCATTGTCGCATTGAGTGCTAATGTCCTCAAAGGGTCACGTGAGAGGGCGTTAGAGTGGGGATACGATGCGTTTATCGGGAAACCTTTTGAGGCAAAAGATTTAGAGTTGCTATTAGAGAGATATTTAGATAAAAAAGTAGGGGAAAGGGAGGTTTTGGTACAAAAGAGTGATGATATCTCTGAAATGAGCCGAATGAAAAAGAGATTAATGCTAGAGGATGAACAGATTATTCAACTCTTGGATCTGTTTCATAGGAAGATGGGAGAAGCTTTTTTAGAGTTACAAAGCGCTATTGAGGGTCGAGATTATGATCGTATTGGGCGCACGGCTCATTTGATAAAAGGATCCAGTGCCAACTTCCGATTTGAGGAGTTTTCAGCTCTTGCAACATTAATAGAGGAGGCTTCTTTGAGAGATAGAGAAAATTTTGATTTTGAAGAGGTGTATAGCGCATTAGAAAAAAAGTATACCCTTTTACCAAGAGGCTAAAAGACTACTCCTCCAAATAATACCCAATCCCCGACGCATTTTTAATGACATCGGTAGGGAGTTTGTTCCGTAATCGCCATACGAGGGTTCGGACGCTGTTATCACTTGCCCCCTCCCGCTCCCATACATACTCCGTCGCTTGTGCAAAATCAACAACGCTTCCCAAATGAACGACCAATAGACGGATAAAAGCATTCTCTTTTTTAGTCAATTTGATCTTCTGATCTTTATAAAAGGTCTCACCTAGGGTAATGTCATGACGATACTCTCCTCCAAATTCGACAAGGGGTTGATCGGAGGTTTTTTTAACATAAAGAAGTTTTTCAAGATGTTCTTTGTCGTGCTTGAGGGTATCAATGCTAACAAGCCGTTTTTGCTCCTCTTCGAAGCGGTAGAGGGCCATTTGGATAGTTGTATGAAGATTGAGAGGGTCGAACGGTTTGACAATGTAGCCGTAGGGTTCGGTTTGTTTGGCAGAGGCTAGTATCTGTGTGTCGGAGTGGGCGGTGAGAAAGATAAACGGGCGTGGCATCTTCTCACGGATAAAATGGGCGATCTCTATCCCTTCATTGTTCCGTTTTAGCCCTATGTCAATGAGGACAATATCGGGATTGTAAATTTTGATTTTATTTTGAGCGCTGATCTCATCGTTGGCTTGTGAGAGTACTTCATACCCCAATTTTTCCAATGACATTTTTAAGTTCAGTGCCGTTACGTCGTCGTCTTCAATAATAAGTACTTTAATGGGAGTCATTTGTCGCTTCATTGATAAATTTTTGATTATTTTATCACAACTTTGAGATAAATAAGAGATTATTATAGCGTTTTCTCTCTAATATAAGTACTTTAGGGGAGGTTCAATCCAAATGGGTATAATCGCGAATTACAGAAATTTTCATACTAATGGATGCCCCTAATGCTTGATTTTGATAAATTTACCCGATATTCCAAACCGGGACCGCGCTATACGAGTTACCCTACTGCATTAGAATTTAGTGATACGTTTGGTTACGATGCGTATTTGGAAAAGCTCCATTCTCAAGATCCAAAGCGTCCTTTGTCCCTTTATTTTCATCTTCCGTTTTGTAAAAATGCTTGCTACTTTTGTGGTTGTAATGTCGTTTTTACCTCCAAAGAGGAGAAAAAAGAGCGTTATATCGATTATCTGTTGCGTGAAATGGAAATTTTGAACCAACATATCGATGTTAGCCGCCCTGTGATACAGCTTCACTTCGGTGGAGGGACCCCCACATTTTTTAATGCCGAACAGTTGGGGCGTATTATTGGTGCGATCAAAAGTCATTTTAAAAACTTTACGGCGGATGCGGAGATCAGTTGCGAAATCGATCCTCGTCATATCAACGAAGCGCAGATGAAGGTGATGAGTAATGCGGGATTTAATCGTGTCAGCTTCGGGATTCAAGATTTTGATGAAAAAGTACAAATCGCCGTCCATCGTGTTCAACCGTATGATATTACGAAAGCCGCTATGGAATTGGCACGCAAATACAATATGGTGAGCGTCAATGTTGATCTTATCTATGGATTGCCGTATCAGAGTTTGGAGACGTTCAAAAAGAGTCTTGATTTGGCAATTTCTCTCAATCCCGACCGTTTTGCTGTTTTTAATTATGCCCATGTCCCGTGGTTGAAAAAAACGATGCGTAAAATTGATGAGACGACGTTGCCCCATCCTGCGGAAAAATTAGCCATTATGCGCTATACCATTGACCACTTGGAAGCTTGCGGCTACAAAATGATTGGGATGGATCACTTTGCCAAGCCTGCGGATGAACTTTTTAAAGCGATTGAAAAAGGGGAACTACACCGTAACTTCCAAGGGTATACGACCAAGGGGGGTGCTGATTTGATCGGTGTTGGTCTCACCTCCATTGGGGAGGGGGCAGATTATTACTCTCAAAACTTCAAAGAGATGGAAGCGTATGAAGAAGCGATTGATGCAGGTCGCTTGCCCCACGAACGTGGTGTTGCCCTCAATGAGGATGACCGTATTCG
>JAABPY010000139.1 GCA_011391735.1 Sulfuricurvum sp. | reverse complement strand
GGGGCGTAGGTATTGGTAAAACTTTGAAAATAGACCAAATATTTTTGGGTACCGTTGTCTTTGGTCAACTTTTGAGAGAGCGCATTAAACTGCCATTCGAGTTGTTGAAGCTGATTTTCGAGATAAGGGTTTTTTGGAGAGTCAAGATTAAGGAAAAACCCTTTAAGAGGTTTTACTTTATCCAAACTGGGGCTAAAAGAGTCATTTTCACAAAAAGTACACCCCCCTTTTGCGACGCTTCCATCAATATTGGGGCAGGTGAACCCTGAGATAGAGACAGGAACTTTCGAAACTTTGCAACCAAATTTTTCACGCAGGTATTGCCCGTAGGTAAAAATCTGTTTGCGCATCAAAAAAACTTAAACGATATAATTACCGGTGAAACACGCGGTACAATAATTTTCTTCTTTACCATTAACACTAAGCAACAGCCCATCATTACTCAAATACCCCAACGAATCGGCTTCAATAAAGGCACAAATTTCTGCATTGGTCATATTGGCAGCAATGAGCTTATCTTTATCAGGGGTATCGACTCCATAAAAACATGGATCAGTCGTCGGAGGGCTAGAGATGCGCATATGCACCTCAAGTGCCCCCGCAGCTTTAAGCATACGGACAATCTGACGGCTTGTCGTTCCCCGTACGATAGAGTCATCAATGACGATAAGCCGTTTCCCTTTGATCAAACTCGCAATCGGGGAGAGTTTCATTTTTACTTTCAAATCACGCATCTCTTGGGTTGGCTCAATGAAGGTGCGTCCAATATAGTGATTGCGCATAATTGCCATCTCAAAAGGGATACCGCTCTCTTGCGCATACCCAATAGCTGAGGGGACTCCTCCATCGGGCACAGGGACAACCATATCGGCTTCGATAGGCTGTTCTTGTGCCAATTTTTTCCCCATTGCTTTGCGCATCGTATAGACATTTTGATTATAAACATTGGAATCGGGACGGGCAAAATAGACATATTCGAAAATACAATGTTTCGGTGTTGGCTCATACACTTTGATCGATTGAGGGGCTTTCCCTTTTTCAAAAATAAGCAATTCCCCCGGTTCCACATCCCGAATGTACTCCGCACCGATAAGATCAAAGGCGCACGTCTCCGATGCAACGACATAACCATCCCCCAATCGTCCAAGACTCAATGGACGAAATCCGAAACGATCCCGCATTGCAAACATTTTGGAACGGCTCAAAAAGACAAGAGAGTATGCCCCTTCTATTTTTTTGACCGCATCAATAATACGATCGGTAAGGTGCTGTTGGTCACTTTTCGCAATCAAATGAATGAGATTTTCGGTATCCATAAAGGTTTGAAAAATCGCCCCTTTTTTGATGAGGGCATCGCGCACCTCTTTGGCATTGGTCAAATTCCCATTGTGGACAATCGCCATCTCTCCCAAATCGTAGCGGGCAAATACAGGTTGCGCATCGAGAATTGAATCATCTCCAGCGGTCGAATAACGGGTATGTCCAATCGCCATTTCACCCTTGAGGGTTGCCAATTTTTGGTTATCAAACACTTGCGTAACAAGCCCTCGATCTTTAATCGTAAAAAGTTTTTCCCCATTACTCGTACTAATCCCTGCTGCTTCTTGACCCCGATGCTGTTGTGCATGGAGTGAAAAATAGGCTAACTTTGACGCTTGGGGATGATCAAAAATCCCAACAACCGCACACTTCTCATTCATACTACGCATTTATGCTCCTAATTCCAAACAATCGCTGATATTATACAATCCATTCTCTTTACCTATGAGCCATTTTGCAGCACGGATCGCCCCCTTAGAAAAGGTATTACGACTCGTTGCCGTATGGTGAAGTTCGACAAACTCCCCTTCATTGTAAAAACCAACCGTATGGCGACCAACAATATCTCCGCCACGTAATGCCATAACGGCAATCTCATCCTTGGAACGCTGCCCGATATTACCATCACGCCCACTCACACGAACAACATCCAAATCCAATTCACGAGCATAAGCCGCTGAATGCGCCAATGTCAATGCCGTACCGCTTGGGGCATCTTTTTTGTAACGATGGTGTTGTTCTACGATTTCAATATCAAAATCTTTGAGGGTTTTGGATGCGGTGTAGACTAGCTTATTCAAAAGGGCAACACCCAGTGACATATTGGTTGCATACAAAATCGGCATTGACTCACTTGCCGATTTGAGAAGGTTCAACTGATGGGTATCCATCCCTGTTGTCCCAATAACGAGAGGTTTTGGATTTTCCATTGCGCACTCTAGCAATACTTGCGTCGCTTCAGGGAGTGAAAAATCGATAATAACATCCGAACTTTTGAGCAATACATTCATATCGTTGGTCACAAGGACAGAGGGATCAATCGAAAAATTAAGTTCGTTACGTACATACACCGCACCCAGTGAAATTTCACCCTCGTGATGCAAATCCTCGATAATCAACTTTCCAACACGCCCACCTGCACCAAATACACCTACTTTAATCATGCTAAACTCCTCACACTCAATTGATGGCGTATTGTACCGCCTTAGGGTTTAAGTGGCACTTTGCCCTTAAGCGTGAAAGTGCTCATCCACATACGAAATCGCTTGTAATGCCGCAACTGCACCATCTCCTGCCGCACTTACGACTTGTTTGGGTGCAGCAATACGCATATCTCCTGCCGCATAGAGTCCCGCAACCGATGTTTTCATACTCAAATCAACAATTACTTCACCCGATGGGGTCATATCACACAAGAAACTTCCATCTTCTTGAATGAGAACTTGGTTGTTAACATTATTTCCGATAAAGACAAATACACCAGGAGCATCGATTTGACGCGTAGAACCATCTTTAAACGCAACACGAATCCCCGTCACACCCATAGCATCACCTAAGACCTCTTCAGGAGAAGCGTTCACAACAAGTTCGATATTGGCGGTATTTTTTACCCGTTCAATCGTGCTAGGGGCTGAACGAAAGGTGTCACGACGGTGGATAAGGGTCACTTTTGTACAAATTTTTGCCAAATAAAGAGCCTCTTCGAGAGCCGTATCACCCCCCCCGATCACCGCAACCTCTTTGCCTTTATAGAAAAAGCCATCACACGTTGCACACGTACTAACCCCACGCCCGAAATATTTATCTTCACCGATAAATCCTGCACGCTTGGGAGCTGAACCCGTCCCGACGATAACGCTCTTCGCCATATCCGTTTTCCCGTCTGATTTATGGATCGTAAACGTCCCATCCTCATTACGAGAGACCCGTGTCACCTCTGACATCTCATGTTTGAGCCCGAAACGCTGACACTGCTCAGGCCATGGAGCCATAAAATCCATTCCGCTCAAGTTATGAGCCGTTGCACCGGGATAATTTTCAATCTCGGAACTCATCGTGATCTGCCCCCCCGGCATCCCTTTTTCGAACATCACCACATTCTCTAATCCACCGCGAGTCGTATATAAACCTGCCGTTAAACCCGCAGGTCCTCCTCCAATAATTGCGCAATCCAACATAGTATATCTCCCATCAATGGTTAGTTTTAAAGTAGGAGAATAATACTCTTTTGGTGTTAAAGCTAACCACAGTTGTAGTAGCTAAAAAATCGTTTTAGAAAAATTTTAGGGTGGGGGATTTGATCTCACTACTTAAGTTAATCTTAAATTAATGATTTTTTTGGGTGTTTTAGGAGAAAACGAGTGGAAAAGTGAGGATTTGAAACGTGTCCTATTTGCAGATAAATTCTCGTAAATACTCTAAATCTTCATAATGGGGACTTTTTAATGCTTCATCCAAAAAAGTATTATGATTTTCAATTTTTGGGATCATCTCGATAAGGGCTATTTTCAGTTTTGGTAAGTACTCTTGCACGACGTTCCACACGATACTCTCATCCACACCGCGATAGTCATGAGATATTTTGTCCCTCATTGCTGAAAGATTTTTCCAGTTGATTGCTATCGATGTTTTTAGCTTTTCATCAATCTTTTTATTTTCTTCCCCTATCGCGATGAGCAAGTTTACTGTTGCGTTAAAGTAGAGCTGTTTTTCGGCATGGTAAAAACTCTCTTCGTCCTCAAATCTTTTGCAATAAATCGCGATCTTTTCAATCGCTTCGAGAACCGTTAGGATATAGACCATATTTTTAGATTCAAACATAGATCAAATCCTTCGACGCTTTTAACATAATGAGGGGATTGAGCTTTTTTTCATTGATAAGATCGATTTTTGTCCCAAACGCATGGGTAAGTTCATTTTCCAATTCGATATAACGATCAAAGGATAGCTTGTGCCCTTCATCGAGGGTATAGATAATATCAACATCACTTTTTTGATGTTGCTCCCCTCTCGCAAACGAACCGAAAAGTGCCATCTTCGAGATATGGTATTTTTGTGTAAAGTCATCTTTATGCGTTTTCAGAAAATCGATTACAATCTCTTTTGTCATATTTGTGCCTCCAATAATGACGTATTATACAGAAGTTGCAATTAAGGAACACTACAGAAGAAGAGAAGATCTCGGAGGAATGAATGCGCTATCCCCGAACTTATCGGAGATAGCAAGGAAAGACTATAGAAGTGAGTTGATTTTGTCCGCAAATGCTTGTTTAGAAGCAGCACCGACCATTGTATCAACCATTTCACCATTTTTGAAGAAAAGGATTGTAGGGATAGAACGAATACCGAATTTTACAGCGATATCTTGCTCTTCATCTGTATTTACTTTACAGATTTTTGCTTTTCCTTCGAAATCATTTGCCAATTCCTCAATAACAGGAGCGATCATACGACATGGTCCACACCATGGAGCCCAAAAGTCTACGAGCGCAACACCCTCGTTGATTGTATCCGCAAAGTTTGATGCCGTTAATTCGATGTATTTACCCATGTTTAGCCCTTTTTTGTTTTATAATAATAGACAATTATAACGCCTCTTTCTTTAAAACGTCTTATTAGTCCCAACTCGTGAGATTTATCAAGCTATAGTGTTACAGAGTGATATTTTCTATCCACTCTATCTCGTCTTCTACGACGATCAATGCGTCAATACAATAATCCAAGGAATACTTTTTTTGTTGGAGATAGGTTTGAATCGCACGGTTGAGTTTTTGGAGTTTCGAGCGGGTAATATTGTTCACCGCTTGCTCATAACTTTGGGCACTTTTGACTTCGACGAAATGGAGAACATGCTCTTTTCGGGCAATGATGTCGATTTCACCAAAACGGTTATAGACATTACGGTCGATGATCGTGTACCCCTGTGAACAAAGGTACTTAACACCTTTGGCTTCGGCAATATCCCCTTTTGCCTTAGAGTGCATTTTTAATCCAAATAATCGGGTTTAACGATATCCACTTTGATTGATTTAAAACGGGCTGTTTTAATCAATTCGTCGTGCTTATCCCCGAACAAAAAGTTGATACGGCTTTTGGCATGGTGAAATGTTGTAAAGAGGGTCCCTTTTTTCACCGTCGTGCTTACTTTGACCCGCAACGGGGCACTTTGACCGTATTGGCTTTTAAGGACAACGAAATCTTTGTATTCAAAAAATTCTTCATCCTCAACACTCACCAGCAATGTATCCTCGCAGTGGCTACGACTTAACTTTTCACATGCGTTGGTTTGGGCTGCGTTATTATAATGAACCAACACCCGTCCTGTCGTGAGGTAATACCCCTCATGTATAGAAGCTTTTAAAAGCTCCTCCACTTGACCACGTAGCTCATACTGCTTATAGTGATAGGATGCAATGCCGTCTTTGGTTCTAAAATCGTGAAGATGCAATACAGGGGTATCTTCTTCTTGTACTGGCCATTGCAATCCCCTCAAACGATTGGTTTCAAGTTTTTCATAGCTCGCCCCACGGTATCGATTGGGGGCATCGATGCGCACCCTTTCCCATACATCACGTGAGGTCTTAAAACCATAATCTCTTCCGTACCGCTTGGAAATTTCGGCAATGACTTCCCAATCATCGGGCATTGTTACATGAACAAGAGGTTGCGATAGGTGAAGCCGTCGCTCGGCGTTGACATAAACACCCGTCTTTTCGTAAGCATTTTTGACCCCAAAGATGATATCAGCAAATTTGGTGATTTCATTATCAAACAGTTCATTAACGATAAGTAAATCGAGATTTTTCAAAGCGGCATGGATTTTATTTTGATTGGGATGAATATGGGCAATATCTTCACCAATATTAAAAAGGGCTTTGATTTTCCCCTCGACCATGGCATCGATTAAATCAGGGGTCATCATCCCCACCTCTTTGGGGGGTTGATAATCGGGGGCATAATAGGGGAGCATCCCCATATCGCACGTCCCTTGAACATTGTTTTGACCCCGAAGCGGCATTAGCCCCGCACCTTGCTTCCCAATATTGCCCGTAATGAGTGCCAAATGGGTGATCGCCATCACCGCATACGAACCATCAAGATGTTCGGTAATCCCAAGCCCCCAGAAAAAGAGGCTTTTGCGAGTGGCATATTTACGAGCGACCATACGGATCTCTTCGGCAAGGGACTCATATCCAGCGATTTGAAGAAGATAATCAGGGTTGGCATACGGATCATTAAGAATGGAGTTTTTGTACTCATCATACCCTTTCGTCCGTGAGGTAATAAACTCACTATTGACCAAATCTTCGGTGATAATGACATACGCCATCATATTAAGGATCATCAAATTGGCTTCGTAGGGGATGCTAAGATGATGGGTCGCGGATTTGGAGAGCTGAATACGACGTACATCCAAAACGGCAAGCTCCACCCCTTTTTTGACGACATCCAACATCCGATTGGCAACGATGGGGTGAGCTTCGGTCGTGTTGCTCCCCATAACAACCATAAATTCAGTCTCATAAATATCATCGAAAGGATTGGTAGCTGCCCCCTCCCCAATCGTAACACGCATCCCCCTAAGCGAGGGGGCATGACAGACACGTGCACAGTTGTCAACGTGGGGAGAACCGACAACATTACGGGTGAAATGTTGGAACAAATAGGAGCTCTCACAGCTTGTACGGGCTCCACCGATGGAGGCATAACTGTGCGAACCATACACATCCGTAATGGCTTTGAGCTTTCGAGCCGCCAGTTCGTACGCACCCTCATAACTGATCTCATAAAAGTCATGGTCAACAGGCTCAAGATAATCCATATCCAAATCGGCGAATAATGCAGCATTAGCACTGAGAAACGATTTACGGACACGCGCATTTCGCAACCGCTTGGGATGGGTTACAAAATCCCACCCTTGTTTCCCTTTGATACAGAGTTTTCCTTGTGAGACAACACCCTCTTCTTTGGCGAAAATCTTCTGAATTTTATTGTCTTCAACTTCGGCTGCAATATCACACCCTACGCCACAATAGGTACAAACGCTGTCGATGATCATAAATACTTCCTTGGGGTTAAGCACCCTTCTTAAAATTAGTGAAGTATATTATTTTGTCTCTTAAGGGGTGTGGAAAGGGACACACGAGTTAAATTGTTAAGGTGAATATCAATATAAATCAAAACTAAATTCACTTTATTTTTTTTCATTCCAAGATGTGTTTTCACCATCAAAGAATTTCGGGGAAATCTCTCTTCTCCTCTTTGTTACATGCTTCTTGAGACATCATTTGGGCATATTTCTCTTTCATCTCATTAAGGGTCATCTCCCCTGGCGGTTTGCGCACTGCTATATAACCACAAAGTTGTCCATTTTCATCATGTTTAGGTCGTACCATTACCACTACCCAGTAATAGGCACCATCTTTTCGTAGATTTTTAACATACCCTTCCCACACCTCACCACGAGTTACGGTATCCCACATCGATTGAAAACAGCATTTAGGCATACTTGGATGTCGAATCATCGAGTGAGGCTTACCTATTAGCTCCTCTTTCTCGTAACCAGACATTTGAACGAATAAACGATTAACGTATACTATTTTTCCATGAAGATCAGTTTCGGTAATCATATTACCACCTTCAAACTTTACTTCAACATCCGTTGGTATAGGTCTGATCATATTAAAAACCTTCTATAACAAGAATAATTATTATACAAGTATATCACAATGGTGGTAAAATTATAAGAAAGAACGTAATAAAATATGTGATTATCTCTTACACCGTTCTAGGATTTACAAACGTCTCTCCCTTCTTAACCTTCTCCCACAATTGAGGATCGTTCCATCCATGGCATACTTCATCGCTAAAGAGAATTTTATCCAACTCAATACGCCCCATAATCTCCGAATAAGCGTCGTCAGCGAACGCTTGAGCATACCCTGTATCGGTTTCATGAACGATGATACTGTGAAGTTTCACCCCCCGTTCGCCGTTGATACTTTGGGTACATCCCAACAGCATATCCATCATGACAAAAATGACACGGCTAAACTGTTCTGCCGAGGGGGAGATAGGAAGTTGAACCCACCGTTGGGAATGTTTTTTCATATCGGCAATGTACTCACTATCATCCCCATCCCAAAGGGCAATGGCGTGATCGAAACTGTCGATAAGCTCTTTCATCCCCTGTTTCATCAACCCAAAATCGTAGACCATCTGACCGTGGTCGAGATATTGGGATTCAAACAAAACTTCGACTTTGTATGAGTGCCCATGAAGCGACGCACGACACCGTTGCGTCGAACAGCCACGAACGATGTGGGCGTTTTCAAATTTAAATAGTTTTCGGATTATCATTGACTATACCCCATGGTTTTGATCCCAAATCCGAATATGCAATCGGTCTGAATAGATAAACCCCCGCCGTTTACAAAACTCGATGACCGCTTCACAGTTAGCTTCGATGTGCGCTTTGTCACCTCCTAGAGGCATACAATAAACGGGAGTATACGGATGCGGTGCGATAATTTCATCAATTTCTGACTCAATATGGCTGACCAACGAAGGTTCATCCACCGTGAATTTAAAAAAACTCTCTTTGGCGTGAGCAATGATCGTGCTATACACATCCGGTTTTACTCGTCGCTCTAATGGTTCACCGCTGTTGGAAAGCTTGACCGACAACGCATACGTTGCTTGAGCATACAAAGGGTACCGTTTGAAATCGGGGGCAATTGTCCCATTCGTCTCAAACGTCACCCGATGTCCGCTAGAAATGAGATGCTCGATAAACTCAACAAATATAGGCTCATTTGCATAGATAAGAGGTTCGCCCCCCGTAAGGACAACATCGACGTGGGGAGGGAGACGATAGCCGTTCATAATCCAGATAAGACTTTGAAGCTCTTCAATCTCCATCCACAAATCTCCGAACCCTTTGCGATCAACGGCATAGACGGTATCACATCCGAGTACCTCTTCCCCCTTGGGTGTTTTTTCGACACACCCAAATCCCTCACACTTGAGGTTACATCCGCCAAAACGAAAAAAGAGGGAGGGGACTCCTGTGTATTTTCCCTCACCTTGGATGGAATAAAAATGTTCGACTAAGTAGAGCATATTTCACCCTCCCGTTTCATAAAATGCCCGTTTGGAAAGCTCACCGTCAGGATCAGACCAACGGTTTTTCTCAGGCTTGGTACGGATTACCTCTTTGAGAACTAACGCTGCTTCTTTGATATCGCCCCGTCGTACGGCATCACGAATACTCATCGCCTCATCGAAATAGAGACAGGGGATCAAATTCCCCTCCGCAGTGAGACGTATACGGTTGCATTTGGCACAAAAATCGTCTTTATGGGGTTCGATAATCCCAAACTCATACCCATCATCAAGGCGATAGTAGTGCGATGGTGAGTGACCGTCAAACCCTTCATCATAATAGGGATATCGACTGCCGATAATTTTGAGAAGTTCGTCGCTTTGCATCCCCCGAATATCCACCTCTGCATGGACATTTTCCATATATTCGATAAAACGAACCGACATTTTGCGTTCTTTGCAAAATTCTAAAACATCCAATATTTCGTTGTCATTCATCCCTTTCATCGGAACCATATTCACTTTGACCCGAAATCCGACACGAAGAGCCTCTTCAATCCCCTCTAATACATGACTCAAAACATCTTTTTTGGCAATCTTCTCCGCCACATCGGGGATCAGTGAATCGATAGAGACATTGAGCCGTCGTAGCCCTGCATCATAGAGTTTTTGCGCTGAGCCTTTGAGCAAGTACGCATTCGTTGTCATTGCCAAATCAATTTCATTATTGTAATCATGAACCATTTTGATGAAACTATCGAGGTCTTCTCGTAACAGCGGTTCACCTCCTGTTATACGAATCTTCTTAACCCCTGCGTCAATGGAGATTTTGATAAATGCAAACAGCTCTTCAAAACTAAGAAGGTTCTCTTTGGGTACCCATGAAAAGGGTTTTTCAGGCATACAATACTGACATCGGAAATTACACCGTTCCGTTACCGAAACCCGTAAATAATCAACGGTTCTCCCATAGCTATCTATTAACACGACTATCCTTGAAAATTCCTATAATAAGGAGCAATGCGGGATGATAGCTAAAAATAGTTTGGAGTTTTATTTAGTAGGGGAATTAGAGGAGAAACCCCATAAGAAGGGGTAACTTTTTTACCAGCTGCGTACAACTGCGTGACATGCAGTACATGCATTCACGATTTCAGAATAGGATTGATGCGCTTTTGAATACTCTTTTTTATCCAATGATTTAAGTACGTTATTGGATGCGGTATCAATACGTTTGGCAGCATTGAACGCAATATTATTCAGATGTTGCTTATCCTTAGGGAGATATTTTTTTGTCTCATCCTTATTGTGAAAAAGGGCATTGGCTTTTTGAATATCCGAAACCCCCTCTTTTATCAATGCAGGGGTATTGTATAAAAACCCTTTTTGGATACTACTTAACCCTTTTTCCATTTGACTCATATTGGATACCAATACATCGTTTGCCATTAGACCAGCACCAAAAAGTGCTGACAATGCTAGAACTTTTACTATTTTCATCCATTACCCCTTAGTGTACTTCAGACCAAATTTTGCGTTTCCACAAATAGGCGAGCATAGCAAATACGAAAGTATACATCATCACATACAGACCAGTTTCTTCACGTTCTGCTTTTTTACGGTCACCCGTCTCTTCCATGTAGGCAATAACCTCTTCTTGCGCTTTTTCGTTTAGACCAACACGTGGCATAGAGGTTCCTGCTAACAACACTTGAGGATCATTGATAAATCCGTGAAGATAATGTTCACCGCGACTTTTGATGTACTGAGACAAATCAGGAGGAGTTGCACCCATATACGTTTTAATCGTATCAACAGAAGTTGTCGCTTCAAGTTGACCGTATTTCATACTGTGACAACGTCCACACGCTGATTCAAAAGTCACTTTGTGTCCCTCTGCATTATCCGCTACTTTTGGAGCAATGGATTGAAGATAGGCAACAACGTCCATAATCTCTTGCCCAGTCATCCAATTATACGATGGCATTGGGAACGTTTTAGCTCCCCCTACTGGATATTTATGACTAAGGTGCATGGCACTTACAGGATCAAAAATGAAATTTGCCAAATAGTTTTTGTCATAGATTCGACCTGCATGACTTAAATCAGGTGGAACAACTCCATAGCTTGCTGCTGCATCAGCATTGGGCATCATAGCAGGGTGACCTGCTTTTTCAATGGCGTGACATGCGAGACAGTTTGCTTCTACTAAGGTTTTCCCATTCTCAACATTGCCCGCTAGCTTTGTATCAACGTTTTTGAGATCAGCAAAAACAAAATCTGCCTCTTTGACCTCTGGGTGCATGACGTGATGTGCATACGGCTCAATCCCATAATAGGTGATCCCCACAAGAGTAGCAATAACTGCTAAAATTTTTAACTCTTTCATTATTTGCCCCCTACTTTTTTGGCTTCAGCTTTTGTGATAAACGGCAAGGCAATGAACAATGTCAAGAATGTTATTGATGACGCAAATCCTACCCACGCATTCGCACCCGTTGGAGGTAATTTACCGTATACGGTAAGAACCATCAAATCCACCATCAAGAACCAGAACCAATATTTGAAATACGGACGTTGGTTAGCTGGTTTTACCATCGGTGAACGATCCAACCACGGAAGAACCAAGAAAATAGCATTGGCGAAAGCAAACGCCATCAATCCTAATGATTTACCAGAAATACCAGCGATGTCAAAGAAGAATCCACGTAACACTTCATAACTCCACAAGAAATACCACTCAGGATAAATGTGTGCTGGGGTTTTAAGATTATCCGCTTTATCAAAGTTGACCGGATCCATTGCAAAATCATAATGGAAAAAGACCAAATAGAAAAAGAACAATAAGAAAAAGCCTAAAACAAAGAAATCTTTGGACAAAAATACTGGCCAAAACGGAACAACTTTAGACCCTTTTTTATCCCCTGCAAGGTATTTATCGGCTTCTTTATCGAAATCGAAAAACTCACCCTCTTCGTTATTAACGTGAGGAAAACGAAGTGCATAGAAGTGAACAACGATAGCCCCAAGAATAGCAAGAGGGATCAACAATACGTGCAACATAAAGAAACGGGTCAATGTTGAATCGGAAACATAAAAGTTACCACGAATCCAAACAACCAAATCACCACCAATTACAGGGATACCACCAAAAATTTCGGTAATAACGTACGCTGCCCAATAGGACATTTGCCCCCATGGAAGCATATAGCCACTGAACCCTTCTGCTGAGAAAAGGACGAATAACAACATCCCAGAAATCCAGATCAGCTCACGCCCTTTTTTGTAAGAACCGTAATAAATACCCGTAAACATATGGATGTAGATAATCAAAAAGACAACCGATGCACCAACTGCGTGAATATGTCTAAACAACCATCCATAGCCAACTTCTTGCATAATCGTGTAATTTACACTGTCAAACGCCATATTCATATCAGGTTTGTAATACATCAGAAGGAAAATTCCTGAAATCAACAAAATGGTGAACATAACGGTCAATAAAACCCCCATTGCCCACAAAAAGTTGATATTTTTAGGAATCCAATACTCCGTCATCATCACTTTTAGAAATTTATCAATCCCTAAACGTTGATCAAACCACTCATACATCGAGCCTGCTGGTTTAAATTCTGCCATCTTATGCTCCTCCTGCTTTTGCCATCATAGCTTTGTACTCAGGACCTTCTTCACCAAGAACCAAAGTTGTTCCATCAATTTTAAACGGAGGGAGATCAAGGGGACGAGGAGGAGGTCCAAATTTATTGATACCTGCTGATGTAAATTCACCACCATGACAAGCACATTTAAAGTCTTTTTGGTCAGCACGATACGCAGGAATACAACCTAGATGAGTACATAATCCAATCATAACTGAGTAATAATGATCACCGACTTTGACACTACGTCCATCGGTTGGCTTCATATCGTCCGTATATTTAAGGATAAAGATTGGTTTACCCCGCCATACAACAATATCAAGCTTGTTGGCTTCTAAAGCGGATACATCTACCGTTGTAAAACCAGCGGACATAACACTTGGAAGCGGATCCCATGTTTTCTTCATCGCAAGGAGTGAGGCAACACCACCCACTGCAGCGACGGCACCAAAGGCTTTACCTATAAAGCCTCTTCTGCTTTCATCTTTCATCATTTCTCACTTAATTTAGAAATTTAACCCTCTATCATAAGTTAGAAATGTTTAATTTACACTAAAACAAGTTCTTTTCTCAGTAATTCAACGATACCTTTGTTACTTCTTTGATATTTTTGATAACTTTTTGATGATTGATTACTTATAGTTTGGATAAGTTGCCCTTTATCATACCCCTTGATGACAGGAATTCCCATCGTTTCAAACAAAGGGAGAAAATCTTGGGTGTAGTCAGGGCGTTGGAGATAAATAGGTCGCCCACCACTGGAGAGATTTTGCAATACTGCCATGGGTGAACCGCTGATAAGAACATCGGTATGACGAATCACTTCATCATAGGCTTCACTCTCATGTACAGTCGAAAAACTCCCTTTAAGGCTATTTTCGTACCCCAGAAAATGGTAGAAACCCATCAATAACTCCATTTTGTAGGGAGCAAACATTTCTTGATGTTTTTCCAAATCTTTCTCATAATCGTCATCCCCAAAAAATAGTGCCATGGGAATTGTTTTGGGGAGTTGTTCATAATAGCGTTCATGAATAATAAGCCCTGTTGCAATTTTTTCACCCGATAAATAGGGAGAAATAAGAAACTCTTTGGGGTGCTTGATTTCGTCTGGACTATCACTAATACGGATAAACGTCGGGAAAAACTGTGTCATATCTTCCAATAATGTTGGATTAATCTCCTCTGAATCAAAGATAATTTTATCACCATGCTGAGCGATTTGAGGGATATTACGGACAACATCCACCCCGACAGCACGTTTAATCCCGTACGATTTTGCTTCACTAGCAATACGAAAATCGGAACACAAAAGGGTAATATCCAAATCTTGAAGCTCATTCAAAATCGCTACAGCACGATAAAAACGATCTAAACCTATACGGTGCCCCGTGTGTACGTAATAAAAGAATCTCATAATTTACCTCAATATACTTTTGTTCATTATATCTAAGCTTTTGACGAATTCAAAATATAGAACTTTAACTCTTCTTTTTCAAAGAGATGATACAATGTTTCTCACATAGTTTTTGTAGAATTTTTTGTTGCTAAATACAACAAAATCTCTATAAAATGTACACAATAAATACTCTGTACAAATAGGGAACACGAGATGGCAAGCATAGCAGAAAAAGCTGGATCAGAACACTCTTCTAAGCCCTTGAATATCATCCAGACATCTGATACTGATGAGAATATTGATTTTCCTATCGTTGGTATCGGTGCCTCAGCTGGTGGTCTAGTCGCTTTTGAAGCGTTTTTTTCAGGTATGCCTTCTGATGTGGATTCAGGTATGGCTTATATACTTGTACAGCATCTTTCTCCCGAACACAAAAGCATTTTGACTGAACTTATCAGTAATTACACAAGTATGCAAGTCTTCGAGGTTGAAGACGGAATGGTTGTGCAACCCAACTGTGTTTATGTCATTCCCCCAGGGCAAGACATGGCTCTTTTAAATGGTACTCTACAGCTTTTGGAACCTACCCAACCACACGGTCATCGCTTGCCTATTAATTTTTTCTTTCACTCTTTGGCACAAGATCAGCGAGAGAGAGCTATTGGTATTATTCTTACAGGAACAGGTAGCGACGGTACACTAGGAGTACAAGCTATCAAAAGTGAGGGGGGAATGGTGATGGCTCAAAGCCTAGATTCTGCCGAATATGACAGTATGCCTCGCAGTGCTATAGCCACTGGTCTCGTGGATTATGAGCTACCCCCATCCGCAATGCCAGCTAAACTAATAGAGTATTCGAGACATACTTTGGGCACTCAAACACGTACTTCTAGCTCTTCAACATTGCAGTTTGAAAACTCGCTCAAAAAGATTTTCATCCTTCTTCGCACCCAAACAGGACATGATTTTTCACTCTATAAACCTACGACTATTCATCGTCGCATTGAACGACGCATGGCGGTTCACCAGATTGATGAGATAGACAGATATATCAAGTACTTACAAAATACACCAACGGAAGTAGTGGCATTGTTTCGTGATTTGTTAATTGGGGTAACCAATTTTTTCCGTGACCAAGACGCTTTTATGGTGCTCGAAGAACACATCATTCCAAAGCTTTTCCTAGACAAGCCTGAAGGGAGTGTTATTCGTATTTGGTCAACAGGATGTTCTAGCGGTGAAGA
>JAABPY010000138.1 GCA_011391735.1 Sulfuricurvum sp. | reverse complement strand
CCTATCTTGGCAATCTCTTTAAGAGTAAAGCGAGTAGTCAGGATCGGATCAATCTCGTCATCCTCCTCACCCCCTATATCATCGAAAAAAGCAGTGATCTAAGTACCCTGCGCACCCAGCTTAGTGAACTCGATGCCCTTCAAGAACGGTATATTGCCAACATCACGAAAAAAATCGAAGCCAAAGTAGTCGCTCCATGATCTCCTTCCCTTTTTTGGAAGAGACGTCGATCGAGTTTGCCACTCCAGAGGGGATCGACATCCCGTTGTGTATTCGCCACTCGCTGCTGTTTTGCACCCACAAAGGGGTTTTGTATGCTATCATCCCCGAAATGCAAAAGATCACCGCCCTACAGCTCTATAACAAACTCTCCCTCACCACTCCAATAGCCCATCTAAGCAGTGCAGGGTTTGAAAACCTCTATCTCAAATTTCTCGAACTTAAAACTGATATGGAGATCTCCAAGTCCACCCCCGACAGCAATGAGTTTATCGATGAAGAGCTCTCCTTAGTCGATTTTATCAAGAACTCCGCTGATCTCCTCACCAGTGAAGAGTCTGCCCCTATCATCAAGTTTGTCAATACCATCTTTTATCAGGCGATCAAGCGCAAGGCAAGTGATATTCACATCGAAACCCACGAGAAAAAAGGGGAGGTACGCTTTCGTATCGACGGAGCTCTTATCAAACATATTGATTTGGATAAAAACATCATCGACCTCATCATCAGCCGTATCAAAGTCATCTCGGCGTTGGACATCTCCGAAAAACGGCTTCCCCAAGATGGACGAACACAAGTCAAAGTGGCGGGAAAAAGTCTCGATATTCGTGTATCAGTACTGCCCACCTATCACGGCGAACGGGTGGTGTTACGTCTCTTGATGCAAGCGTCCACTATCCCTACCTTGCGAGAGTTGGGATTTGATGAGACAACCACCAGTGCGTTTGAAGAGCTACTCCAGTTCTCCCACGGTATCATCTTGGTGACAGGACCTACGGGAAGCGGTAAATCGACAACCCTGCACTCTTTTCTCCAACAGCTGGCAAGTCCTGAAAAAAACATCATCTCCATCGAAGACCCCGTCGAATACGATGCTCCCCACGTCAGCCAAATTGCCGTCAATACCAAAGCGGGGCTCACCTTTGCCAGCGGTTTGCGCTCTATCTTGCGCCAAGATCCCGATATCATTATGATCGGAGAGATACGGGACACCGAAACCGCCCATATCGCTATCCAAGCGGCAATGACAGGACACCTCGTCCTCTCGACACTCCACACCAACAATGCCACCGCCGCCCTTACGCGTCTTGAGGATATGGGGCTGGATAAGTTTCTTATCACCTCAACTTTGTTGGGTGTTTTGGCACAACGGCTTGTTCGTCGGTTGTGTAGTGAGTGCAAAGAGAGTGTGAAACTCTCCAACAAAGATGCCGATGAACTCGGACTCCCCCATGGGCTTTTGATTTCACATCCCAAAGGGTGCAGTCACTGTCACAACACAGGCTACCGTGGACGTGTCGCCATCGGAGAGTTCTTGATGGTCGATGAATCAGTACGAACGATTCTCAAAGAGAGTGAAGGGGACAGTGAGATCCGTTCTTTGATGAAAACAAAAGGGATGAAGTTCCTCTCCGATCAGTTGATTGAACTGTTGCAAAGTCAGACAACGAGCTTGGATGAGATTATTCGGGTTGGGGTGAAAGAGGTCTAGTGAGATACGTGTTATAATGTTAGCCTATCACCTTGAAATAGAATGGGCTCTAGCTCAACCCATTATTTTTCAAAATCTCCAAAATCTTTTCATCGGTAATATTTTCCATATCACTTTTTGAATAGATTTCCATAAGATAAATTGTATTTTCGATTTTTTGATAATACACTACACGAAAACCACCACTTTTTCCAGTAGGGATAGAGCTATTTACTACCCTTATTTTATAGCAATGCTTTCCGAGTTCGATTCCAGCTTTTGGATTATTTCTAAGCTCATGCTGAAGTACCTTTAAGTCTTGAGCTATATTTTTGTACTTTTTTGCCAGCTTTTTGATACTTTTTGTAAAACTCTCAAGAGGCTTGATTGTTAAGTTCATCTATAAGCTCCTCCAAAGTTCCAAGATTATCATCACCGCTTTTTAATATCCCTTGTAACTCTTTGCATGAATTATCAAAACTATCGTACAATCTTCTCTCTTTTTGTGCTTGTATAAATGCTTTGATAGATTCTGTGATAACTTCACTTCGATTGAGTGCATATTCTTTTGTAAATGCATCTATCTCCTCTATAAGATATTTTGGCAATCGCAACCCTACTTGCTGTTTTTCTAACTGATGAAGTGTATACATAATACTTCTCCTTATATAAAATAGTTTTACAATATTATACATTAGATGGGTTAGAGTTGTCTAAAATTTAGTGATATCTGCTTTTTTACTTTTTTAGCATACGGGTATTGGCGTGCTTCGTTTTTGGTTGACTCTCTGGCTGAGTGATGGAAATTCGGTTTTTTAGAGGGTGATTGGTTACAAATTAAGTAAATTCTCATTACCATTTCTAATATTAATTGTTTGACACAATTCAAACCAAGGAAACGATATGAAAAAAATATTATTTGCAACAGCACTTTCGGCACAACTTTTTGCAGGAGGGCAAATGGTTGTTCCTGTGGAGGTACCTGAATTAGAGAGGGTAGAATCAGAGTCAAAAATTTATATGGTTGTTTCAGGTATGATGCTTTTAGGGGACAGTGTTAAGCACGAAGAAGCGTTACTTAAGGGTGACAGAGATTATGGTTTGGGCATCGATGTAGGATACAGACTCGGTCATGGATTTGCCATAGAATATGACTTTACCTATGCTCAAAATACCGTGACTGAAATATTGGGTAAAGAGGTAGAAAAAGCAACAGCAACCTACTACACCTCAGCACTTGATTTGGTTTATACCTATGAAGCAACCCAAAAAGTGGGTATCTTTGGAAAAGTAGGATACGAATATGAGTGGGAAAAAATATCTGATTACAATATAGACAATCAAGAGCATGATTTTGTATTGGGTGGGGGTGTTGAGATAGCGATGAATGAAAAGTATAAATTTGTAGGAGAATATGAACATTCAACCATCAAAGGACCACACGGTGATTCACTCTTTGTTGGTGTGATGTTTAATTTCTAAGAAGCTGCCTGGGAATAAGGGGGTTATCGTATTGTTTATGAAATCATTGAGAATACTGTCACCATTGAAGTTATCAAAATAGGGCATCGTAAAGAGGTTTATTGAGAGTTAACACCTAACATTTACAGACTCTTATCGTGCTTTAGCTATAATCCTAGGAACATACTATGTTTTTAGGAAGGATGAACCTATGGAATTTCTCTACAAAGGACTTGACAGCAACGGTTCCCCTCTAAAAGCGACCATCGAAGCCTCCACTATCGAAGAGGCAAAAAAGAAGCTCAAAGGGCAGGGAGTTTTATTCTCCACTATCGCACCACATGAGGAGAGTTTTTTAGGGATTATCGCCGCCTTTGGGCACAAGACCCTCCCCTCGCAAGTGCTCTCCACTATGAGCCGTGATCTTGCCGTCTATCTCAACGCAGGGATTCCGTTGGTGCGTTCTCTAACGCTACTCAAACACCAAAATCGTAACAACCCTCGTATGGAGCGTTTTTTTGAGACTCTTATCTCTCATATTCACGAAGGGAAAAGTTTCGCCCAAGCGTTAGAGTCCCAAGAACATTACACCCTCCCCGTTTTTTATATCGGAACACTAAAAATTTCCGAAGATAGAGGTATCCTTGCTGAAGTGCTCAATGAACTCTCTAGCTATCTCGTCCTCCAAGAGAGAATCAAAAAACAGCTCTCCCAAGCGTTAGTCTACCCATCGTTTATCATCGTCGTCTCGTTGCTGATGATCTCATTTATGCTCACCGTCGTTGTCCCCAAAATCACCGCCATTTTTGAGACGACAGGGCAAGCGCTCCCTGCTCTTACGCAGTTTATCATCACCCTCGCCCATTTTTTCGCTACCTATTGGCTCATTATGGCATTGGCACTCTTGATAGCCGTTGGAGCTTTCTCGTTCAAGATGGCAACAAGCACTTCGTTCAAAAAAACCATTCACGCTTTCATTCTCAAACTCCCCATCGTTGGGAAAATGGTCGAAACGGGAGATTTAGCCCGCTTTTGTACCATTGCGTCGCTGTTGATGCGCTCAGGAATCCCCATGGTCAACACCATCAAACTCTCCTGCATCACCCTCTCCTCCGAAGTAATCAAAGAGCTTTTCGAAAATGCCTCGACCAAAGTCGTCGAAGGCTCCTCCCTCTCCAGTGCCTTAATCCAAAATGAGGGGTACCAAATCGATGACTCCTTTATCGAAGCCATTGCCATCGGGGAAGAGACGAGTGAAGTAGCCTCGATGCTAAGTCACCTCTCCTCCCTTTATATCGAAACGAACAAAGACAAAATTTCCCTCTTCCTCTCCGTTCTTGAGCCCTCCTTGATGCTCATCATCGGAGGGGTTATCGGGGTGATGGTGACAGCGATGCTGTTGCCGATTTTTTCGTTGAATTTGGGGTGATTGGGCAAAATGAGAGCACTATGTTATAATTACCCATCACAATCGTATACGTTTAGCTGTTGTAATAAGGGGTGCTGTGAAAGTCAAACAATATTCTGTTCGAGTTTTTGAATTAACCATTGATTCCCAAAAAGCGTTCTTTGCTTTTATGGACAAAAATCTTGTGATGCTCAAACACTATCTCATTTATCTCAAAGGGGAGATTACCCCTGCGATTGAGGAGTATCTCAATCATAATGGAGTAACATTCACCACCCATCTTAGTGTCAGCGATAACAAACACCAAGAGCTTGTATTAAAACAAGGTGATCTAAAAATTATTGATGAGATTGTCCGAAGTGGGCAGGAGATCAACGTCGAGAGCGATTTGCTAGTGCTTAACCGTGTCAATAGCGGTGCGAAGCTCTACGTTGAGGGCAACCTAATCGTCACAGGGACAGTGGATGGGATGATCTTTTGCAATGGGGATTTTATGCTAGTGAAAACCTCCCCTAAGGCGATGATCGTTTTTAACGGTGCCGAAATTGACGGCAGCTTATTGGAAAACAAATTTAACAAAATTATCTTTAACGGTGAAGAGATCATCGTATCACCAATTGAAAAGGAACCTAAATGGGCATAGTCTATGCAATAATAAGCGGTAAGGGGGGAGTGGGGAAGACCACCACCACGGCCAATCTGGGGATCGGTTTGGCGCAAGAGGGAAAAAAGGTTGTCCTTGTTGATTTTGATTTGGGGCAGCGAAACCTTGATCTCATTTTGGGTTTAGAGAATCGAGTTATCTACGATATGGTGCACGTTATGGATGAGGAAGCGGGTCTTAAACAAGCCCTTATCAAAAGCAAACATACCGAAAATCTTTTCCTCCTCGCCGCCTCCCAAACCAAAGACAAATCGGCACTCGTCCAAGAGAAGGTGAAAAAACTCATCGAAACCCTCAAAGAGGAGTTTGATTATGTCATCCTTGATGCCCCTGCGGGGATTGAGAGCGGATTTGAACACACCATCATGTACGCCGATGCCACCATTGTCGTCGTCAATCCTGAAGTCTCCTCCATTCGTGATGCGGATAAAGCGATCGGAATCGTCGATGCCAAATGTGAACGCGCCAAAGAGAACAAAAAGGTGCAAAAATATCTGGTTATCAACCGTATTAATCCTGCGATGGTAACCAGTGGAGAGATGCTCACGAGTAGTGATATTTTGGATATTCTCTCCATTGACCTTCTTGGAAAAATCCCCGAAGACAAAGGGATCGTCGAAGCCTCCAATACAGGCAAGCCAATTATTCTCAATGAGAAATCAAACGCAGGTGCTGCCTATAAGCGCATCAGCAAACGGCTATGCGGTGAAAACGTCCCGTTCGAAGATGTCGAAACCTATAATGCCCCTTCGTTGATGGGGAAAATCAAAAGTTTGTTCCAATGAGTTTTTTTTCTTTATTTAATAAAAAAGAAAAAAGTGCAGGAGTGGCCAAAGATCGACTTCGTATCGCCATTAGTTCCGATCGCAATAATACGGCATACCCCTTTATGGCAGAGATGAAAGCCGATATTATTGCGGTGGTACGCAAATACATCCAAGCCCAAAGCGTCAATATCACCAAAGAGAGTGATGGCGATGTCGATACGCTGGGAATCGAGATCGTTATCCCCAAATAATCCCCCCTTTTAGGAGGATTGTTTCAAAGCTACCACGAGACGATGGAGCCACTTCTCTTTGTACACTTGCGTTTTGGAGTGGTAGTTTCCAATGGCTTGAAGATTAAACCCATTCTCCTTAATATGCTCTGAGAGCAACCAACTTCCCACAAAAATATTGATTTGAGGATTGAGAATATTTCTCTCATTTATCCCCCACTGTGCCAAACGACGAAAATGGATCGAATTAATTTGCATTAATCCATAATCTTTGCTCCCGTTGTCATTAAGCCGTATCGCATTGGGGTTGCCGCCACTTTCAATCGTGGCAATATTTTTAAGTAACAAAGGGGGGATATTATACTGAACCCCCGCTTTTTCAAAAACATCATTATAATCGGCAACCTTCGCCAAAAGAAGTAAAGGGACGATAACCATTAGCACTAAAAATTTAACCATCCGTTATTTTAACCTCCTCTTCTCTAAACTTTCCTTATTTTGTTTCTATTCGTTACAGTACAAAGAATTTAGCCCCAATGATTTACTTTTCATTAGCTTTACAACGGGTTTGTGTAACAATATAACATATTTTAGTATAGAAATAAGGAATTATCATGACTTCAACAAAAATCGTATTATCGCTAATCGCGTCTGCTTGTGTCGCAACATCACTATCTGCAATGGAGTTTCAAGTATTAGGAGCTCGTGCTGCTTCTATGGGGGGCGCTGGTATTGCTACTTCTCCCTCATCTCTCGCAGCTTACAACAACCCTGCCCTTTTGGCAAATAACCCTGAGAAGTTTAGCATCCACCTTGGCGGTGGAGTTGGATTAAAAGATACGGGAGCAGGAAAAGCGGTTGGGGATTTGAATGATCTGGATTTTTCTAAGGTGATGGATATTGCTGATGGTAATATCAATAATAGTACTGTTGTCACAGCACAAGATGTTGCTACTATTCTAAAAGCTCGTGACATCATTGCAGGGATGGATCAAAAAGGGTTCCAAGTCACCCCAACCGTTGATCTTGGTCTCTCATTTGGCTCATTCGGGACAGGGCTTTTTGGTACATCTGATATTGGAGCATTAGCAACGGTCGATCAAACACATACTCAGCTTATTTTCCAAGGCAATGACAACAACTATTATTTGTTAGGTTCTGACAGTGCCTTATATTCATCTACTTTAGCTGCATATACAAATTCATCGTTAGCATATTCACTGGGTGATACAGCTACCAACCGAGCCGCTACAACATATGTTAATGTTGTCGGACTTGCTGTTGCCGAAGTTCCCCTTGCGTATGGATACTCATTGAATACGGGATACGGTTCGTTAGCCCTCGGGGGAGCACTTAAGCTCATGGCGGGGAAAACCTTCAACAAAAAAGTCACCCTCGACTCCGACAATGCTTTTGACAATCTTAATGATAACACCCAAGATACCACCACCTACGGTGTCGATTTAGGATTGGCGTTTAAACCCGATGCAGTAAATAATCTCACCCTCGCCATGGTGGGCAAAAATCTTAACTCCCCCGCATTTGATATTTCTCAAGTCGCAGGAGGAGGAGAGTATAAACTCGAACCTGCTGTACGTGCAGGAGCTGCCTACAAAATTGGTAATTGGATGGAACTGGCATTGGATGCTGATCTCACTGAGAATAAATCGGTGACAGGATATAACACACAGTACGTCGGAGGGGGTGCTAACCTTGATCTTTCATTCTTGGAACTTAATGTCGGCTTAATGCAAAATATGGCGGCTAATGATACTGCAGGTCTTATCTACACCGCAGGAATCGCAACGGGACCGAAATGGCTGCATTTCGAGTTAGCTGCACAAATGGCAAGTCAAAAAGGGGAAATTGACGGAACAGCGTATCCGATGCAAGCAATGGTAAATTTTGCCCTTTCTTCGGCGTGGTAAATAATACAATAAATAAAAGGAAATCCAATGAAAAATACAAACTTAACAACGATTCTCTTATCGGGAGTAACGGCGGCATTTTTAATCGGATGTGGTGGTGGAGGAAGTACTGCTAGCACTACACCTTCAACTCCTGCTTCTAGCGTCCCAACAGGAACGTATACAGTGAGTGTTGTGGACGATGTTATTACAGGCGCAAAAGTAACCGCACCTGAGTGTGCTAAAACAGTGGATAACGGTGGTGGCTCATATACTCTCAAAGAGTGTATATCTGCCCCCTCTACTATTACAGCAGTAGGGGGATCTTTTAGTGCAGATGGGGTTACAATCAACCAAACCGCACCTTTGATCTTGAAAACATCGCAGCTTGATGCCAATGCCTCATTCGTAGTGACCCCTTTTAGTACATTGGCATCACAAGAGTCCAATTTAACCGCGCTTGCAAATGCACTAGGTGTTGATAAAGCAGATTTGTTTAAAGACAATGCGAATCATCGAAGCTTAATGAGAGCAGTTAACGCTATTTTGATTGCGGCACGTGAAGCTGGGATTACTAAGTATGATATGTTTGTTGGCGAGTTAAAAGAGCAAATAAAAACAAGCAGTTCAGCTAATTCAACAGGACTTGCAGCACTCGTAGCCGCGAAAGCGTATATGATGAATTCTGCCAATTTAGCCAACTACAAAGCTAAATATGGTGTCGTATTTGGTGGATTTGTAAATGATGCCTCAGCTCTTGATCTCACCTCTAGCCCTCTTGCTACCGTCAAAGCCACGAATACCGTCACCGTAAACAAAGTCCGTCTAGGCGGATTTGTATACGACAATACCATTGCGAATGCAGATATCACTATCTATGATGGGGCGACCATAGTAGGTTCAGGCAAATCAAATAGTGAAGGGCGATACAGTATTGAAATTGATGCGTCCCTTTTGGCAACTTCAAAAGTTTTAAGATTAGAGGCTATCTCTGGTACTACTAAACTCATTGCGTATATCACAACCGATGAACTCAAAGCAGGTACTATTGGTTCCAAAATTTCCAGTGCAACGGTCGAAGATTTGGTTATTTCCAACGTCACGACGGCGAAAGCGGTATTGGTTGATCAGATTAGTAGCACCGCAAAAGAGAATGCTGTAACAATGGTTGAAACCAAAGCAATTGTTGAAACCATGTATGCCGATAAGGTTCTCGAAATTGCTTCTGCTATTCGAAATGTTGTTGATGACGGTAAACCTATTGTTAGCGGTAATGATACACTCCAGCTTGCTACCGCAGTCGCACAAGGGACGGCAGATACAACTACTTATACCGATCATTCCGATGCTATTTCTAATGATCCAGTCCTTCAAGATCAGCTTAATTCTACTGAAGATACCAGTGTTGGCACAACAACATTGCGCAGTATGATAGAGGGGAAAGCGCTTTACGAGTTTGGCTATGATAGCTATCTCTCCAATATAGGGAAAAACCCATTTACCTTTATTACGGATGACCTTAAAGCGGATGGCTCCTCTAGCTCTAAATATTCTCGTAATGACAGCGGAACAAATTGGATTGTATATAAAACAGAGACATTGCCCGTGGGAACAATGAAATGGTCAAGTGATAACACTATTCTTTACGATGTAGGAGACGTTACACTTCCTAAAAAACATACATTATTGTCCAAAGAGAGCATTAAGTACAATAACATATCAGCTACTATTTATTTTATTCAGAACGAAGTAGTTGGAGAGGGAAGTGAAGGATTCTTTACCAACTTTGCGGCAACATCTCACAATATCGGTAGCTATGATTCAACAACACGAAAATATGTAGAAACTGCCTCAAACGGCAGAGTAACAGCTTTTTATTTGGGAACCAATAACTATATTCAATCAACATCCGAATCGGGCACTAATACAATGTATCACTGGGAAAAAGTGATCAAATACGGTAAAGAATTTATTGTTATCCAGTGGAATGATTACCGTGCTATTTATTATGTCTCAAATGGCAATCTTTACAAAAAAGATTACAATCCTATCGGTACAGTAAATACAAGTTGGTCAACGGATAGCTTGCTCTTATTAAGTGCATATAAAAATATGGATACGACGCAACGAGATAGCTTAGAAGCTAAAATCAAAGCTACCGGTTCATCAATATCAAAAGTGATTTATGATTATATAAAATCGCTTGTACTATAAGGATCTTATGATGAAAAAATTACTATTTATCACCCTCATTCCCTTGGCACTGTGTGCCTCGGATGGAAAATACGATGGTTATTCCTATTTTAGTGTGGGGATGCAAAACATTACCTATAAAGAAAAATTTTTTTCAACTACGTCGAATGCCAATGTTAACAGCATCGCTGAAGCTACTAGCCCCGTCTATATTAGCGGTGGATTAATGCGTGTTAATGATCAGTATGATTTTTCGATGGATATCGCTTCGACAATGTTGCCTAGCAAAAGTGATGAAGAGTGGAAGATAGGGGGCGCTTTGGCACAAACCAACTCTTTTGATGCGATGATTAACTCGATGGCATTTTTGGGACACTATAAATTTACCGATAATCATCGATTTGTATTGGGGACAACCTATACTCTCAATAGTTACAAACGCTATACATGGAAAGATGAAACTGGTAAAGAATTACCTGAAAAAACAACAGATCTTGTTACTGGAGCAACTATATACGCTCCAATAGGTTTAACTGAAGAACGTGTGGCTACATTATACGCCACAACAGGATATTGGTATGAGAGTATTCCCCATGCTACAAAAGGGCAGGTGCGATTAAAAGCCAACGCACTGATCGGGTTACCCGTTTGGAATCAAGCTTCTAATACTGCCTTTGAAAAAATGACCTTTAACTCTACAAGTGGGTATAAATTTGAAACCAATTTCTACGCAGGCTACCCAATAATAAGCGGATTAGAACTTGGAGCATTTGCTGGGTATTCCCAACAGAAAAAAAGTGGTACCGATGTAGCGTCTGATGGTCATACTAAATGGCCAGAAAACACCCTTGGTATTTGGCAAACAGGACTTAGTTTAGTGTGGAATTTTGCGAATAAATAACTCTTCTAACTCCCCATCCTGTAACTTCTACTGAAGTATATCCCTCTCCCTTTTTAGAAAGGGAAGAACGGGGGAGGTTTATCGCAATAAATAGAAAATATTTAAAATAAATCCGAATGAGTTCCCGTCCGCTCAAAAATAATCTCATCCCCTGTGAGTTTATAAATCAAAAGCCAATCTGGCTCAATATGACACTCTCGCCTGCCGATATAGTTTCCAATCAATGTATGGTCTTTATATTTTTTTGGTAGTGGGCTCTCATCGGCAATTAAATGTGCTATGACGACTTTGAGTTTATTAATATTTTTAGCTCGTTTTTTCGCCAATGAAATATCTTTTTCAAACTGATTGGTAAAGCTGGGTATTTTCATATACCAAGCTTGGCAAACATATCATCGGCATTTTCACACAGCACTATCTCTCGTTTGTTATCTGTATCATTAAAGGTATCTATAGTGATTTGATTGGGTCCTTTAATTTCAAAAGGCAAAGCATTTTGCGTGACCACTTGAGTCAACATTAACCGTATCGCATCGGATACGGAGAGTCCCATCATTGAGAGAATATTGGATGCTTTGGCTTTTAGTTCTTTATCTATTCGCGCTCTTACTATGGATTGAGAAATCATTCTGCCTCTCCTGAAAAGTAATTTTGTAGGCATATTGTAGCTACAATATAGCAAGATGTCAAACTAAAAATTCAAGTCAATCCCCCATAAGGGGGAATTAGTGATTAGATAACTTGAGTCCCTTAGGAAGTGAGATAAACTCGAAAAACTTAATCATAAGTAAAACCCCCAAGAACAATGCTGTTATGTACATACAATCGTGCCGTATCAGTGCTGTCCGCATAAACAGCATAGCTCAAACCATCAATCGCTGTTACCGTTGTATTGGTATTCGTCCATCCGCTTGTGCTAAACGTATCTTTCGATCCTACTTTTAGACCGACTTCATAATCACTGGTAGTTGGATTTAAAACACCCATCGCCAATACATCTGCCACGCTAATCGTAATCGCATTGGCGGATGAATCCATTTGTGCGTCAATCAACCCAAGGTTATGGGTATAACTCAACATCGAAACATCCAATGATTGACCATCGTGCAATCCAATTCCAACGATTCCATTGTCCATAGGAACTTCATACGCATACGTTGTGTCGAAGAGATTGAAGTTAGTATTAGTTGTTATGTAACGATTTACATCAGTAGCTATAATCGCGTTACTCGTGCTATCAATCGAACGTATTTCACTATGGCTTCCACTCCAGTTGATGGTGAGTGTATTTGCGTCAGTTAATGTTGCTGAAGTGGTATAGACATCTATACCATTTTTATTTTCCAAACCGGTTATGACTCCATCGGTACGGAGTACTTTGTCATAATCGTCTGTTGTACCATTATTGTTGTAATCAATACCATTTTCTTGATTAAAATAGTCGTTGTTAGCACTCAAAAACGATTGAATGTTGGTTTGATATTGAGCAGATCCAAATCCCCATGTACGACTACTTGTTTCCGTATGATCGATAACATTGAATATTTGAGCCCCGTTGGTAATGGTGGTAACGAGTTTTTCCGACCATGATCCTGAAGCCGAAGCATCACTCCATGTTGCACTAATTTGATTATTACTAATCGTCGCTGTATCAACAAGTCCGATGGAACCATCGATATTGTAACCAATAGAATTAACCGATGTAGCTCCAAAAGTTGCATCAATTTTAACAAGATTACCTTGATTTGCATCACCATAGTTCTCTGCTTTTGTCGTATACATTGTCTCTGTTCCGCTTGTCGGATAAGCATCCGCCGTATACGTCGTCGAAGCGAAAGTCCAAATCAGAGGCATATCAGGGTCAGTACTATTCATATCAATTTCCATTGTTTCAGTACCCGAGGTAGCTACCCGTGCGAGGATGAGGGCTTCGCTATCGCCAGCAAGAACTTTATAATCGTACGTTACCCCATCGATGTCAATACGGGCAACATTATTGACTATACTAATGGTGTAGGTTTGACCATCCGCATAAAACTCTCCACTTGATCCATTAAAGGTTACCGTCACATCGCCATCGGTATAGGTTCCTGTTGGGAGTGTTGTAACATCGCTCAAAACTACCGCATTATCATAAGTAGCATCAAGTATGACTACATGGGAGTCACGAGATTCTCCGTTATGTGCATATTCTAAGATATTCGTTAATTTGTCAGTATCGATTCCCGTATACCAAGTCTCAGAGTAGCTCGTTCCAACCGCACTGATTTCAGTTTGCATCAACGCTCCATTGGACTCTTTAAATGCAGCCATCCCTACATTTGGGACATCGATGGTGAGATAGGTACTGTCCAAACTCCATGTTCCGACGACGGTAGTGGTTGGAACAAAATGTTTGTTTGTGTAAGGGGTGCCATCCATTTGGGTTCCGACATTGTAGGTTCCATCCCATACCATCCCTAAAACATCTCCGCTTGTCGCACCGGTAGTGCCTGAGAGTTTGACCCGCACATCCTCACTGATCCAAACGTCACCCCATGTTTGAGTGATTAAGATGTCGCGAAGCTCTGCGAGCGTGGCTACAGGAACTCCATTATTATTATATTCGCTTGCCCACCAATCGGTCGTAGTTGCTACTGTAGGAGCTGCCGTAATCGTCCATGTCGCGGTTGCTTGTATCATCCCCGGCGTTGGAATCCCATCGAGCGACGTGACGGCATGAATATTGCTAAGACTAAGCGTTTGTGTTCCAAACCCTCCCGACACGCTCAAGCTGTTTGCCGTGATAGCGGATGTGGTAAATGTACCGCCTCCATCAGGCAACAGCTGGTTATTGGTGAAATTATAGTCGGTCCAGCTCCCTGTCGTACCCGTTACTGCTATACGTCCAAAATCTCCTTGAAGAGGATCGACGTTGTAAAAATCAACAGTACTGCCATTAGCCGTTAAGGCTGTAAGATCGAGCGATGCGGTATCGGTAGAAATGACCGTATGAGACGGTGTATCAATAGCGTTGAAAGTGATAGACCGACTAGAAATACCCCCTCTTCCATCGTTTAGGGTGAGGGTTATACTATTACCCGATGTTGCGATTCCGCTAAGGATACCGTTTTCGAGCGTCAGACCTGTCGGTAGATACGAGGCAGTGATCGATACGGTGTCACTGTCGGAATCATAAACATAGTTTTTGAGGTCTACATTGATCGGTGTGACTCCATCCACATACATTGTTGAATTCATGCTGAGGTACGGGGTGGCATTGGCTACTCCCGTCATATTAAGGACGCTCATAGTGGTAGTTGCTAAATCATTACCGTAGCGGTCTTGAAGGACGTTGGCATCATTACTAGTAGTTGGATCGGTGTAGGTGAGGGTAACGGTGTCACCTGTATTTACATAACCGAGGAGGTAAACTTGCACCATATTGCCACTATAATAACTATTCATAGAATTAACAGCTACTGGAGACCCATTCACCGATACGGCAAGTTTGTCTATAGCGGATTGGATACTATTGTAATCTATACGCTCAGAAAACGTTAGGATAAGATTTGAATACCTGCCAACGGCACTCGTAATTATAGGTGCGGTGGTATCCACAGGTGGAGTCGTATAAGCGACACTAAACGGATTGGTGGTTGCCATCGAGAAAATCTCTGTCCCCTCTTCGACGACTTGGATACGGTTATCAGTGAGGGTGCTTGTACCGTTGTTATTGACCGATTGAGTCTCTACTGTGTCCCCGTAATTGATCGTCAGAGCATTGGCGCTAAGGGTCGCTGCATAGATGTTGGCACCGCTTGCATCTTTGTCTATGATACCCGTAACGACTCCATCGGTATCACGGATCACTTTTTTGTAATCGTCTGTCGTGCCATTGTGATTACGATCGGTTCCATTCTCTTTCCAGAAATAATCGCCATTCGCAGCGATCCAAGAGCTGATATCGCTGTATCCTGAAGTACTATCCATACTCCATGTATCGACATAATTGCTTCGGAATGTTAAAAAGTCTCCCGTAGTTGCTATCAACTCTACCGTGCTGTCCCAAGTATTATCATGAAAATGCATCTGCTTGTTGTCAGCACTCATGGTGAAGTTTTCAGTTCCAAGATTTGTACCATCTATCGCAAAGTGCTGAGTGGTATGGTTTGTAAAATTGAATATGTTTTTTGGATTATCCCCATTGGTTTGATTGGCATAATTATCGGTTTTTGTCATGTATAAAGGTATTTCACCACTTGTCGGGAATGTATCGGCAACAGCAGTGGTAGTGACAAACGACCAAATCACAGGAGGACCATCGACATACGAATTCATCTCATCGGTGAGATTAGTATCGGCTTGTCCGAGGATAAGCGATTCGCTTCCGATTGCCAAGAGTTTATAAGAGGCTGTACGGGTTGCATCCAAAACAATGGTTGCGATACCGTCCGTCAGAGTTATCGCATGAGTTGTACCATTTGATTCAATATAAACACCTTGGATTGCAGAAGAGAAACTCATCGTTCCGCCCCCATCGGTATAGGTGGTTCCTACAGGGAATGAGGGAATGTTCACAGGCTCACTGTTCGTCGCGAAGGTAGCGGAGGTAACAGTGATGTCTGCTGGGAAAATAGTATACGAATTACTCGATACGCTACTTACATTCCCTGCCGAATCCGTTTGGCGCACCGCGACATCGTAAACACCGTTAGTCGTCCCTACGACAAAGGCGTTTCCTGTCCCCTGCGTCCATGTTCCGCCGTTGATTTGGTATTCATACGTCGCACCGGTTTCGAGGTTGGAGACATACACCTCTTTGACCATGCTATTAAAGTAAAAGCTTGGTGCAGATGGAGCATAGGTGTCTTTGTACCCTTCGAAATCGGCTGCCGTAATATCGGTGGCAGTTACGCCTGCTAATGTAATGATCGTACCATTAAATAGGGTTACATCGGTATCGGCACCGTTTT
>JAABPY010000137.1 GCA_011391735.1 Sulfuricurvum sp. | reverse complement strand
GTGTGGCGATTGGCAACGGTACAGGTTCACGAGAGACGCAGGAGTTTTTTGCACGGGTCAATCGTGACGAGGGGCTGAGTCTATCGTATACCGTCGTCTCCGAAGCAGGAGCCTCGATCTATTCCGCTTCTAAAATCGCACAAGAGGAGTACCCAACTCTTGATGTAACGATCAGAGGAGCTATTTCCATCGCCCAACGCTTACGTGACCCGATGGCAGCATTGGTGAAGATTGATCCCAAATCGTTGGGGATAGGACAATATCAGCACGATGTCGATCAAAAGCTACTGGAAAAACAGCTAGGGAGTGTGACGGAGGATTTGGTCAACCGTATTGGTGTGGATGTTAACAGCGCTTCGATATCATTGCTCTCCTACGTGGCAGGAGTTGGCTCCAAAGTTGCCAAGAATATCATAGAATACCGTGAAAAAAGTGGTTCTTTTAAGAGTAAACAAGAACTTTTAAAAGTCAAAGGGTTAGGGGCGAAAGCGTACGAACAATGTGCAGGATTTTTTCGCATACGTGAGGGGAAAAGTATCTTGGATAACACGGGCGTTCATCCCGAAAGCTATAATGCGGCGCAAAAACTTCTCAAAGAGTATGATATTACGACGATTAGCAAAGAGCAAATTCCATTAATCGCCAAAGAGTTAAATATAGGAGAAGTGACCCTTGGTGATATACTCTCCGAACTCAAGAAACCCGGATTTGACCCCCGTGAAAGCCTCCCCCCTATTATCTTTCGCTCCGATTTGACCAATATCAAAGAGCTAAAAGAGGGTTCTATTGTCTCAGGGGTAGTGCGGAATATTGCCGATTTTGGGGCATTTGTTGATATTGGACTGAAAAATGATGGATTGATTCATATTTCTCAGATGTCCCAAAAGCGCATTGCCCATCCATTGGAAGTATTGAGCGTCAATCAGCAACTGCCACAAATTCGTGTTGTGGAGATAGATGTGGAAAAAGGGAAAGTGGGATTGAGCTTAAGAGAAGTTTAGATTCCGTGTTAAGCACGGAATGACTAAATAGTCTACGTGCGATAAACGGCAATTTGATCGGTGAGTTGTTCGGTCATTTTGTGAAGATGCTCTGCTGCGGATGCGATCTCTTCGACACTACGTGCATTCGCCGTTGAGAGGGTGTGAATGGTGGCAATTTTACTGATAATGGTATCGGTTGTATTGGCGTTTATTTGAGTGTCGCTTGAGAGTTTTTCGATGGCATTGACTGTCATTTCAAGTGCGCTACTTGCTGTTGCTGTGTGAGTGTCTACTTCAGCAGAGGCACTGACAAGCTCTTCAATACGACTTGCATTATGGTTCATCTGATCGGTAATATCATTGATTGATTGAACGATGACATTAACGGTTGCATTGGTTTCTACAAGACTTTTTTGGGTACGTTCAGCAAGTTTACGCACTTCATCAGCGACGACAGCAAAACCGCGTCCATGTTCACCTGCGCGCGCCGCTTCGATGGCGGCATTGAGGGCAAGGAGATTGGTTTGGTCGGCAATATCAGCGATAACGGTAAGGACTTGTTTGACTTGGGAAGCTTCTTGGGAAAGATTATTGAGCCGTTGATTAATTTCGCTCTCCATTTGAACCGTGAGGGAGAGTTGTTCCATTGTGTTATGAAGCGCTACTTGTGCTTCTTGGAGATTTCCCCGTGCACTGATAGCTTGCTCACGGACGCTTTGGGCTTCATGTGAAGAGGTTTGCATCGCCTCTTTCATTTTATCCGATTCAGTTGTCGTTTCGGTGACAATTTTCGCCTCTTGCTCAGCTGCTCTTCCAATAGAGAGGGTTGTCGCAGAGAGTTCAGCAGCTACAGAGAGATTTTCACTGGATGCGGAACGAATATTTTGAAATGATTGGCGTAACATAGCAATAAGCCCATTGAGTTTTCGTCCCATTTGTGAAAGTTCATCATCCCCTTCAATAACGGTATCTTTGGTAAAGTCACGATTTTGGGTAATCATTTCAATAGTTCTTTCCAGTCGCTGGATGGACTGGGTGATATTTGAAATAATGAAATAAAATATCCCTATCGTAATGATAATACTTAAGATAACGATAATTTGCATCGTAAGGGCATTGCTATTAAGAGTAGCAATATTCTTTTCTTTCATTGATTGTATTAATGTCCGCTGAGCTTTCATCAAGCTATCATAGGATGCCATAGATTCTTCTATAATACCTAAAAACTTACGCCCCTCTGCACTTTCTTGGAATGCATTGCTATTAACTTCATTTTTATAGCGACCAATTATCTCGATACTTGTAGCATTAAGTGCTTGCCAAGCCTTTTGGGCTTCGAGGATTTTGGAAAGCTTCTCTTTGTTTTCTGCTGAACGAGTGACCGCTATTAGGCTGTTGATTGCTTCCTCAAGCTTTTCGTTTCGCTCTTTATAACGATCCAAATACTCTTGCTTAAAGAAGAGCTGATACCCTCTTATCTCCATCATGGACCCATTTGTATGGGTACGAATGTCCCCTAGAAGAAGCATCCTATCAGCGGTTTTATTGGCGTCTTTGTTGTTGGAATGGGATAAAAAACCAAGCATTGCCAGAATAAGAAAAGCAACGATCGCAAGCAGGGTAAGCTTGCCTCGGATAGTGGCGAAATTCATAAGGGGGAACCTCCATAGGTGTAAGTAGGAGGCATTATAGCGTAACGGTTTTAAATTAAACGAATATATCGATAATAATCACCTCCTAAAATCCTTATTAGATTATTGCATAGCATAGAGTCGATTTGAAAAATATTAACTGTTATTACCTAGACACTCGTATCGAGAACATTTCCCCCCAAAGAGGTGATCTTCTCATCAATTTTGGCAAGAGCTTTATCAAGCGTCTCGTATGAAATATCGGGGAGTTTTCCCCCCCACATCTTTTGGGCATCATTAAACCCCTTCACAATCCCCTCCCGTCCTGCTTTGAGGGTGTCAATATTATCACCTGCCCCACTTAGGACAAAGTCGGATAGGCGAGCCGATGTTTGATCGACACCGAAAAAGCCATCTTTGCTCACGAGTGCTTTGGCTTCATCAGGGGACATCTCTTTGATCGGTTTACCCGTATATCCTATAGCGTTAAAATCAATGGAATCCAAGATATCCCCTACTTTTTTCATGTCAAAAGGGGCAACTTGCCCTTGGAAATTACCAGAAGAGCTCTCTTGGGCACTTAGTGTATATTGGACGAGATACGAATCCGAAAGGGCTTTTCCTGAAACTTCACCACTTTTAATTTTCTCCTTGAGATCTTTGGTATCAGTTTGCGCTGTCCCCACCTCTTGCAAGTAGGGATTTAGAGACGGGGTTGTACTGTTGATTTGCATTTGGGACTCCTTGTGTTATTAGTTGTAATATCGGCATAGATGTCAATAGTGTAAAATAGCCATAATTTTACAAGAGGTGGTGGTGTGGGAGAACAATCAAGACTCCAAATGAATTGTGATTAATTTATAATCATATTCTAGTTTTTTTTTTGACTATAATTATCCCATTAATATCCCATTACGGAGAAAGTTATGCAAGATTTAGTCAAAAGCTATGAGGCAAATGCCTTACTAATCCAAAAATTTATCCTCTCCACCTTGGGTAATGTCAGTCTTAAAAACCTTGATGTTCGACTCACTGAACGACTTTATAAAACATTCCCCAGTTTAGAGCTGATCTATAAATGTGATCTTGGATTTGTCCAAAACTCCCCTAATATCTATTCCAATAAAGAGGAGATGTACCATATAGGGGCAGACAGAGCCTATTTGGTCAATGAAGCGGAGCTTGAAAAAGGGTATTATATATCTGAGCCATATATCTCCACGGCAACAGGATTTTTGTGCATTACCGTCGTTTATGCTGTGGGAGATGGATATTTATTCTTGGATTTTCGCTTGCGAAAGCTTCTTGAACGGTTCGACCTCATCGAAAAAAATAACATTTTCAAAGGGATTAATCGCTTCTCCTATGCCATTATTGGTGGTGGACTCCTCTTTTTTGGGGTTTTCGTTGTGTTGTATGGCTTTTACACCTTTGGAGGATATGTTTTTGGACTTGAACCTTTGAGTATTGATGCGGTCTTTAAACCCATCATTGCATTAACATTGGGACTGGCGGTCTACGATTTGGGAAAAACCATTGTTGAGCAAGAGGTACTCCCTCGAACCCAACATGTAAGCGATGCTTTTAACCCCAAAACATTGCTCAACTTTTCGGTATCGATTATTATCGCCCTCTTAATCGAAGCGTTACTGGTCGTCTTTAAAATCTCTATCCACAATTACAAAGATTTACCGTACGCATCGACCCTTATCGCTGCTTTAGCGTTTTTACTCCTCGTTTTTGCAGTATTTGTTTATATTATCCGTAAAAGTGAAAAAGAGTAACTTTTCTTTACGTTATTTTAAAGGGATAGATTTTATAATACAACAGAAATATGTTATAAAAGGGTCATAATGTCTACGTGTCTATTAAGGGGAGTCCGATTAGAAGAGATTCTTGAAAGCTCTCCTGATGGGATATTTACGATAGATACTAATATGAACATTCAATACACCAATCCCGCTTTTTGTAAGCTCATAGGCTACAGCGAGGCTGAACTGTACGACACCCCCATTGCGAATTACCTTGGCGATTTGGATATTTTATCCCATTGTATGGCAAGTGTCGAGGAATGTGGTCACTGTAGGGATCAGGAGACTATTTTTAAACGTAAAGATGGATCAATCGTCCATATTTCCAAAAATGTCCAAGCCCTTTACGATAACGAGGGGAGTGTGCACAATGTTCTTGTCAGCGTCCGTGATATGACGGCATTGCATCAGCTGAATAAAGAACTCTTAGAATCAAAATACGACACCCTCACCAAACTTCCCAATCGAAGAAAGCTTTTAAGTGATATTCGTAATATTGACTCAGATTTCACCATTATCCTTATCAATATCGATAGCTTCAAAGAGGTTAATACCTTTTATGGTCATACCATTGCCGATCAGCTCCTTATCACATTGGGCTCTGATATTGTGGAGTATTCGAAAACCATCCCTGAATCATCGGCTATTTATAAACTCCCTGTCGATGAATACGTCATCCTCATTAAGTGCGCATGCACAAAAGAGGAGATCGATCACTGTATTACCGCTTTATCCACCACCTTCAATACCAAAGTTTTCCCAGTAGAAGATCAAGAGATTAGTCTCAATATCACCATTGGTGTTGCGGGATCAACTGCGGACACTACCCAAATCAACGATATTATGACCCATGCCGAAATGGCATTGAAATTGGCAAAAAAAAGACGAAAGAATTATCTCTATTATGATGAATCGCTCCATATCAAAGAGGATTATGAAAATAATCTTTTGTGGATAAAAAAGCTCCGAAATGCGATTGATGAAGACAGAGTGGTCCCTTTTTACCAAAGCATCGTCAATGCCCAAACCCTTAAAATCGAAAAATACGAGGCATTGGTTCGTATTGTCGAAAAAGATGGTACTGTTATCTCCCCTTTCAAATTTTTGGAAATCTCCAAAAAAGTGAAACTCTATCATCAACTCACCACCATTATGATCGATAAAGTCTTCGACGCATTAGCCGCTCACGAGGGGGTTCAGTGTTCTATTAATCTCTCTATTGAGGATATACACGACAGTGGTATGTACAACTACCTCGTCGATAAGGTCAAACACTATCCCCATTCTGATCGGATTATTTTCGAGATACTCGAATCCGAAGGAATTAAAAACTACGAAACGATCAATTTATTTATTAAAGAAGTGAAAAAATACGGAGTTAAAATTGCTATCGATGATTTTGGGGCGGGGTATTCGAACTTCGTCTATATCACGAAGCTGGATATTGACTACATCAAAATTGATGGCTCCATTATCCGTAATATTCATCAAGATACCACCTCTCAAATCATTACCAAAACGATTATTGATTTTGCCTCTCAACTGGGGATAGAGAGTGTTGCCGAGTTTGTGTGTGATGAAAATGTCTACCATTATCTCAAACAACTTCCCATCACCCATTTCCAAGGGTACTATTTCGCAGAGCCAAAAGCCCTAATGGGTGCGGAATAATTTGACAGAAGTTAAAGCTACAAATCGGTATAGTTCAAAAAATATTTACAAATGAACGAGAGGTGGTGTGTGAAAGGGAGGAATGTTTTTGTTGTCCCTATTGTTTTTTTAGCACTCATTTCCATTGATGCCTTGTGTCTCGATGATACGAATAGCTCAAACAGCAGTTCGCTGTCCCTCTATGCCCTTAATCCAACCCCTGAAAAAATCATTATCAATGCGAATGGTGGAAGTGGGCTTTCGTATAATACCGCCAATCTCAAATTGAAAGTGGAAACATCAGCTGACTTTGTGAAAACGGGGGCGATTGTAAAAATAAATCCTTTTCAAAATCCTCTCTATCTAAAAGTCGGTACCACGTATCTCAATCAAAATATATCCAATAATGATCTCATCAAAGAAAATGTCAGTCAATATTCGACGGCATTGGGTGTTGGTTATAAATTCCATAATAATTTAGATGTGGAAGTGGGTAGCAGTCTGACGGAAATAATCGCCAGTAAAACCAATCCAGATAACCCAATAAGTAATCAAACCCTCAAAGATACCTATTATCAAATTGCCAAACGGACAGAGATGCCCATAGGGACGGTAGATGTAGCCTTAAATGGTAACCAACTTTATAGAAATCTTGCTACTAAAGAACAAAATTACGGTAGCAGTTTCAACTATTACCCCAATAAAAATATTAAAATGGGATATTCGTATAGGAATATGCCCAACAGTATTTCCAACGGATATGTACTCAATTATGGTTACTTTGCAACCGAATACACCAATAATGTCTCCCAAAATACTTACGCTGTCACGGTAAGATTTAAAGCAAAATTTACCGATATTATGAATATTTCGAGCTATAAAAAACCCATAACTATCAAACCTGCAAATGCAGCATTACATAAATTTGACGATATGGTTTTAAGTGACAATATGAATCTTCGTATTTAACGTACCCTTTTTGTCTATGAGAAATTCTTAAACTTATTTCACTTTCCTTTTGCTCCTCTTACGCCCTTCTGAATTCTACGCTATAATTCACCTATGAATACAGAACCTTTCACTTTCCATATCGACCCAACTCCGACGCTTCCAACACGGTGGTGTCGCTTTATTGCACGTTTATTGGGATGGGTTTTAAGCTATGGCAATTATGGTATCGCATTATTGGTATGGTGGCAAACGGATTGGTTTATTGCTATTGGAATTTTCTTGCTTGGTTTTATCCTCTTTGGAATTCTCCGCTCTAAACTCCATAATGATTCAATCCCCCTCGCACAACGTGAATACCCCTATGAGGATGTTGCCATTGCAACATGGTATCTCTCTCGAAATTACTGCATTAATCTCTCTAACAACTAAAAAAAGGAAGTGTACGATGACAAAAAAACAGATGTTCAATACCCTCTATTGGATAGCATTTTTGGCAGTTGCCATTTATTTTGGATACGTCAAGGGGTGGATACTCAGCGACTTTGAATCCCTCTCCCCACAGCAGGCATACGAACTTTTACAAAAAGAGTCCAATCTTACTATCCTTGATGTTCGAACCCCCCAAGAATTTAAAGAAGAACATATTCAAGGAGCTATATTAATCCCATTACAAGAGTTAAATGAAAATCTTTCTCAGCTTCAAAATGTGAAAGGGGATAAAATCATTGTCTATTGTCACAGTGGAACCCGTAGCGTAGCTGCTTCACGTATCTTAATCAAAAATGGTTTTTCTCCCGTGAATGTAACTGGAGGGATCAGTGGTTGGAAAAATGCTGGACTAAAGGTTGTTCATGACTAAAAGATATATATCCCCCCACCAAGGAATAGCCCCATGGCATTAGTCGATCTACTTGGCGTCTCCAAACACTACGAAGCGCAAAAAATTCTCGAAAATATCAACTTTCACATCGATGAAGGGGAGAGGGTTGTTATTGTCGGTAAAAACGGCAGCGGCAAATCAACATTGATGAAAATTGTCAACGGGACTCTTGAGGCCGATGGAGGGGAGCGGATCACCCGTCAAAACGTTGAGATCAAGATGCTCTCCCAAGTCCCGAAATTCGATCCAACCCACACCGTTCGTGAAGCCGTTGAAGCGGGTTTAGGAGAAATCCGAACGGCTAAAATCCGTTTTGATGAAATCTCTCTACTTTTGGCGCAAGAGTTCGAAAACAGTGCTTTATTAGACGAGCAAGCACGTTTGAGCAATTTTATCGATCATCATAATGCGTGGAATTTGGACGATAAAATTGAGCGGATCATGCACCATTTTATGCTCAAAGAGTATGAAAATAAAAATGTTGATCTTTTAAGCGGTGGAGAGCAGCGTCGTGTTGCCCTTGCTTCATTACTGCTTCTTAAGCCTGATATACTTCTTCTCGATGAGCCCACCAATCACCTCGATGTTTATATGGTGGAGTTTCTTGAAGAGCTGATCCTCAAAGAGCGTTTCACCCTCCTTTTCATCTCTCACGACCGTTATTTTATCGATCAAATTGCTACGAAGACGATTGAAGTCGAAGATTGCGCTTTGCGTGAATTTACGGGTGGATATAGCAACTATCTGGTACAAAAACAAGAACTGTTACGTACAATGGCACAACAACATGACAACCTCTTAAAACTTCTAAAATCGGAAAATGAGTGGCTTTCACGGGGGGTGAAAGCACGCCTCAAGCGCAATGAAGGGCGAAAGCAACGAGTCTTAACCTTACGTGAAGATGCGAAAAATAATCCGAGTAAAATTCATAAAATGCGCATTGAACTGGAACGTGAAGCCAAACACTTCAACCGTTCAGAGGGGATTAACCGTCAAAAAATGCTTTTTGAGATCAATCATTTGGGACTCACCCTTGGGGATAAAGTTCTTATCAAAGATTTCACAACACGAATCTTGCAAAAAGATGTTATCGCTGTCGTAGGACCCAATGGAAGCGGAAAATCGACCCTTCTCAAAGCACTGCTAGGACGACTCAAGCCGACAAGCGGAATCATCAAAACAGGGGAACTCACCATCGGCTATTTCGATCAGCACCGTGAGATGCTGGATGATAATCTTAACCTTATTGAAACTTTTTGTCCCCACGGTGGGGATCGTGTCGATGCGCAGGGGACCGATTATCACGTTTATGGCTATCTCAAGAACTTCCTCTTTCCCCGAGAGTTTTTGGACAAAAAGATAGGTTCATTGAGCGGTGGGGAGAAAAATCGGGTTGCTTTGGCATTGCTGTTTACGAAAAAAGTGGACTGTTTGATCTTGGATGAACCAACCAATGACCTTGATATCCCCACCATCAATATCCTCGAAGAGAAGCTTCAAAACTTCACGGGTGCCGTTATCCTCGTCAGTCATGACCGTTATTTTGTCGATAAAATTGCGAAAAAACTCTTTATTTTCAAAGGGGACGGGACGATAGAAGAGAGCTTCAAGCCCTACAGCGAATACCTCGAAGATGAAAAAGAGTCTCAGGAGATGGATGCCATCGAAGCAGAGTTTTCCAAACCTGTTGCCGTACAAGCTGTTATCGAAAAGCCAAAAGCGTTCAAGCTTAGCTACAATGAAGTGCGTGCCCTAGAGTCTCTCCCCAAAGAGATTGATGCACTCGAAGCGAAAATTGATGAACTTAACGGCTGTTTGGCGAATCCGAAATGTTATGAAGAAAAAGGGATTAGCAATCTTGCCAATGAGCTTGAAAAAACAAAAGCCCTCTATGAAGAAAAAGTGGAAGAATTATTGACGATTGAAGAGAAGGCCGAAGAGATCGAAGCGCTAAAAAACTAACGACCATGGAGCATTTTATGAAATCTTTATTTATCACTATCCTCCCCCTGATTGCCAGTGCTCAAATGAGCATAACCACCAATGAGCAAGTATCCACCATGCTCACCCCAGATGTGTTGCAAGGGTCATTAAGTTTTGAAGAACACAACAAAAATGCAAACGTTATCAAAGAGCATCTCAACGCAATTGTTGCAGAGGTAAAACGTGTGGATCCCAAAAGCGAACATTGCCGAGGGGGAGGCTATCATATCTCCCATCGATACAACTACAAAGATCAAAAACAAGAGTTTATAGGGTACAGCGGTTCACTCTATTTTGGATGTGAGTTTTCCCAAATCGAAGAGTACAATACCCTCATTGCAAAGATTGATAAAATAACAGAACGTAGCGTCCGTAAAACTGAGGGAGCACTCTCATGGGGGGTAAGTGAAAAGCATCAAAACAGCACCCAAAAAGGGCTTAGAACAACTCTCCTGCAAACCGCAAAAGAACAAGCAGACGATTTTTCAAAAGCGACATCTTTCTCTTGTAAAGTCTCCTCGGTCAATTTCGGAGCAATCCCTATGGTTGCCCAACCCATGATGATGAGAAGCATGGCAATGGCAGATTCCTCTATGGCTACCGAGAGCCCGATTCAGCGTAACGAAGAGAGCACACTAAGCGCAATAGTTAGCTATAACTGCCAATAAATAAAAACTATTGGAGATAATCAACCACTTTAGAGAGGCTCGTCACCTCTTTGATAACACTCACAACGGCTAAATGTTCTGGATGAATCGCATACGTACTCAACCCTTCTTGATCGTCAAACATAGAGGTTAATACTAGATCAAAAGAGCGTTCACTACGACTCATATCAATCCCTACTTCCATACTTTTGAGTGCACCTATTTTTGAGGGTAATGCTTCAAGCATTATTTTTACCTGAGCTAAATTAGCCTCTTTATTCTCATCTTTAAATTGAAACATTACGATATGTACTAGCATCTTTTTACCTTTGTATTAAATCTTTTAAACTTTGTTGTGGGGATTTCCCCTCCAATATCGCATACACTTCTGCGGCAATGGGGAGGTAAATATTTTTGTGGTTTGCAATCTCATGAAGAGCGTATGCTGTTCCAATCCCCTCACTTACCTCCCCGATCTCATCACACACAACCTCTTTGGTTTTTCCCCTTGCCAATCCAAGCCCCACACGATAGTTACGTGACAGTGAGGAACTGGCGGTCAAAAAGAGGTCACCTGCGCCACTAAGGCCCAAAAAGGTATCGTCCTGCGCCCCATACACCTTACCAAAACGCTGCATCTCCACAAGACCTCGGGAGATGAGAGAGGCTGCTGCGTTATGACCCAACCCTAACCCCTCACAAATCCCTGCTGCAATAGCAATCACATTTTTATACGCCCCTGCAATTTCGGCACCCGTCACATCATCGCTAATATAGGTTCGAATAAAGCTAGGGAATAAGGATACGAATTCATTCGCCGTTTGAGTTGAGTGGGAATTAATCACCAATGCGGTGGGAAGTGAGCGGATCACCTCGCTAGCGAATGAGGGACCTGATAAAAAAGCCAAATTCTCTTCAGGAATATAGGGGGCGTAAATTTCATTCAAGAATTTCCCCGAAGATGCTTCTATCCCCTTGGCAGCGACGAGAACTTTTTGTCCAGAATAGATAAAGTTTTTTTCCAACCATTGGGAAACTTGTTGCGCAGGGACGGTAATAACAAGATACTCACACGAGAGCACTTCATCAAGGCTTCTAAAATTGCTCCAATCTCGAACACTTCGAGAGGTGATAATCACCTCATTTTTTTCACTCAATGCAAAGGCAAGTGCCTCTCCCCATTTACCTGCTCCGATAACACCTACTCTCATCCTCTCACCCCCTCATTCCACTCTTTTAATCGATGGAGTTTATCTTTATATCCCATAAAAACCAAAATGTCCCCCTCATCAATATGGTGATTTTGCCCTTTGGAGGCGAAACTAAAGGTTGTCCCCATCTCTTGATCGACGATGGCTAACAAAATAAGGTCAAAATCCCGCTTAAAATGGACATCATGCAAATACAAACCGTTCAGTGGAGAATTTTCTTTTATCTCCATCTCCATAATCGTAAGGGGGCTATCTTCGTACAGTACATCATGTAACACTTGGGTCATAATTGGCTTCCCCAAAATATCAGCAATAACATTTGCCGCAATTTGCAAGATAGGAATGACCTTGTCCGCCCCTGCACTTTTCATCTTCATCATACTCTCACTGTCTTGCGCTAGAGCAATAATAAAGAGTTTTTCAAAAGTCGCCCGTAGTGAAATGGTCAAAAAAACATTTTCTGCATCATCATTAAGGGCACAAAATACGATCAAGGAGCTCATATCAAAACGTGCCTCGATGGCACTCCAATCATCACTTAAATCAAACTTTTCAACATTAATCCCATCATTCTTAGCACTTAAAAACTCAGTGTCACTAATAACAAATAGCCCCACATTCTTGTAGCTCTCTTTGATTTGTTGGAAAATTTGTTTGGAATATTCATTGTATCCAAAAATTGCGGCGCAACGATGTTTCATACTTATCCTCTACGGTGGAGTTTGGTTCGAAACTCGTCGATTAGATTTCGATTAGCTATGACAATCGCCACATCCCCGGGTTGAATTTTGAATTCATGGTTGGGATTAAAATGAAATTTTTGACGAGAAGTACTAAAAATTCCCAAAACACTAAAGCGTTGATAAAAAAGCGGATCATCTAAAAGACGATAAAAACGGTCACTCACCATCGCATCCAAAATGATTTCATCCACAATGGTCGATGTTTGTTCGGAGCGCAGTGCATGGATCACCTCAAAAGCAACGGGTTGATGGGCGATAATTCGACTCATCCGCCCGACGAGTTCATGGGTGTTAACAATATGATCAATCCCCGCAAGAGAGAATTTTTTACGGTTCTCAGGGTGATGCAAAATTGAATACAACGGAATCTTTTTTGTCAATTCACGAAGTGTCAACCCTGCATAAATATTAGCAACATCGCTCTCATGCAACAAAATCACTGCTTCCACTTGATGTTCAAAATTGATCTTTAAGAGGGTGTAGGTATGCAAAGAGGCAGGATCGTTTGCTAATGCGAGTAACCCCTCCTTGCGTGCTTGCAACACTTTTTTAGGATCTTTTTCAAGGATAAGGATGGAAAGATGTCGTTTATGAAGCTTTCGTATTACTTCATGAACCAAGGGAGAATAACCACAAATAATGTACATCCGTTTGAGTACATTAACGCCATCAATAAGCTTCTCCTCTTTGATCTCATCGAGTTTTTCGGTAAATGCTGAAACCACAATGGAGGTTGAAAACGAAATGACGGCAATACCCGAGATGATAATCATCATAGCAACCATACGCCCCCCATGGGTAACAGGGACAAAATCGCCATACCCCACCGTAAAGATGGTAACCACCGACCAATAAATGGCATCAAATAAGGTATTAATGCGTGAAGTAGGATCATTAGCTTCCATAATATAGATCAACACTGAGGAGACCATAATCATAATCATGGTAAAGGCAACAAGGGTGATAATTTCGAACTTTTTGGAAGCAAGGATTGAGATAAGGCGACGCATGCTTTTGGCATAACGGAAAAGTTTTAAAACACGAAAAAGGATAAAAATCCGTAAAAGCCTAAATTCATGGAAGAATGGCATAATCGCCAACAAGTCGATAATCGCCGTAACAGAGAGGATATACTCCATTTTTTGGTGAAAAATCGTCTTCATTGCCTCCCAGAATGAGAAAGGGCGATGGAGAAAAAGATCGTGTTCGTATTGGTCAATAATCACTTTGGAATTATTGCTATGTACCCAAAAACGGAGAAGATACTCACTTAAAAAAATGAATGAAATAACAAAATTATTGAAGAGTAGCCACTCATGAGGAATTTCGTGCTTTACCGAGCGGATGAGAATATAGACACTCAAAAAGATGAGCCCCATCATAAAAAGATCGAAATATTTTTTATACCGATAGTGTTGATTTTCAAGGAGATTGTAAAAGAAAAATTTAGTACGTTGATACGGATGGTAGGTATGGAGAAAGAAAGCGAAGTTAACGACCCATCTATTCAACATACCTTCTCTTATTTACGCTAATTTAGCAAGTAACAATTCGTTAAGCGTTTGAGGATTTGCGGAACCTTTAGAGGCTTTCATCGCTTGACCGACAAAAAAGCCAAATAGCTTCTCTTTACCCGATTTATACTCTGCCACTTTTTCAGGATTGGCATTCAAAATTTCATCGATGAGCACTTCTAACGCACCCGTATCACTCACTTGTTTAAGACCTAATTTTTCAATAATCTCATCAACATCTCCCCCATTATGGGCTAAAAGATAATCTAAAATCTCTTTACCTGCTTTTCCACTAATGGTTTTATCATCAATACGCTTGACCAACTGTGCTAGCATAAGGGCACTCACGCACGACTCGGCTGCACCCATACCGCCACTGAGTCGACCTTGTAATTCACCCGTCAGCCACGAAACCGCATTTTTTGCTGTTGCCCCATGCTCTATCATTGCTTCAAAATAGTGTGCCGTTTGCAAATCAGCCGTTAACACCCCTGCATTGTACTCATTGATCCCATGTTCACGAACAAAACGCTCTTTTTTTGCATCGGGAAGTTCAGGAATATCCAAGATTTGTCCGTACATCACATCATCCACAACGACTTTTAGCAAATCAGGCTCAGGGAAATAGCGATAATCGGCGGCTTCTTCTTTCCCCCGCATGGAACGGGTCTCTTGCTTGGTTTGGTCAAAGAGGCGTGTCTCTTGAACGATCTCATCCTCATAGATACCATCTTCCCACGCTTCACGCTGACGGGCTACTTCGAGCTCTATCGCTTTTTGGATAAAACGGAAACTGTTAATATTTTTGATCTCAACACGGGTATAAAGCTTTTCATCCCCTTTGGGACGGATGGAGATGTTGACATCGACGCGAAACGATCCCTCTTGCATATTGGCATCGGAAATATTTAGATAACGGACGATGGAGTGCAATTTTTTGAGATACAAAATCGCTTCATCCCCACTGCGCATATCCGGTTCCGAGACGATTTCAAGTAACGGGGTCCCTGCACGATTGAGATCCACTTTGGAGATAGCCCCATCATGAATATTTTTCCCTGCATCGGCTTCGATATGGGCACGGTTGATACGGATGTTTTTGTGACTGCCGTCTTCAAAATCGATCACTAAATTTCCATGCTCCACAATAGGGGTATACAACTGTGTGATTTGGTAGGCACTGGGGCTATCGGGATAAAAATAGCTTTTGCGGTCAAAGAAGCTGGTACGGTTGATGATGGCACCTACGGCGGTTCCAAACATCCCCGCTTTACGAACCGCCTCTTTATTCAATACAGGTAATGCCCCCGGAAGCGCTAAACACGTAGGGCACGTATTGCTGTTTTGTTCGTGGTTAAAACTCGTAGGACATGAGCAAAAAAGTTTAGACTGAGTGTTAAGTTGGACGTGAACTTCCAAACCGATAATGGTTTCAAACATAGCAAAAATTCCTTAAGGGATAAAATATCGTATCGATGCAAATCCGTACGCACCCGTTGTGCTTACGGCATTTATATGCTCTTGGGTCGTAATTCCACCCAATGCAAAAATAGGTACTCTTATTTTAGCCACTATTTCTTTTAAATCCTCTAAACCCTTGGGTTTTCCCTTGTTGGGTGAGGCAAAAATTGGGCTATACGTGATTGCATCGGCACCCAATTCTTGCGCTTTTAGTGCTTCTAGGGGAGTATGGGTGCTGATGATAACATACAACCCTAACCCTTTCGCCTCAACGATTGCGTCAAATTGGGTGGAAGTTAGATGGACTCCATCGGCTTTTAAGGTGTGCGCTAGTGTGTAGTTACTGTTTAATACTATCTTTGGAATACAATAGCTACGGCATACCTCAATAAACGTCTGTGCCAGTTCATCATAACTGTGAGTTTGTTTGTCTCTAAAAACGGCAAAATCGGGAATCTGTTTGGACAACACTGTTGCTAATGATGATTTGAGGGTATCGGGGGTATTGCCGTAAAAAGTGGGGTCGGTGATTAAATACGATTTCATCATTAATGCCTCATTATTTTCATTTTTTAGTTATCGAAGAATCAAAGTATATACTACATATCCGTTTAGAAGAAGCAAAAAAAATATAAGAATTTGCTCGGCAACCCCTCTCGTATAAAAGCGTAGTGGATAGGGTAAAAGAACGATTTTTCGAGTTGGAAAAAAGGGATAAAAATAGCCACGAATTCCCCCAACGGTTATCAAATCCCCCAAAGTATGCAACAGCCATCCAATGGCAAATCCACCAAGCCAAATATTTTCCCCATAAAAAGCAGCAATACC
>JAABPY010000136.1 GCA_011391735.1 Sulfuricurvum sp. | reverse complement strand
GCTTGATGCGGTTCGGATAAACAGCAGTTTCGAGAGTGGAAGTGACAGACGCGAGCGTCAGCATTATGCCCACCTCAATCATGAGTATATGAATCTCTCTACGACGTTTCACTCCCTCAAAAGTATCGTTGCCGCAATCAAAGAGGGGCAAAAACTCCAGTTGTTAGAGGCATTGAAACGTTTGTATCATCCCATTGCATCGGCATTAAAAAATCGCCCTGATACAGTCATGACGTCGGAGGATTTGACTCTTCTTTTATCCAAGCTTTTAGAGGCAAAATCCCATGTACAGGAGCGGTATGAGGAGGAACGGCTATTATGTGTAGACCAAGATGAGTTTACCTCGGCGGCGTATCTTATCCTCCGTTTACTCCATGAGTTGCATAACCATTGCAGCACGTATCTTTCGCTTCTAAAACACCGAATATCGGGTTCAACATCTCGTGAACTGAGTCGCATTGTCCGGTTTTCGACCCATACCGATAACGTTTTGGTCGCATTGGCCGCACTTCGGGGAAGCGGTGTGTTGCTGTTAACCATGCTGTTTTGGATTTTAACGGGATGGCCTTACGCTACGGTGACGATCACGATGGCGGTGGTTATCGGATTGTTACTTGGAACCTTACCCAGTCCGCTTGATGGGGTCAAAGACTTTTTTAAAGGGTCAATCATTGCCTTGATCGTTGCCGCACTGTATGATTTTTACCTCATTCCTGCCTATACCTCCGATCTTTTGACCCTCGGACTCCTCTTGGCTCCCACCCTAGCCTTTATCGGATGGATGACGACACGACCGAAACTGGCTATTTTTTCCTTCGGCTTTGTTTTTATGTTTATGAGTCAATGTGCCCTTGACCCCTATTATAAGATCGAGCCTACCAAATTTTTGGAGAGTTCTTTGGCGGCATTGATTGGGGTTATTTTTGGTGGTCTTGCCTATTTGCTGGTCAATTTTTGGTCGTGTTCATTGACACAGCAAAGGGTCGCAAAAATCTTGCGTCGTCAAATACTCCGTGTGTGCGAAGGGGAATTAACGGTAGAGCGCAGTGCGCTGGAGAGTACTGGACGGGATCTCGTTCAACAGTTTTCGACACAGGGGCGGCTCAATATGCGTTCCAGCCGTCTTGTCTTTGAGTGGCTTCTTGCAACGCTTGAGATCGGACGCTCTATTTTGACGATCCGACGGAGTATTTTGCGCCTCTATACGCACTATCGGCATCCCCATATTGATAGTGCGTTGGAATCGATTCAACGCTATTTTAAGACCCCCTCTGAAGCAAGTAAAGAATCATTGATGATTGCGTTAAAAGAGACGATTACCACTCTTCGAAGTGCGAAGGCTCCGAGTGAAACGGTACAGTTAAAACGGTTTGAGAACCTTATCGTCGAATTATCTTTGATACGTACCATATTACACAACTCGACAACCTTTCCCATCCTAAAGGAGGATTCATGCCCTTAGATATAACCTTGGCAGGGATTCAGATGCCAACACTCCTCCCCATATTTGTGGCAGCAGCAGTTATGCAGATTTTAGTGGATCGTTTGATGTCGGATGGCGGAATCTACAATCATGTTTGGCATCCAGGGCTATTTCGTACGGCTGTATTTGTTTGTCTTTTCACACTCCCTTGTTTACTCATTTATCGCTAAGGATCAAAAAATGGATAAAAATACCAAACTAGCCAAGTTTTTACGCTTCGCCATTACCTTATCTGTCGTTTCATTGGCACTCTTCTTGGGGCTTATGCTATGGGACAACTACATGAACAGTGCATGGACGCGAGACGGTCGTGTTCGTGCCGACGTCGTGATGGTTGCCCCTGATGTCGGGGGACTTATCAGCCGTGTCGCCGTCGTCGATAATCAGTACGTCAAACGTGGAGAGCTTCTGTACCAAATCGATGAAGAGCGCTTTCATCACGCCTTGCATGAAGCACAGGCAATTGCTATGACCCGTAAAGCCGAATACGAGATGAAAAAACACCAATCAGCTCGTCGTAACGCCGCTGATGATGAGACGGTATCGGCGGAAAACCGCGATGATGCGTTGTATGATGCCCAAATCTCTCATGCCAAATACGAAAAGGCAATGACACACGTAGAGACCGCCAAGCTCGATCTTGAACGCTCCTCTGTCTATGCTCCTGTTGATGGATGGGTCTCCAACTTGCTACTTCGAAAAGGGGATTACGTTCAAGCAGGTGAAAAGCGCATGGCACTTATTAGCGGAGGATCGTTTTGGGTTTACGGCTATTTTGAGGAGCAAAAACTCTCCCTTATTCATATCGGAGATAAAGCACAAATGAAGATGCTGGGAACCAAATACACCCTCAAAGGGCATGTTGAAAGTATCGCCAGAGGGATCAGCGACCGTGATAATGTAACCGACGGACGGCTATTGGCGAATGTCAATCCAATCTTCACGTGGGTTCGGCTTGCTCAGCGTATCCCCGTACGTATCCATATTGATGAAATTCCAAAAGGGATGAACCTAAGTGCGGGGATGACTTGTTCCGTGAGTATATCTTCGACTAAATCTGATAACAGGAGTAGCCTAATAAAATAATTACTTAAAGATTATAAAATGGATGGGAAGAAAACCCCAAATGCAGAAGGTAAGTCAATCAAATATCAACAGTGTCGCCTTACCATACTCTGATTTTCAAGATAGAGCAAAGTCATAATTCAGCTTCTTATTTGACCGCGAGATTATCGCCGAAAAACAGTTCTCGATTATTATCAAAATTTGTCACTAATGTCTGAAAACATCCCGCTATTTCACGGATTGTTTCGATGTTAGGCTCAATGTAAACTTTGTTCCCTTTTTTCTCTACCGTAATGATCTTCGCCTCTTTAAGTTCTTTGATATGGGCGGAAATTGTTGGAAGAGAAAAATTAAAATGTTCTGCGACAGTGCTGACACACGTCGCAATCGGGTTAACTTCAACCCCAGGCTGTTTTTTATCCAGTGAACAGGTATACCCCCCAGTAAAAACATTCTTAAAAATCAAAAAACGGGTCTCATTACTCAGTGCTTTAAAAATCTTGATCTTTTGTTCCATATCGAGCATACAATCCCTTTTTACTAAACAACTCTAAATTATTAGGTGGATTATAGCATACGAGATAAAATTAGCTAATTAGCATTTTTACATTATTTTTACAAAGGGATATTACAATAGTATACAATCTTTCCTATGATGTAGAATTTTTAATGTGCGAAGCAACAATGAGAGCACTCAAAATTGATAAAAGCAATGTATATGACTTTGTAACACTGATATCCAACTCGACAATCGGTCTGATTGATAAACAAAAAACTCTTGACAGATTAATGTAATTGTACTATTATGCGTATAATTAGTTATTTAGCTAATATCCTAAATATATAGAGGTTATTGATGAAAAGGTTTAAAATTGCGCTAATGCTCGCAGGTTTATTAGTGGGATCGTCTTTGATGGCAGGACATCCAGAAAGCGACAAATTAATTGAAATAGCGGTACAAGAGGCGGGAGAGATGACTCCTAAGCAACTTAAAACGTTGCTAGATACCGAAAAAAAAGTAATCGTGATGGATGTACGTGAAGAGAATCAGCGTGCTGAGGGTGAAATCTACGCACCAAGCACCATGGCAATCACACGCGGAAATTTAGAATTAGAAGTGCTCAATAAAATCAAAGATAAAAACGCCGTGATCGTTACCTATTGCCGTGGCGGAAGTCGTGGTGCATTGGCAGCACAAACACTGAAAAAATTGGGCTATGTCAATGCGACAACACTCAAAGGTGGACTTAAAGGGTGGGCACAAGAGGGATACCCGATTGAAACAGGCTTAGGTATTACCTTACTCACCAAAGAACAATGATACTATTGAATGCAGTAGATGTTACCGTTGTTGGCTAAAATAATGCACCTAGACGATGGTGTCGTCAAAGAAGATTTTAAGGAGTGGATAATTATGAGTGAACGTTTTAACAATGCGGCAGCAGGGTGGGATAAAGGGGATATGCGTCAAAATATTGCGGATGCAGTCTTTCAAACTATTGCGAACCGAATAGCGTTAAACCCTAGTATGAAAATTATGGATTTTGGAGCAGGGACGGGGCTCTTGAGTTTTAAAATTGCTCCGATGGTAGGCTCTGTTGTTGGTGTTGATCTTTCGGAGAAAATGTTGGAACAACTCGAAGCAAAAAACAGTGATGAACTCAGTGTAGAAGCTTTATATCACGATATCCTTGCCTCCTCTTTGGGGCGTGAATTTAATGGGATTGTAAGCTCCATGGCACTGCACCATGTTGCCGATACAGCACATTTGTTTCGTGAATTTTATGCCCATTTGAAAAAAGGTGGTTTTATCGCCATTGCCGATTTGGAAGAGGAGGATGGTTCCTTTCATACCCATGGAAACGAAGGGGTACACCATTTTGGATTTAATCGAGAAGCATTACGCAAGCTTTTAGAAAATATTGGGTTTACATCAGTTCGGTTTCACGAGGCATATCGGGTGGTGCGAGAGAGTGGAACGTACCCTATTTTTGTCTTAATGGCAAATAAATGACAAAATGCCACATATTTATCACCCTATAAAAGAGTTGGTTATAATGGTTTCCAAATCATTTAATCAGCGAGAAAACTAGTGAAATTAGAGTCTATTAACCGTATTGGAATTATTTTACGCCCCTCGACCCCTGAGCTCAAAGAGATGTTTTTAGAGGCAAAACGGGTTTTTGAATCCCGTGGCATTGAAGTCGCCATCGATCATATCAGTGGTGGGATGATTGATGTGATGGGACAGCCTTTTGAGATGTTGTGTCAAAACAGCGATTTCTTGGTGACAATCGGGGGGGATGGAACCCTTATTTCTGCCGTGCGTCGCTCCTATGCGTATCAACTTCCTGTCCTTGGTATTCATGCTGGGAAATTGGGATTTTTAGCCGATTTGGATTTTACCGAATTGGACATCTTTGTCGATAAGCTTCTTGCGGGGGATTATCGTATTGATAAGCGGGCAATGCTTCAAGCTACCATTGTGACAAAACATGGGGAGAGTAAAGTCGTTGCCTTTAATGACATTGTCGTAACACGCCCCTCCATCTCGAAGATGATCCGTCTTGAGACCTACGTGGATGGGAAAAATTTTAATACCTATTATGGCGATGGGGTCGTGATCTCTACTCCTACAGGCTCCACGGCGTATAATCTCTCCGCAGGAGGACCCGTCCTCTTTCCCCATACCAACGTTTTTGCCCTCACCCCCATTTGTCCCCACTCCCTCACCCAACGTCCCGTCGTATTGCCAGGGCATTTTGAAATAGAGATTAAAACCCCTGATGCGAGTGCCCTTCTTATCGTCGATGGGCAAGATATGGTGGAGATTACGGATAGGGATACGGTATATATCAAACTTGCCGATGGGGGGGCACATCTTATCCATCGGTGTGAGTTTAACTATTTTGATGTTTTGAGAGAAAAATTAGGGTGGGGGGACTAAGCGGTGATTGAACGATTTTATCTGAAAGAGTATTTGAGTTTCAAAAAAGCGGAGCTTGAGTTTACATCAGGGTTAATTGTTTTTACAGGTCCTAGTGGTAGCGGTAAATCGATACTGATGCGTTCTCTTTTGGCATCGGTAGGGCTTGATAGTGTTGATGCGTCTATTTGTGAGTCCTCCGTCGCATGGAAGATTGATGAAGAGGGCTACGGCATTACCAACGAAGCTCCCAATATTTTTCGTCATGTCAAAAAAGAGAAAGCCTCCTATTTTATCAACAATCAACGCACCTCAAAATCCTCTATGGAGGCGATTAGCTCAGGACATCTACGCCATCTTAGTCTCAAAGATTACAGCGATTTTGATTCCGTAGCGTTGCTTGGATTATTGGATGAGCGTATTTTTTTGGAGGATAAGCACCATCAAAAGTGGCTCAATGAGCATAAAAAAATATTCTCAGAGACTAAAATTTTCCTTAATGAGCTAAAACATATTGAAGAACAAGAGAAAAAACTCACACAGCTCAAAGAGTTTGCGGCGTATGAGATTGCTAAAATTGATGCTATTAAACCCAGTATTGGTGAAGATGAAGAGCTCCAACTTATCAAAAAACAGCTTTCTAAAAAAGAGAAGATCACCGAAGCGATCACAACGTCCGAGGCGATTTTTGCTTATGAGAGTCAGGTGAATAATGCCCTCTCTCTTTTGGACATTGAGTGTGGATTTTTCGATGATGCGATGAATGAGCTACGCAATATTTTTGAAACCTCTCTTGAAAAAATGGAGCAACTTGAGGAGGTCTGCGTGGAAGATATTCTTAACCGCATCGAAAGCTTAAGCGAACTCAAACGTCGTTATGGAGGGATTGAAGAGGCATTGGCCTATCGTGATCAAAAAGTAAAAGAGCTAGAATCGTATGAGACAATAGAGCACTCCAAAACCCAGTTGCTCAAACAAATACGAGAGCATCAGTCACAACTAGATGAACTCTCTTCCAAGCTCACATTGGCACGCACGAATACACGCTCTATGACTCTTAAGCGACTTAATAGCTATTTGTCGATGCTCTATTTGCGTCCAGCTACGTTGGAGCTTGAAGTGGTTGAAACGCACCCACTTGGAGTTGATCGTGTTGTATTGGGACTAGAGGGGACGAAGCTAGAGAAGCTTAGTTCGGGGGAGTTTAATCGTCTGCGTTTAGCGTTATTAGCGTTGCGTGTTGAGAGTATGGAAGATAGTGGCGGGGTGTTGATGCTCGATGAAATCGATGCCAATCTTAGTGGCGAAGAGTCGATGAGTGTCGCCAAAGTATTACGCCACCTCTCTACCCACTATCAAATTTTTGTCATCTCCCACCAACCGCAACTCACCTCGATGGGAGATCAACACTTCTTGATCTACAAAGATGACGAAAGCCGTGTTCGTGAACTCAATGAGGAGGAACGAATCGAAGAGATCGCCCGTATTATCAGTGGTGAGAGTGTTAGCGATGAGGCACGAGGGTTTGCGCGAGATTTGTTTGAGCGTGCACAATGTGTTTAATTATCACCATTTTTTCTCTTGCATTCTCGGTTGGCTTCCTTATGAAAGATAATTTCGTATTGGCGTTATGTACTTGTAACCCAATCGTAAGAGAGATTGGTCTATAATTTCCATACTATAATTTTCACACAAACAAGGGGTTGGCAATGGCAACTGTACTTATTATCGGCGCTGGCGGGGTCGGGCGCGTTGTGGCACACAAATGTGTCATGAACAACACAACATTTGATCGTATTATTTTGGCAAGCCGTACGTTAAAACGTTGCGAAGAGATCCAAAGCGAACTTCCTAATGGGGCAATTGAAATCGCCACGATAGATGCCGATAATACGGCGGATGTTATTGACCTTATCGAACGTGTGGGGGCAAATATTGTTATCAATGTTGCGTTGCCGTACCAAGATTTGACCATTATGGATGCGTGTGTTGCGACGAAAACCCCTTATTTGGATACCGCAAACTATGAGCACCCTGATGAAGCGATGTTTGAATACAAAGAGCAATGGGCAAGAGACGAAGCGTTTAAAGATGCAGGAATTATGGGTCTTCTTGGCAGCGGTTTTGATCCAGGAGCGACCAACGTTTTTTGTGCCTACGCTCAAAAACACTTTTTTGACGAAATTCATACGATTGATATTCTTGACTGTAATGCCGGGGATCACGGGTATGCGTTTGCTACCAACTTCAACCCTGAGATCAACTTACGTGAAGTAAGTGCCAAAGGGCGTTATTGGGAAAATGGGGAGTGGATCGAAACGGAACCAATGGAGATTATGCAAGTATGGGATTATCCTGAAGTAGGGCCAAAGGATAGTTATCTCCTTTACCATGAAGAGATGGAATCGTTAGTCCAAAATATCAAAGGGCTTAAGCGTATCCGTTTCTTTATGACGTTTGGTCAAAGTTACTTAACCCATATGAAATGTCTTGAAAATGTTGGAATGTTAGGGATTAAAGAGGTTGAGCATAAGGGGATGAAGATCGTCCCTATGGAATTTTTGAAAACTTTACTTCCTGATCCTGCATCACTGGGTCCTCGAACGAAAGGTAAAACCAATATTGGCATTGTTGCTGAAGGTCTTAAAGACGGAAAAAAACAAAAAATTTATATCTATCAAGTCAAAGATCATGAAGAGTGTTACGCCGAAGTCAAATCCCAAGGGGTTTCGTACACAACAGGTGTTCCTGCGGTTATCGGTGCGAAACTGATGGTAGAGGGAAAATGGAGTGGTCATGGGGTGTTCAATATGGAGCAAATGGATCCTGACTTCTTTATGGAAGAGATGATGGCTCAAGGGCTTCCTTGGAACATAGTTGAGCTGGAGTGCTAAAGGCGCTCCTCGTATTTGTGGGCTTGACAATAGAGAGTGTAGAGTTGTGCACCGCTTAGTTTTATTTTCGGGGCCAAATTTTCAATCACCGTTTGAAGCTGATCGGTTCTCTCAAGCTTTTCGGTAATCGTTAATAATTTTCCCAAATACCCCTCTCGTTGCAATAAAGCACTCATAATCCCTTCTGAAAGATTGATATTACCAATAATATCCGCCATAGCAACTTGCAAGTAGGTATCAATCAAAGAGAGGCTCCCGACTAAAAACGCCTCATCCGCCAACTCTTTTCGTCCTAGAGTTGTGACCAATTCACACATAAGATTGGAACGAAATTTAGCGGCATTAATAATAGCTTCCCGAAAGAGTCTATCCTCACTTCCGCCATACAAAAACAACCCAAGCCATGAGCGTAAGCGTGAAGCTCCCAGTAGGGATAAAATTTGCTTAATACTGGTGATCTCACTTTTAAAATTGAATTCAGCAGAATTGACGTAACGAAGAAGATTGAAAGTGAGTTCTGGATAATCGGTAAATTTACGACTTACAATATCGGAGTTTTCTTCGGCTTGGAGGGTGTTAATCATATCAAGGGCATTAGCGACGGATGGCTCAATCTTCTTGCCAATAAGAATAGTGGGTTTTTCGAAAAAATACCCTTGAAAGAGGGTAAAACCAGCATTTTTACACCGCTCAAACATTTCGATATTTTCGACCTTTTCCGCCAATACCTTAATATTATACTCTTTGAAGAGAGCCACGATTTTTTCAAGGGGAACCTCTTGTTCAACCAATAAATCAACTTTGACAACATCCACATACGGGAAAAAATCTTTGAATTTCTCTATATTCTCATAACTGCATAAAAAATCATCCAAGGCAAAACGGTATCCAAGCTCGTGTAAGTGATGAACTCTCTTTATCACGTCATCAGAAACCAACGTATACTCCAAGATTTCAAGGATAAATTTTGATTTTGGGAGAGAGAGGAGGACATCACTCATTAAAATAGCTTCATTTACATTGATATACCCCACTCGATTACCAATAATAGAGGAGAGACCGATATTATGAATGAGATTGATAATGACACGAGTCGTTGCTTGAACATTATCCGAAAAAACTGCCCCCGATGCACTATGATTATGCCGATACAATAGTTCATACGAAACACACTTCCCATCCCGATCTAAAATGGGCTGTCTTCCAATGTAAATATTCGTTTCGATCATAAAACCACCCTCATACCTAATGTATTCAAACACAGTTTAATCAATAAACCTTAAAAAAAAGAGTTTTTAATTAAATAGTGCGCTCATATACCCCACAACGTGGGAGATATCTCCACTTGCATCGGCACTGGTGCGATAATCAAGCAAGGTGCTGGTTAATTTTCTTTTTTTTGCAACACTAAGCATCGCTTCCACCCCTATCATCCCACACGCCTCACACCCTTGATGCAACGCTTGAAGATTTTCAGTGCGAATTGCCTCCAAACAAATTGAATCGAGCCGTTGTGCCTCTTCAAGCGAATAATAGTGGCTTAAATCGGTACTAATGACAACAGCAATATTCGGTAAACTAAGACAATAATCAATAATCGGTGCTATGCGTGAGGGTTGGGTATACGCATACACCAATTCAACGACGTTGACATCATTCATATAATACTTAATAAAAGGGATCTGTACTTCGGTACTGTGCTCATGATGTGCTTGTTCAAAAGTAGAGAGGGTAAAACGTGATTGTAGATCCTCCACCAATGCCGTATCAATAAGCAAATTTCCAAGGGGGGTTTGATAGTTCTCGTTATGGGCAATGCTCACCCCTTCAAAACCGACACGATGAGAAGGGCCAATAACGACGACTGTTTTGGGGTTCGCATGGGGAAGAATGCGAAAGGCAATATTGGCAGTAAATCCCGAATAAATCCATCCCGCATGGGGGACAATGACAGCAGAGCTTACGAGGGTGTCAAAACGACCAAGGAGATCGGGATGTTCCTCTAATGTTGCATTAAAATGGTCAATCATCTCGTTGATTTCATCTGGTGATGCGGGATAAAAACTCCCTGCGACACTCATTTTCCGATCAGACATCGTAATCCTCCTCTATTTTTTCAACTTGGTAGGTATACACGTCAGGATGAAAGGAGAGAGGATCACTACCTAGTCCCGCTTTCATCCCCAAATGGGCAAAAAAAGTCTCAAACTCATTTAACTCCTCCCACACCTGCGGTAAGAACGTGGCCTGATAATTTCGCAACCGAATGATTACCCCATCTATCCCACTACGAATTTGCCTTTTTAAATCCTCTTTATCCGTATAAATGAGCTTTATAGGCTCACTTAGCAACGAAACTTCGATTTTAATTCTCTGAAATTCTTCGGCGCTAAGGGGGGGAAATCGGGGATCACGAAAGGCTGCTGATTGGGCATTTGAGATAAGATCATCAATGAGCGGACGATGCGCAATAAGCGAACCAATACACCCTCTTAATTGACCATTGAGTGTCAGCGTGACAAACGTTGCCCCTTTTATCCCCAACTCAGGATGACGTTGCAACCATTCATCTTCATTCATAACCGAACCATCGTATCCAAAGTGTATCGCTTCACGTGCTATGTGTAGATAAAGTTTTGAGAGCATAGCCAACCCCTTACATAGTGTGAAATAAATAATAACATTATTATACACTTTATTTGCTGTTAAATAGACAGAAATTTAGGTAAAATAGCATTAATATAATTATTTAAATTTTAGGAAAATGAGGAAAGTATGAACAGACGCTCTTTTATAGCATACACAGGGGTACTAAGTAGCACCGTACTTATTGGTCAAACAGAAGAATTTAATGAAACTACATCGAGAATAAGGGCTTCTTCTGTCGTTTTTAGTTTATTAGATAAGCTAAACGCTGTGCAAGATAGAGTGGGATATGTCCAATTTAATCTTATTAGTTTCGATCAAATGCTAAAAGAGGCAGCCTATTGCAATAAACCTCTCACCCCCTCGGAAATTGGTTATATTGAAACAATATTTTATGGTAATCCCAAACGATATGGATTTTATGGAGAACGGACCGTTCCTACCCTTACGGCCGTTACGAACAAGAGTAATATTTGTTATATTAACAAAAGTGGTCATTCTCTCCTCAAAGGGGCAGCAATGGAAAAATACACTACAATTAAAAAATTAATGGGGGATGATGTCATTCTTACCTCAGGAATACGTGCCCCTGTTAAACAACTTCATTTATTTGTAAAAAAAATGGTGTGTGAGGGGGGAGATTTACGTCTTGCTTCGACCTCCATTGCCCCCCCTGGATTTACGTATCACAGTATTGGGGATTTCGATATTGGGAAAGCGGGATTTGGTCAATATAACTTTACTGAAAAATTCCAAGAGACCGATGTTTTCAAGAAACTTTATGACCATGGGTATATCACTATTCGCTATACCACAAATAACCCTTATGGTGTCCGTTACGAACCATGGCATATCAAAGTAACGGGGGGAAATGAAACCGCTTAGATTGATTGATATGGTACAATCACGCCATTAAAATTCAAGGAATTCAAGATGTCTGATATTGACTTCTCCCAGCTCCCCCATACTCCTATGTATATTTGCCAAGAGGCTCTTTTAGAAAAAAATTTACTCCTAATGCAACGGGTTCAACGTGAATCGGGGGCAAAAATCATCCTCGCCCTCAAGGGCTTTGCACTGTGGTCAACGTTTGATCTTGTGGGAAAATATCTTCATGGATGTACCGCAAGTGGATTGCACGAGGCCAAGCTTGCGCGTGAAAAAATGGACAAAGAGGTACATACCTATTCCCCCGCTTTTAAAGAGGAAGAGATTGATGAAATTGCTCGCATTAGTGATGATATTGTTTTTAACTCCCCTGCACAATTCCATCGCTTTTATGATAGAGTCAAATCCATCAATCCAAATATTTCTGTTTCACTGCGCGTCAATCCCGAATACTCCTCCTCTCCTGTTGATCTTTATAACCCGTGTGGTCTCTATAGCCGTTTGGGGACAACATTAGCCAATTTTGACCCCTCTATCGTCTCAAAACTCGATGGACTCAATTTTCATGCCTTATGTGAGCAAAACGTCGATGCCCTTGAGGGGGTTTTAGAGGCATTTGAAGCCAAATTTGGTCCGTATATTGACACAATGAAATACATCAATTTCGGAGGAGGGCACCACATCACACGAGATGATTACGATGTACAGCGACTTATTGCGGTCATAAAAGAGTTTAAAGAGCGTCATAACAATATTACCGTCTATCTCGAACCTGGGGAAGCGGTAGGGTGGCAAACGGGACCATTGGTGACGTCGGTACTGGATATTGTCCATAATGGGATGGATATTGCTATTTTGGACTCTTCAGCCGAAGCGCATATGCCCGACACCCTTGCTATGCCTTATCGTGCTATGGTACGTCACGCAGGGGAAGCGGGGGAGAAAAAATATACCTATCGCTTGGGGGGGAACACCTGTTTAGCGGGGGATATTATGGGGGATTACTCCTTCGATGAACCGTTAGAAATAGGGGATAAAATCATTTTTGAAGATCAGATTCATTATACCTTTGTCAAAAACACCACATTTAATGGGATAAAGCTCCCCTCATTGGCTATATGGACAAAAGAGGGAGATCTGAATATCGTCCATGAATTTGGATATGAAGCGTATCGGGATCGTCTCTCCTGATACTTTACCGTTTGGCAAGGACAAGGGAGAGCGCTTCAGCTATCATTTCATAACTTTGAAATATTGGGTCGGTTTGTTCCTTAATAGCTTGGAGTGTTTTCGTTTCGTAGAGGACTTTTTTTTGTTTTCGTGCGAGTTCCACTTTTTTATTCACTAAGCGTCCTTTGGAGATTTCCAATTGATTTCTTCTGTTTTTAATCCGTTCATTAAGGTCGTCTTGGAGATTGTTGATTCGCTTAATATCATTTCCCAAAGAGAAACTATTGGAGTCTTGAGATGTCGATTTTGCTTTAATTTCTAAAATTTTAGTATCATTTTCAATCATCAAGGTTTTGATACGGATAATTTCTTCTGTAAGTGCATTATAATTTTTTTCTTCCGATTCAATCTCAATTTTAGATTCATTCACCCTTTCTTCAGAGGTCACGATCAACTCTTGTTGCGCATTTAACTTGAATCTAGCTTGCTTATACTGCATCATCACCGAAAGAATGGAGCTAAAATTCCATTTTTGTTGTTTGATATCCGTAATGGCATATTTTTGGATTTTATTTCCATTTTCATCGATAACAATATCATCGGTATAATATTTGATAAAATCTGCTGCATTTTTGTCCCGTTTTTCAATAGAATCTAAAAGTCTTTTGGCGGCATAGAGCAAAATAGGGTGAAAATATTGACGAAGTACATACCCCGTTAATCCCTCAATTTTCGTTCGATCCTCTTCGTTGACCACATCCAACAGTAAGATTTCGATCATAGAGCGAAATACAGGGATAAATTGTTTATGATAGGTTAGATTGTCAATAATTTCAAAGTTTAGCTTTTCAGTGATAACATCATCTAAAAGTGATTCAATATACTCCCATGCCCCTTCTGGAAAATAGGTCTGATACAAATCTATCATAGCTTCCATCGTTTCGCCTGCAAAACGCTTGTCCACACCTGGTGGGAATTTCTTAGGCGGGGTAAATAATCGTATTGTGATTTTCCCACGGAGGAAAAAGACAATATCCCGTTCATCCAGTTCAAAAACACTATTCACTTGCTGACGAGTAATCCTGCGTGCTACTATAGCTGTTTCACCTAAGCTACTGAACTTTTTAAAAATCACTTGATAGATTGATTCGGGTATTGAAAGCAAAAATGGTAATACCAAAAAATCTTCTTTTTGTTTCGATACATCCAATAAAGCTAACATATTGTTATAAATCATTCTATCGAAGGATTCACTACGAGAAGCGTCAAGCAAATCTTTTTTTAGGGTACACATTCTAAAGGTGATCTCAACAGAGACTTTTTGGTGATGTTGTGCAAAATACTCCGTCAAAGCTTTTTTTATGGCCCCTTTTTTGTCGTTAAAGAATTCTTCTTTGTCGTATAAGGAGAGCTTTCTGAGAAGGGTAAAATACATTTCCTTGGTAAAATCAGAAGCATACAAATGGGGGGGCAATATTTCATTTAACAAGGCAACTATTTCAGAAACAATTTGAAGATTCATCTATCCATCACTACTTTCAGATGATAATCATTAGTTCTAAAGGCAGATATAAACTTTTTATTTTTAGCTACCATACTTGATTTATCCTTTTGAATATTTTACGGCGGCATCTAGTGCATTAATGTAACTCAATGTATGTGCTTTATGTTGGTATGCGATGTCAAAAGCGGTGCCGTGGTCGACAGAGGTACGAATAATAGGTAGCCCTAATGAGATATTAATCCCCTCCTCAAAATAGAGAGCTTTGAGGGGGGCAAGTCCTTGATCGTGATACATGGCAACAAGTGTTTTAGTGTAGGCACGACTGCGTGGAGTAAAGGCAACATCAGGGACGAGGGGACCTTGAAAAATCCTCTCACCAATTGTCTCATTGGCTTTTGTGATCGCCTCTTCGATAAACCGCTCTTCATCTCCAAGGACACCGTGATCCCCTGCATGGGGATTGAGCCCCAATACACCAATAGGGTGACGGTGTACGCTAGTGTGAAAACGGAGGAGAAAATCGACTATCTCATCGGTGGTAATATGATTGACTACTTCACGTAAGGGAATATGCTCGGTTAAAAGGGCGACATAAAGCTCTTCGCACCCCAACATCATAATCGCCTCTGAATGTAACAAATCACGAAGGGCATCGGTATGTCCGACGTACTTTATCCCTGCCATCATCCACGCCTCTTTGTGGATGGGGAGAGTAACAATAGCGTCAACATTTTTATTCTTCGCTAGTTCAACGGCACTTAAAAAGGAATCGTAACTGTATTGACCACTTAAAGCAGATATTTCTCCTGCTTCAATCGTAAACTCCCCCTTAACATTAAAGCGATTAAAATCATTGGGAAGTTGCGTCCCCAAGAGCATTGCCGCTTGTTGCGCCATAGTATAGTTGATACAATAAAGCGGATCGCAGATTTTTTTAATCTCATTATGTGCTTTTAAAAGTATCTCAAAGCCCACACCGTTAAGGTCCCCGACGCTAATCGCAATTTTTTTTAACGTTGACATAGGGTCTTCATATCTTTAATAGCTTGAGAGAGTCCCGTGAAGACACTACGGGCGATAATACTTTGCCCAATATTGAGCTCTTCTATGGTATCAATTTCGACAATAGGGGAGACGTTTTGGTAATTCAGCCCATGACCTGCGGCTACTTTGAGTCCTAAGGAACGGGCATAATTGGCAGCATCAACAACATCACTGTACGACTGCTCAAGTCGATCATCCAACTCACTGCGAGAAAGACGCAACGCCTCGATGGCGTGATGGGAGTGGGGGAGAGCACTGTTGAGCATCGCATAGACATTGGCATAGCTACCCGTATGAAGCTCCACCCATTGCGTCCCCAGACGTTCGCAATACTCTATGGCTTCACGAGTGGGGTCGATAAAGAGGGAGACCTCAATTTCCCTCTCTTTGAGTTTATTGATGGCAAGGGAGATTGCATCAAATTGACCGACAACATCCAGTCCCCCTTCGGTCGTTACCTCTTGCCGTTTTTCAGGAACTAAGGTCGCACGGTGGGGATGTAATCCACAAACGATCTCAATAATAGCAGGGTCAATAGCGCACTCCAAGTTCACAGGCAACGACGATGAGGCGATAATACGGCGGGCATCTTCATCGTGAATATGACGACGATCTTCACGTAAGTGTATGGTGATTTGATCGGCACCACTTTGGGCACAAATCGCTAATGCCATCAAGGGATCAGGATCATTAATCTTACGGGCTTCACGAAGTACGGCAATATGGTCAATATTAACCCCAAGGGTCATTTTAGCTTTGGCGTTTGGCATAAAAATCCTTTTTGAATGTACTAAATTCTCCTGCAATGATTGCTTTTCGAGCTTCCCCTACAAGCCATAAATAATAGTGAAGGTTATGGATGGAGGCAAGACGAAAGAACGTCAACTCTTTGGCACGGAAGAGATGGTGCAAATAGGCACGACTGTAACGCTTACACGTGTAACAATCACACACAGGATCAATGGGGTCGCTGTCGAGTTTGAATTTCGCCCCACGAATGTTTATCCGTCCGTACGTCGTGAACAAGGTTCCATTACGGGCATTGCGTGTGGGCATAACGCAGTCGAACATATCGACACCCCGTTCAATATTTTCAACCAAATCTTCAGGGGTACCCACTCCCATAAGATAGCGAGGTTTATCGACA
>JAABPY010000135.1 GCA_011391735.1 Sulfuricurvum sp. | reverse complement strand
TAATGGCACATGAAATTATTGCAGCAACCAATGCTATCGTTGTTCTTGACGTGGCTCTTCCCGGTATCGTTTGGGGTTGGATTATTACCATGAATATGTGGGCGAAGAGTGTTGGGACGGGGATTATCTTCCTTGCGTTCTTTTTGTTAAAAAAATATCCAGAGCAAACAGGTTTTATCCGTTTTCCTGTGGTGGCAATTTCAATCGTCTTTATTCATATTTTCTTATTGTTTACGGTTATTGATTTGCACCAAATGTTCCGATTTTGGCATATCTTTTTCTATCCTCACCTAACATCAGCGATTACCATCGGTGCATGGATGGCAACGGGATTTGTTGGATTGCTTTTTGGTATGGCGTATGCGATTTACATCAAAAAAGATACGGCAATGTACGATAAATTATTGGGATGGACAACATTACTTGCCATTCCTGTTACGTTGTATACCGCAGGCTTGATGGCAGAATCAACGGCTCGTGAACTTTGGCAAATGCCAACCGAATCAGCGCAAATGATTTTAGCAGCTCTTTTAGCAGGATCAGCGACGATGATTTTATTGGGTGGTAATAAATTCTCCGACCCTATCAAAAAAGATCTAGGGCTTGTTTTGGGCTTGAGTGCTTTTGGGGCTTTTCTCCTTTATATGTCAGAATATATTTTCGGCGGTATGAAAGCAGAAGAAGTTGCGGCAACATTGGAATTTGTTAAGGGTGGTCAATACACCGTTATGTTTTGGATAGGACAAGTTCTGGCATTTATTACACCAATGGTTTTGGTATGTTTAAGTTTGAAAAAACAATCGTATTATTTATTAAAAATTGCGGCGGTATCAGCACTAATTGGTTTGTGGGTTAGCAAACACGTTTGGCTCGTTATTCCCCAATTGTTAAACATGAGCTAAGAGGTAGATTATGATGTATTTAGAAAGCAGAAGAACATTTTTAAAAGGTGCCGCATTTACCGTTGCGGGTGCCGCCATTGCTAAGGGCGTTTTTACGACCGATGCCATTGCAGAGTCGATTGAAAAAAGTAAATTTACCAATACCCCTGATACCCTCTCTTTTTATCCTCCGTTGGATCAGTGGGACGGATTTCAAGAGCTTGATGGTACCGATTGGAAACGGGGTGGTATTGGTCGTCATGGTGTACGAAGTGAAGAGAATCCTGAGGGTATTTTGGTTCACGATTTTATGATTATCCCTACGGCATGTTCCAACTGCGAAGCGTCATGTGGTTTGACAGCATGGGTTGATAAAAAAACGTTGACCGTTCGTAAATATATGGGGAATCCTCTTCATCCAGGATCTCGTGGTCGTAACTGTGCCAAAGGGTATGCAGTTCAATCCCAAATGTACGATCCCGACCGTATCCCATTTCCATTGAAACGGGCTCCAGGTTCTAAGCGTGGAGAGGGTAAATGGATTCGTACAACGTGGGATGAAGCGATGAGCACCATTGGTAAAAAGATGGGAGATACCATTCGCAAAGGGGATGAACTTTCCCGCAAATCGGTCATGTATCACGTCGGTCGTCCGAATGAGAATGGTTTTGTCCCCAAAGTATGGGAATCATTAGGATTGGATTCTTACAATTCTCATACAAATATTTGTTCGGCAAACGGACGTACACCGTCGATTCACTTCGTTAATGATGACCGTACGAGCCCCGATTGGGCAAATGCAAAATTGATTTTTTTGAACTCTTCGCATGCTGCGGATGCAGGACACTATTTCCAACAAGCTGCTGGAATGATTGCTGATGCGCGTAAGAAGGGGGCGAAAATGGTCGTTATGGATCCTCGCCTTTCCAACTCAGCAGGTATCGCCGATCTTTGGTTGGCTCCATGGCCAGGAACGGAATCGGTCATTTATCTTTATTTGGCAAGCCGTATTTTAAATGATAATTTGGTGAATAAAGCGTTTGTAAAACGTTGGTTTAACTGGGATACGTTGATGAACGACAGTGACTACTTGAATTATATGGTCGAAAAAACGTATATTTCAAAAGTACCTGAAGGGCGTGATTTCGAAAGTTATTTGGGACTACTTAAAGAGATGTATGCACCGTATACCCTTGAATTTGCGGTAAAAGAGACTCATATTCCTGCTTATAAACTTGAAAAGCTTTATGAGATGTTTATTTGGGCAGAAGATGCGATCTCAACGTACATTTGGCGTGCAACCGCTGCGGGGAATCGTGGTGGTTGGATGGCTGGTAAATCGGTGTTGTTTGTTACTGGTTTACGTGGAGCCATTGGAAATGTTGGTGGAACAGGCTTCTATCACTCCCATGATATTTCAGTTGGGGGCAAAGGAGGCAGTGCTACCGTTGGTCAAGGTAAATCGGGGAAAGATGTACCCGCTGTTAAAGCATGGAATGAGTTGACATGGCCTCCTGAATGGCCTCTTTCAACCTACGAAATGTCCTTTTTGCTGCCACATTTATTGAGCGATAAAGAGTGGCAGAAAAAATGGAATGATCGTGGATTGCAAGTGCCGAAAAAATTGTCTGTGTATGCCCCTCGTATGTATAACCCTGTATGGATTAATCCAGATGGTTTCCGCTGGATCGAAGTGCTTAAAAACGAAGAAATTATGGAACTTACCTTTAATCTCTCCCCTGTATGGTCGGAGACGAACTGGTATATGGATTATGTTCTTCCAGTCGGACTTGCGGGTGAGCGACATGACCAACACTCTGAAGCGACCTTTCCGGCACGATGGACATCCTTTCGTCAGCCAGTATTGCGTGTAGCATTGGAAAAATCGGGATGGAAACCAAAAGATCCAAATCGTGCAACACTCGAAGCGCACATCAAAGCGGGACTGGGTGAAGTATGGGAAGAGAATGAGTTCTGGTTCCAATTGTGTACCGATTATATTGATCCAGACGGAAGTCTCAATATCAAAAAAATGTGGGAAAGCAAACGTCATCCAGGTAAAGCTGTTACAATTGCAGAGTGGTACGACGCAGCGTTTGGTGATAACTTGCCAAAACTTCGGGAAACGGTAGATAATGATGAGCGTTATACCAAAGAAGAGTTCCCTGTATATGCCTATATGCGCGATCATGGGGCATGGCTTGAAGAGGATAAAATTTATAACGTTCAAGAACGAGCACTTAAAATAGAAGAGGGGCAAGTTGAATCGTATGAGCATAAATTTGATGCTGGTTCGATGAGTGTCGATAGCTCGGGTATTATTACGGCGAATGATGATTCAGGTAAACCGAAAAAAATCGGGATTGAAATCGACGGTAAAAAATTACAAGGGTTTACGACTCCGACACGAAAACTGGATGTTTATACCCAATGGGTAGCCAAAGATTGGAAATGGCCAGAATATGCAATGGCGATCTATCCCCGAAATGATAAAGAGAAAGAGGAAATGGTACACATCCTTTCTCATGTCAATCATCACTATATGAAAGAAGCAAACTCGTTTGCTCTTAATACAGTATTTCGTTTGCCGTATAACATTCATACTCGTTCGGCAAACTCCAAGCACTTGATGGAAATTAGCCAAAATCATGATCCGATTTGGATTGCTACTGGGGATGCTAAACGTTTGGGCTTTAAACGTGGGGATGCGATTCGTGTTAAAATCGTTGATACCGTTTCAGGGCTTGAGAGTGGACACTTTGTAGCGATGGCGGTTCCGACTGAGGGTGTCCTGCCGGGGACCTTAGCGTGTTCTCATCATGGCGGACGTTGGAAGCTTACTAACCATGTCACTATTCCAAACGGTGTAACCGATGGAAAAGTAGCACCAAGTGTAGCCCCTCGTGATTTGAGTAACAAAGAGTTCCTCAAAGAATCTCCAGCGAATGTTGGTAAAGAGGGTGCGCAAACCAAAATTGACGATTACAGTGGTACAACGGGGATTAATAGTTTCGGTGTACCTGTAGCTGAGATTCAAATGGACGGGAAAACAGCGAAACTCAAATACGTTGAGGGGATCAAAGGGTTTAAAGCGGAGCGTTTCGCCGAGTATAACCGAGATTCTGAAAACGTATGGTGGGATGGGTTGAGCGGTTCATGGCAAAATGCTGTGGCAGCTCCTCATCCTGACCCCGTATCTGGTATGCACTGTTGGCACCATAAAGTTCTTTTAGAACCCATTCAACCAGGGGATAAAATCGGAGATATTTTTGTCAACTACGATAATAATATGAAAGTGTATCAAGCGTGGAGAGATAAACTTTCACGTGGTTTGGACGAAAATTCTACGATTCGTCGTCCTCGTCACATTTTCCGTCCTTGGGTTAAACTTGATCCTGCATCCTACGAAGTGAATATTAAAGCTTAAAAAGCTTTCACTTCCTCTCTTAAAAAAAATTACTAAAGGGCTTTTCAGCCCTTTTGGTTACAATCTTGCAATTCCTATTTAAAGGCCTAATCACTATGGATGAGATCATTGCCCGAAGCAATAACTATGCACTTCTTTCTCGAATACTCCTCCAAGAGTTGGACGTTGAAATTTTAGAGACCCTTAAAAATGACCCAACTATTTTGGAATTTTTCCCCCATTGGAACGATTGGGAACAACGGTCTACACTCTCCAATGAGAAACTTTTGGAAGAATATTTTAACCCTGATTTTACCAATCTCTCTATTTTGCACTTAGTACCTTACGAGACGTTTTATACCCGTAGCGATCAGATGATTGAGACAGGTGGAGCCAATCCTGTGACGGATATTTACAGTGCGTACAATTTTATTGTTGATTATGAAGTTGCTCGCGTTGTATCGTCCGATCATATCGGCATTGAGCTTGAATTTATGCACCATTTATGCGAAGCTCAAAAAAGAGCATTGGAAGAGAAGGATGAAGAAGTTGTAGAGGAACTTTTGAGAGTGCAACACCAATTCTTAAATAACCATTTACTCCAATGGGCACCTATGTATCTGATTAATATGAAATACGAAGCACGTACGCCGATTTATTATGATGCGGCAGAGATGGCTTTGGAGTTCATATTGTCCGATAATGAAATGTTAAGCACGGTTGTTGCGTCGTCGTAATGGGACTTTTAAACTTCTCTCCTGCGCGATGTGTCCGTGCCCTTAGTGTCAATTCTATCTGTACAGCGTGTGTGGATGTATGCCCTACGGGTGCGATAGTTCTCTCTAGCAAACTCCCCTCTATTAACCAAGTCCAATGCGTTGGATGTGGGGGATGTGTGGCGGTATGTCCGAGTGAGGCATTGGCGCTTGATGATTTCAATTCTACCAATTTTTTCTTCTCCTTTATGTCCGAGGAGGAAAATCTTATTTCGTGTCAGAAAAATGTTCCGTGTTTGGCGGCACTTGGAAATGAGCATTTAATTGCTTTGTCAGGGATGAAAAAAGGGCTGGTTCTCGACATCGGTCATTGCTCTTCGTGCGATATTGGTGCGCCTATTTTACGTGAGCTTAATGAGCGTGTTGAGAATGTCAATTATCTCCTTGAAGCGATTGGCTTAGAGTCTTATGTTGATTTGGTCGATGTGAGTTTCAAAGACGAGGAGACGATTGAGGACGAAAAAGATCGACGAGATTTTTTCAAAACGTTTCATCTGAAAAAAATCGGAGCGTATAAAGCCAATTTTGAGCGTGAAATACAACTCACTACCGATGAGTTTGTTTCACAGACATTAGACAGCAGCCATACGCAAGCGTTGCGAACGAAAAAAATTACGGATCGTCGTAAACTCTTTTTTACGGCGTTGAAACGTTTCGAAAAGCCTGATATTTTTCATGTGGTAGAGGCGAATACGATAACATTTACCTCTCAAAAACTTCTCGATGAATCGAAATGCACGGCGTGTGAAATGTGTTATCGTATTTGTCCTACGGGGGCATTAACCTCTGATATGCGCAACTCAAAAATTGATTTTGATCCATTTTTATGTGTCAAATGTCATTTGTGTCATGATGTGTGTGAGAGTGAGGCGATCACCCTTTCTACCTCGTACAATCTCAAAGAGTGGTTTGAGCCGAAGGTTCAGAATTTGGCAACATTTGCCGTCCGTCCTTGCGATGAGTGTGGTGGATTATTCAGTTCGGTCGCGGGTGAGCGTATTTGTCGCCGTTGCCGTCTTGAAGAAGAAGAAGCATTGGAATTATGGGGTCTACAATGATGAATAATGATAACAGTATTACAGTAGAAACAAAACTCTTTGGTTTTATTGCCCAAGAAGCGCATAGTAACCGTTTTTCAGCCAGTGTCAATAAGCTGTTTAAAGCAAACGGTGTCAATGCGATGGTTATTCCTATGAATATCCGTCCCGATGATTTGGCGTTTACGATTTCACAAATGCGCAGTTCCAAGCTAAATGGGGCGGTTATTTCAACCGAATATCAAGAAGAAGTGTTTGATCTACTGGATAGCCGTTCGAGTGACGTAGAAGCATCGGGTATTTGTGACCTTATCCGTATTGAAAACAAAGAGCTTTTGGGTGAGCTGATAATGCCTGCTGCCTTGGAAAAATTTGCGGAACTCTACAATGAGGATATTGCACTGCAATCACTGTGCCACTATTTTTATGAATTAACTACGGGAGAAAAATAATGAAAAAAGATGATTTTAGCGATCTTAAAGCTGAATTTGATGCGTTCGTTCAAGCTAAATGTGAGGATGGTTCGTGTGAAACGACAACGGAAAATGAGCCTGAGGAGCCTGTTCCCGGATTTGTGGATGAACTCTCCGATAAACTGCTAGCACCCTACCATTGTGGTGCTTATTTTTCCCGTTTGGACATTAAGCGTGTTGCTGAGGCAATCGATGAATCAGTTCCCATCAAAGAGCGCAAGAAGATGATTAAAGCACTGTTTCGACATACGACACGAAAAGCGTATTTACGTAGTGCCTTTGATGAATTTAACCGCCATTTTGGAGGAAGAATTTTGATCTACACAGAACTCTCCGAAGCGTTTCCTGCCTCAAAACCAATTTTTGATGAGAATATCGCAAAAATACGAAAAACGCAAAAAATATTAGATCAAATAGTCAATGATTTCGAGGAGATAGAGCCGACGGATGAGCCGATGATGATGTAATTTATAGTAACCATCGAAAAGTGGGATGCGATAAAGGCTATTTGATAATCGGTTATTGATAATTGTGAATAAAATTGAATATAATTATTGTATTATGAATAAAAAGGAAGCTTCATGAAAACAGTAACAATGAGAGTGGATGACTCAGTATATCAAATGATTTCGCTTGCGGCTTCGGGTGAGCGTAGAAATATCTCTAATTTTATAGAATTTGCGACATTACAATACCTTTCATCTTCTCAATATGTAGATAATACAGAGATGGCTGAGATAATGGCGGATAAAGAATTGGTTCAAAATCTTAGACGTGGGTTTGAAGAGGCGAAAAGCGGAGACTATACGATTGTCTGAATTTTCGATTGCCGAGGCGAAAAGTTTTGAAAAAATAAAAGTAGGGTTTGAGAAAAAATTATATACCAAAATTACGAATATTGTCTATCCTCAACTTCGACAAAACCCTTATTCTGGAACGAATATAAAAAAGCTCAAAGGAGAATTTGAGGGATATTATCGATACCGTATCGGTGATTAGCAACTTTTTTATTTGATCGATGATGGGAAAATTATCATCGTTGTGGTTGATCTTCGGCATCGTCAAAATGCGTATGGATAAATAATTGACATAATCCATATTTTTCTATAAAATTGTAGAAAAAAAGGAAGTTTATTATGTCAGCCCAAATTTCCGCCTACATCTCCGATGAGACGAAGCACCGTTTTGAAGCATACAGTGAAGAACATGGGGTCAAAAAAGGGTTTCTTATTGAAAATGCACTGATGTATTATCTCAGTGCACTTGAAGAGATACCTGCTCAGTTTTTTGATCCAAAAAAGATCGAACTTACCAATGCTTCATTTTTGAATATTATGGATACGGAAGAAAATATCCCGACGGATGCACTTAAAAAATTGATGTCAAATGATTGAAATTCGACTGTTGCGTAAAGAGGATAAAAGGGGAGATTTTACCTGTGGACATATTGAACTGGATTATTATTTTCAACAGTTTGCGGGACAAAATCAGTTCAAAAATTACATCGGTACGAACTATATAGCTCTCCAAGAGTCTAAAATTATTGCTTTTGTAAGTGTTAGCACTGGTGAGATTTATCGTGAAAATTTAGGGACGGAAAAAAATCATCTCCCTTCCTATCCTCTGAGCGTATTGCGGATTACTCGATTGGGTGTACATACGCAGTATCAAAAAAGCGGTATTGGTCGGTTACTTTTGAAACAGATGTTTTTATTAGCACTGGAACAAAAAAGATTAGTAGGGTGTTTTGGTATCGTTATTGATGCAAAAGAAGAATCGGTAGAGTTTTATCGTAAAATGGGATTTACTCCGTTGGAAACGACAAAACCACAAAAAAATATCCTGATGTTTATTGCAACGAAAGTTATTGAGAAGGCAGTTCAATGAGGGCGGATAAAGAGTTGGTTAAAAATCTTAAACGTGAGTTTGAAGAGGCGAAAAGCGGAGACTATTCATTTTCAAAAGCAAATCCAAGTCGATAATCGCCGATACGTATTCTGTAAAATTCTTTATGACCTTTTAGCTTTTTCACATTTTAGCTCTGTTAGCGTATTGACTGCTTTAAACTCGTGGAAAATCTCTTCTATTTTTTGCTTATTTTCTCGGGTGGTTTTTTTGATGTCTTTGATAAATGAGTCGCGGATTTCAACTCTCACGTAACGCCTCAAAAAGCATCTCTTCGCTAACGGGTTTAGAGTGTGCGTAAGTATATTCTAATAGTTCGCCTAGCCGTTTTTCTTCATCTTCATCATCGTGCGCCACGATTTCAATATCTTTATTTTTAAAAAGATTTTTAATGGATTCAATGAAATTTGTGTCTAAATCAGCACTATGTAGTTGAAATGCTACTTGCATAATTAACCCCTTTTTTGATAATTATACCGAATATTTACGGATGCCGAATCTTAACATTAGAGTTCAGCAACGCCCCGATAACCACCATACACGCCAAAACTCCCATCCATGTAATAAACGGGGCGGCTAAGTAGGTAAGCCAGAGTAAAATCGCCCCTAGTGGTGTCGGAACTCCCGTAAAATATTTAGCAACTTCTCCTGCATCGGCATTAATATTAAACTGTATTAGGCGACGTAGTCCGCTGATGACGTAATAGATAGATCCAATGGCTACGGCGATAAGTGCTATCCCCTCCAACGACGAATAAACCGCTTGAAAAATCAAAAATGTCGGTACGAGAACGAAGGAGAGAAAATCGGCGAAGGAATCCAGCTGAACGCCAAATTCATTGGAGAGGTGGTATTTGCGGGCGATTTTCCCGTCCATAATGTCGAAGGCTCCCCCCATCCATGCGAGGATAATGGCGTAGTCAAAATGGCTTTGGGTGATGAAATAAGTGGCGAGTAATCCGCACGTGATGTTCGCCATAGTGACGAGATTGGCGAGGTTGAAGTGGTTGGTGGAGTTCCATAAAAACGGCATAAATTTCCTAATTGAGGGGTTTTGTAGTTGTCATTATAGCAAATTTTCAAAGGTCAGTGTAATAGTGTAAAGTTCTTCATCATCGCAGATGGTATAGGTAAATTGTAGTTCATCGCTGAGTCGGCGAAGCATTTTGTGTCCGATTTTGGAACTAAAGAGGTATTTCTCCCCCCCTGATTTGTTGGTGAGAGAGAGGGTTTTGTGCATGGGGTCGATGTGTATCTCTATAGTACTATTTTCGGGTGCGTAGGTGAGGGCATTTTCGATAAGGGCGGTTAATATCTTGGTGAGGAGTTTTTCGGGGGTATTGAGGGTAAACGTATGGGGTGATAGGGTAATGTTCAACTGCTTTCGTTGGGCTAGAATGGCTGCTTTGTGGAGGATTGTTTGGAATATTGTTTGAAGATCAAGAGGGGTGGGGTCTTCAAAATCGGAGCTTTCCAAAAAGAGGACATTTTGGAGTTCATCGGTGAGCCGTTTGATATCTTCTCCCAAATCGGTGATAAATTTCCCCTTCTCATAGTGTTGAGCATTTTCATAGACATCTAGGCGTGAGCGCATAAGGGCGAGGGGGGTTTTGAGTTCGTGGGCAGCTTCTTTAAAGAGTTGTGCCTCTTTGGTTCGATACCCTTCAAGGCGGTGGATAAGGGTGGAAAAGGCGGTGGAAACTTCGTCGATTTCACTGGTTGATCGGTGGAGGGAAAAATCAAAAGGGTCGCCGCTTTTCCAATCATGTGTTTTTTGGGCGAGCGTGGCTAAGGGTTTCATATAGTAATCGAGCAACACAATCGTGATAATTAATAAAATCAGAAGCGAAACGAAGTAGCGTACTAGAAGTTTTTGGGAGTATTTATTAACGGAGTGTTGGAGCTTTGTATCATCGCTAATGGCGTTAAGATAAAGGGTATTAGAGAGTTTGAGGGAGGCTGCGATCTCGTTTTTTTGTCGGCTGTAAGGGGCTTTGGTTACTAAAAAACGTAATGCCGTCACTTCGGAACTTCGCACGAGCATTTGGTTGTGTGGGATTAGATATAAAAAAGTGAGATCGCTTTTGAGGGTGAGGGGTTGGGTGATGTATTCGTCGTTGCTCTCATTAAGAAGATGATGCAACGCTTTTTCCAAATCTTCCATCTTATCTTCGTGCATCGTTTGGGTGGCGACCATCCAGTTGAGACTAAAGGCGATGGCAATAAGAATGGAGAAGATGAGGGCTATTTTGATTTTAAGGGAGCGGATGTTCAATGAGATACCCTCGTGTTTTAATGGTTTTGATGATAGTAGGGGAGAGTTTGCGTCGAAGCCGTGTGACGAGTTCATCAACGGTGTTGGGGGTAATATTTTGGGGATTGTCATAAAGGGTATCCATAATTTCATCACGAGAGGCAACGGTATTACGGGATAGAAGATAAAAAAAGAGGGAGTGCTCATTTTTGGAGAGGGAAATTTGGGCTCCATTTTTATGAATGGTTTGGCTTTGGGGATCGATTTCATAGCTTTCAATGAGGATAATCGTGGGGGTATAGCGACGACTAAGGGCGATAATACGAGCACGTAGCTCTTTAATATCAAACGGTTTCTCGAGATAATCATCCGCCCCCATCTCAAACCCATCGACTTTGTCATCAATACTGGAGAGGGCACTTAGAAGCAAAATAGCCTGTTGAGGATTTCTGGCTTTTGCATAATGGACGAGTTCTCGTGCATGGTCGACACCGTGAAACGTCCTATCCAAAAGGATAACTTGGTAATGAAAGGCATCAAGATGGTGTTTCACGTTGCGGACATCGCAAACAGTATCAATAATCCATCCATTCCCCTCTAGGGAAAGTTTAAGGAGTTCTAAGAGTTCACGTTCATCATCAGCGATTAGGATACGCATCTAAAGTTCCGTAACGTCAGAGGTGAAGAGTCGAATCGTTTTATCTTTTAGCTTCTCTTTGATTTGTGTAGAAAGTGTGATAAGTTCCTCTTCCGTTAGAAAAAGTTGAAAGAGACCAAATTCCCGTCTAGCGCTTACCTGTTCTTCAGCGCTGACCAGAAAGGCTCCGGCACCGTAGCGTTTACAAGGTGAAAAATAAAAATCATCATGCTCTTGGGCCAATAAAAGATCGACGAGGGTATCTTTAATTCCTATTTCAAAATAGATGTTCAGTTGTTTTAGTTTCATCGTTTACCCTTATTATAAATCATTTTAAATGCCGGTGGTAAAATCATCAGGGTCAAAATCGTCGATGTGACAAGTCCTCCCAAAACAACGATAGCCAGCGGTTTTTGGATCTCACTTCCGACTCCTGAGGCAAACAACAACGGAAGCAATCCAAGTGCTGCGATAAACGCCGTCATCAGTACCGGACGAAGCCGTCTGCGTGCCCCCTCGCCAATTGCTTCATCGATTGTATAGCCATTGGCTAGTAGGGTATTAAAATAGCTCACCATGACGATACCGTTGAGTACGGCAATCCCAAAGAGGGCGATAAAGCCGACCGATGCGGGGACAGAGAGGTATTCTCCGCTGATAAACAAAGAGATGATTCCCCCAGTGATAGCAAAGGGGATGTTGAGCAAAATAAGCAGTGTGTTGCTTACCGATCGGAACGTAAAAAAGAGGATGAAAAAAATTACCACGATACTCACAGGAACAACCGCCATTAGCCTTGCAGAAGAGCGTTGTTGATTTTCAAATTGTCCTCCATAGGTGATGCGATACCCATCTGGGAGTTTAATGCTATCACTGATTTTTTGTTTTGCTTCTTCGACAAACCCGACCAAATCTCGATTTTCGACGTTGGAGCGCACGACACTAAGCCGTTCGTTGTTTTCTCGAATTACTTGCACGGGTCCTTCGGTTTGTGCGATCGTAGCAACGCTGGCAATGGGAACACTCCCCCCTTCGCTTAGAGGGATTTCCAGTGCGCTGAATTTATTAAAATCTTTTGCTATGTCACTCTCTAAACGGATCATAACAGGGGTGCGGACATTTCCTTCGGGTAGGGTGTCGACAATAATTCCCTCCAGTGAGGCTTTTAGAAATTGTTGCAGCTCACCGCTGCTCACCCCTGTGTTAGCAGTAGCAAAACGATCAGGTGTAACTGTGAGATAGTTAATCCCCTCATTGAGAGTGACGATAACCTCGCTAGAACCTTGTATCCCCTCTAAAACAGCTCCCACTTGAGAACTGAGAGTATTGAGTGTGGTGATATCAGGTCCGAAAATCTTGACTGCTACATCTCCGCGTGAACCTGTAAGCATTTCTGAGATACGCATATCGATAGGTTGAGTAAAGCTAAAGCTGACCCCTGCAAAAGGCTTGAGGATAGTCATGATATTTTGCATGATTTCATCTTTGGAGGCAGCTTTCCACTCCTCTTTGGGCTTGAGGATTAAAAATGTATCGGTTTGGTTGAGAGTCATGGGATCAAGTCCTAGCTCATCCGTACCCGTACGGGCAACGATGGTTTTGATTTCAGGGATGTGCTTTAGCAACTCTTTTTGGATGATGAGGTTGAGCTCTTTGGACGCTTCGAGTGAGATGGAGGGCATAGGTTCTACAATCAAAATCAAATCTCCCTCATCGAGGTTAGGCATAAAGATTTTACCCACTAGTGTAAAGAGTGAAAAACTAAGAATTAAGAAAATAATCGCTCCGATAAAAAGCGTTTTGGTTCGATTGAGAGCAAACGAAAGGAGCGGTTTGTAGAGACGCGCAAAAAACAAATCCAGTTTTGTCTCATGATGAGGAGCAGATTTGAGCAACAGCGATGCGACGACTGGAATCACCGTCAGTGAGAGGACAAGAGAGCCCAGCAGTGCAAACACGATGGTCATCGCTACAGGGGCGAACAATTTCCCCTCTAACCCTTCGAGGGAAAGAAGCGGCAAGAAGACGACAGAAATAATAAGAAGTCCGCTGAATACCGAGACACTCACCTCTTTGGTAGCGCGATAAACGAGATGAAGTTTGGGGAGTTTTTGATCTTTTTCACCCAGTGCTGCAAAGGTATTTTCCACGACAACGACGGCGGAATCGACCAATATTCCCACGGCAATAGCTAAACCTCCCAAGCTCATGAGATTTGCGGTAATCCCTGTGGCTTGCATGAGGATAAAGGCGATAGAGAGTGCCAAAGGCAATATCACTGCTACGCTGATTGCTGCACGGGCATCTCCTAAAAAGAGGAGCAAGAGGATGACAACCAGTACAACCGCTTCGGTGAGTGCTTTTGATACGGTGTCGACGGCTTTTTGGGTGAGTTCACTGCGATCATAAAAAGGGACGATGGTGACCCCTTTTGGTAACGTCGGTGCAAGGATGGCAAGACGCTCTTTGATCTCAATAATGCTCTCTTTGGCATTCGCTCCTCGCAACGCCATAACAAGCCCTTCGGTCGCTTCGCCTAGCCCATCTTTGGTAACAAACCCCATGCGAGTGCGAGACTCTTCGGTAATAGCACAAAAATCACTGATCCGTATGGGACCATTATGAGAGTGGATGGTGATGTTGCCAATTTCGTCTTTGTTTTGGACGCCGCTTTGGACTTTGACCAAATACCCCTCATCGCCCCGATCAAGTCTCCCTGCCCCGTCGTTTTTGAGGTTTTCGCTCAAAGCCTGCTCGAGTGTTGCAATGGTAATTCCAAGTCTCCCCATGGCACTGACATCGGGAACGATGGTGATGGTACGTGCTTCACCCCCTAGAGCGTTGATGTCGGCAAGCCCTTTTGCTCCTCGCAAAGCGGGGCGAATGGTGAAATCGAGCAATTCACGTTTGGCTTGCTGGGAGATATTTCCCTCAATGGTGAACATAAAGATTTCACCTAATGGGGTCGTGATGGGCGCCATGCCACCATTTACCCCTTTGGGAAGCTGGCCCATTGCATTAGAGAGTTTTTCAGAAACTTGGGAGCGGGCACGATAGACATCTGTCCCATCTTTGAAATCGATGGTAATATCGGCAATGCCGTATTTGGAGGTGCTTTTGAGCATGGTTTGGTTTTCCAGCCCCATAAGCTCTGCTTCGAGCGGGCGGACAACACGTGACTCTACCTCCTCGGGAGTCATCCCAGGAGCTTTTAGGATGATTTTTACCTGCGTAGAAGAGATGTCAGGGAATGCATCGATGGGAATTTTAAGAAACGAATAAACTCCCGCAATGAGAATCGCCATCGCCATGAGTAAAATAACAATTCGTTGTTTGAGTGAAAACTCAATGATGGAGCGCAGCATTATTCAAACCCCAATCCGCTCATAGCACCTTTGAGAATGACAAGACCGCTGATGGCTACTTTTGTAGTGGTGTCAATCCCTTTTTGTCGAACCAAAACTCCCTCTTTACTAGTGGCCGTGATAAGGAGCTCTTGCGCTCTAAAACCCGTAGAATTTCGAATAAAACAGATGGTTTTTCCACCAAACTGTGTGAGAGCGTTAGAGGGAATTAAAATAGAAGTGGTGGCTTTGGAAGCAGATATCATCACTCCAATGGTTGTTCCTGCGCGCAACTGTGCGTCACGAATGCGGGCAATGGCAATAGCAGAATTAGTCGAACCGCTTACAGAGGGAGAGACAGAGAGAATTGTACCAAGAGGGCGAATATTTTTGAAGAGAACGGTGTCGCCCTTGGAAACCGAGGAGATAAGACTTGGTGAGACATTAATTATGGCAACCATTGCGCTGGGATCTGAAATCCTAAAATAGGGTTGATAAGGGGTGATTTTTTCGGCAACTGCCAACGGAGCATTGGTTACAATACCGCTTTTTTGAGCAATCACACTCATCGTACCATTTCTATTGGCACGAACGCCTGCAATGGCAAATTGACTTTCCAGTACAGAGATACGAGAACGAAGGATTGAGGCTTCGAGTGCGCTGGTTTGATAATCACGATACGAAATCACCCCCTCTTTATAGAGGATTGCATCTTTTGCCGCATTGTTTTGCATCGCTTTATAGCGATTACGCAGTTCTTTGAGTTCAAAACTGTTTGCCATCAGGGTAGGTGAAGCGATACTGCACAACGTCTCCCCTTTTTTGACATGATCCCCTTGATGCACATTGAGGGCAATGACAGATGCTTCTTGATCTAAAAAATAGCTTTTGGATTTATCCTCGTCATAATCGATTTTTGCTATCAGTGGCCCGATGAGCGCTGTGCTGGTGACGGTAACATTTCCCGTAGTTATCCCCATTTTTTTCATTTGCGCATCACTCATCGTGATTTGCGCCATTGCTGCTGTGGCTAGTGCCAATAATAGTACTAATGATTTCATTCCCAAATTCTCCCTAATTTTTTTTCCATTCCATTCATCTCATCAATGTAATCACGTTTGAGTTCTACGGTATGAAGACGTGCATCGTAATAACTGTTTTTGGTCGCCAAATATTCAAACTGGTTGACGACTCCCGCTTCGTATCCTTTGCGTGCCATTTCCATAAGATTTTTTTGGATCTTTTGGGTGAGTATGGAATCGTTGAATCGTTTTTCTTTCATCTCCAAATGTTCCAAAAGAGTGTGGATGATCATCGTTAATTTTTGATGGGTCACTTCGCAGCGATGGAGTAGGGCACTTCGTTGTGCCATGAGGGCAGCAATCTTTTTCTCATTTTTATCCCCCCATGCCAATGGCATACTGAGACGAAAATCGATGCTGTTTTGGGTTGGTTCAGAAGTTGCTCCTGCCCCCAGTGAGACAAACTCATTTCCCTCATAGCGGACACTTTTCATCTGTGCATTCAGAGTGGCAATCTGAGCATTGAGGGTTTGAAGAACTTCTGCGTTAGCAATTCTCTCTTGCGTTTTTGTATCGTTAGTAATAAAGGCAAAGTTCAAATCATCGACGACTATCTCCTCATCCATCATTGCCATCTCTTTGAGACCATGTTGTGCGTGTTCATATTCCATCTCCCCAAGTGAGAGTTCTTGTTGCGCATACCGTTCATCCCCTTGAAGTCGTAAAAGCTCCATTTGGGATATTCGTCCTGCATTGAGTTTCTTTTGAGCGATAGCCGTTGCCTCTTTGGCTGAGGTTACTTTTTCCCGTAAAATATTGATCTTTTCACGTTCGACGAGACAGATGAGCCAAGCGTGTTTGAGGGTCACTTGGATAACGTGCTGTTGCAGTTGAATTTCTTGGTGAAGGGCCTTGGACATTTCATCGTATTGGTAGGCATGTGCCTCTTGCAAAGCGGGCTTTTTGAGGTGGTAATTGACCATCGCTGTGTACCGTAACCCGCTTGGGGTAGAATCTTTTCCTTGGATGCCACTGGCACCTCCTTCTAGCAGAAGTGGTTCATTGGCAAGAGTTGAGCTTTTTTCGTAGCCGTTGGAAGCGATAGCACCATTGATTTGGATTATCTCACCCGATACTTGATAAGCATGATCACACAGTGCGTCAAAACTCATTCCGTAGGAGAGCAGTGGCGTGAGCAAAAGTGCAGTTAGTAGTGAAAATGATCGCATACGACCCCTTTTCTAATTGTATTTAAACATTATAGGGGAATTGAATGAGAAAATCTTGAGAGCTTCACCTTCGCCGATTTTAGAGCACTTTGGGATGAAAAAGGGTCATTGATAGCAGGGACTAGAGTATTGATCGGTGTTTGGGGATAGCCAAAGGGGGCGAATAGATGGTGGGGTGCTAATATTCCAAAACGAATGGGGAGTTCAAGAGACCCCAAATCGTTGCTAATACGGGCATACTCCCCCTCCTTTATCCCTAGCGCATCTGCTTCACATCGGTTCATCAGCAAATAAGGTTCTTCTTCCTCTTTGAGAAGTTCAGGGACTTCCCCTGTTCGGGTCATTGTATGCCACTGTTTTTTTGTCCGTCCTGTAATGAGAACAAACTCATCGCTGTTTAAGGTGGGGGCGCATGAGAGGATGGGGTGAAACTGCGCTTTTTTGGATGGGGTAGCGAAACGTTCATCGCTGTAGAGTCGTTCTCCTCCCCACTGATAGGAGAGAGTTTCGTACTCTTGACTACTTTGATCGCA
>JAABPY010000134.1 GCA_011391735.1 Sulfuricurvum sp. | reverse complement strand
CCCTGGATATCCTAATCCCATCATCTTAGCCACTTTATCGAAACTCTCTCCATAACTGTCATCCATCGTGGTGGCTACCGTCTCCATCGCACTATACGAGGTTACTTCGATAAGCTGCGTATGCCCCCCTGAAACCAATAACACGGTAAGGGGCAAAAGTGCCTCTTTTTCGATAAAGAGAGAATAGATATGCCCTTTGAGATGATTGATCGGCAAAATAGGAATCTTAAGAGAAATAGAGAGAGCTTTCGCCATCACAACCCCCTCCATGAGCGTCACACCAAGCCCTGGGGCATTCGTCACCGCAATCGCTTTGAGTTTATCAAACCACGGCTCACATTCACTTAAGATGGAGGGTAATGCAATGGCGTGAAGACGGCTTGCCAACTCGGGGACAACACCGCCGTATTGGGAGTGCTCTAGTTCTTGAGAGATCTTTTTGTGGTAAATGAGCTTTTTGGTGGCTATTTCCGTAATAGCAATGGAACTATCATCGCATGAGCTTTCGATACTTAAAATCATTGCTGTACCCACTCTTTGACCCATAACCACTCTGTGTAGCCTGAAGCGTCATTAATATGTCCTGCTTTTTCCAATACTTTCATCTCCACTCCTAGTGATTTTTGAAGCTCTTGAGCTTCTACGTGAGACATATAGGGATCATTATCGGACGTGACCATCATCGCCTCATTCGCAAACAAATTTTTGGGAGGCTCAATAGGAAAAAATGTTTTGAGAATTTCAATTTCGCACGTTAAGCGTGGAGGGGCAACCAATAAAAGTCGCGAAACTGGGGCTATCTCCCCCTCGTTACACAAATGAAGCCATAACGTGCACCCAAGAGAGTGACAAATAACGATATCAGGATTCATATCATTTAAGAGTGCTTTGACTTGCTTCATCCATCGATTTTTACTCGGGAAGTGAGGAGTATCCAATAACGGAAAAGCAACCATCCCATAATCCTTGGCAACTTCCCCCGCAAGCCACGCTTGCCAATGGGGTGCATCTGAACCTCCCCAACCGTGCACTATCAAGACCTTTTTCATCGTAACGCTCTCGTATAGGCTCTCACCTCTTCGTCAATGGCAAAAAGGTCATCGATAGAGTGAGGTGTTTGAGAAAAATGGCTATAAGTTTTTAGAATAAGAGTGGATAACGATCCAAAATTAATCTCCCCTTTTACAAACCGTTCGATGGCAATTTCGTTCGCAGCATTGACAATTACTCCCCGTTGAGGATGAGCTAAAAGATCCTTTTTGAGTTCCCACAAGGGATACCGCTCTTTTTGAATTTCTCGAAACTCCAAAGAACCAATACGAAGTAAATCAATACGTTCCAAGAGAGGCTCTTTCACCTCCCCCATCAACGCATAGGCAATGGGAAGTTTCATATCAGCATGGGCAAAATGGGCGGTGGTGGAGCCATCGGTATAATCAATAAGTGCGTGAATAAGGGAGCGGGTTTCGATGATGGCATCGTATTCCCCCTCCCCAAAAAGCCAACGTGCTTCCAGTAGCTCAAAGAGCTTGTTCATCATAGAGGCACTGTCGATGGTGATCTTCTGCCCCATCGACCAATTGGGGTGCTTGAGAGCATCAGAAAGAGTCGCATGGGCAACCTCTTTTAGCTCCCAATCCCGAAACGCCCCACCGCTTGCGGTAATGACCATTCGTGAGATAGGACGGGAGGTTTGATTGAGATACCACAGTCCGAAATGTTCACTGTCGATAGGGATAATACGGGAGGTATCAACAAACGCACCCCCCACAACGAGAGACTCTTTATTGGCAAGGGCAATGCGTTTATCGCACTCCAACGCTTTGAGAGTAGGACGAAATCCTGCGAAGCCAACAAGGGCATTGACGACAAAATCGGACTCGGAGTTTTCAATTGCCTCTAAAATTGCTGCTTCACCTGAGGTGACATGGGGATGATGGACACGAGAAACATCATGAGCATTTTGGACAACCACACGTTTGGGGGAAAATTTCTGAATTTGTTGGTTGAGGAGGTCGATATTGTTTCCTGCAACAAGGGTATTGACATTGAGATTAAAACGCTGGGCTACTAAAAGCGCATTAACCCCAATAGAGCCCGTCGATCCTAAAAGGATCAAGCCAGACCCCGTAAGAGGATAAGCATCACGATAGAGCCAAAAAGGTACCCATCAATGCGATCGAGTATCCCCCCATGCCCTGGAAGAATATTACCGCTGTCTTTTACCCCAGCGGAGCGTTTGAGATAACTTTCGAAGAGATCCCCAAAAACAGCGGAGACAGCAACCGCCATCGAGATAATAATCGCTTGGGAGATATTTTCGACAATCCCAACCCCGATAAAAAATCCAGCAACCGTAGCAACGGCAATCCCTCCATACACCCCCTCCCTCGTTTTCGAGGGGGAAGAGATACTAAAAGGGGTATGCCCGATACTTTTACCGACGAAATAGGCTCCAATATCCGCAGAGGCGACAACCACTAATAGCCACAATAATGACGTTATCCCATACTCTTGATAGAGGCTTAAAAGATACAGCATCCCCCCTGTCGGATAGACAAAAGGGAGAAAATTCCGAAACGGGATGTTTTGGGTATAAGCAACCGCCCCTACAAAAATCAATCCTGAAACAATCAGTAAATCTTCACTGTAGGGATACACCGCCGCAACGATCCACAACACGGCAGCATACGCATACAACGAGTTATTATTAATTCCAAAAAGTCGAGTAGACTCATGAAATGCGAGCATATAGACCACTCCAAGAGTAAGCCAGATCAACCAAAAATTATTAATCAGCCCGATTGTCAAAACACCTAATCCTAGAAAAACAGCGGTAATGATACGAGTTTGTAAGGCGTTTGCGGATGGTTGCATCACTCTTCCTGAATGGGGTGTTTGTATATCGCGATTATACCATTTTATTTTTGGATATGAATGGAAAAATGTTACGGAAAATAGTAATCTAAAAAGCAAGATACCTATTTGATTCCCACTACACCTATAATTCACAATGAAGAGCTTCCGATACCAGTCGTGCAGCAACCTCCCTTTTTCCATCGACGGTGACGCTAATAGGAAGGCCATGAAGAGAACGTTTCTCTTCCAAACTGATAACTTTCACTACGACTTTGACCTTGGGGGCAAAACTCAAAATAGCCTCACAGACGAGCCGTTTTTTTTCCGTATTATCCAACGTGACGATGACGCTAATGGACTCTTTTGTATGGAGTTTTTCGAGAATAGCTGTTTTGGACATATCCCCATAGTAGGCTTTCTCCCCTTCGGCAAGGGCTTCTTGGACGTGCTTATAGCTGTTGTCGACGATAATGTACGCTATCCCCTCAGCACGAAGTGCCTTAACAACAAATTTTCCCACCACACCGTATCCGCACACGATCACATGGTTGCTGTAGGTGGCAAGGGTATTAAAGTCTTCGGTCAAACTCGTCTCTTTGAAAAACCACCCTGCAATGGTACTAATACGAGAGAGGATAAACGGGGTAGCAATAAGGGAGAGGACGACGGATAAAACCAACATCTGGGTCAGTTCATCATCAATGAGTTTTTTGTTCCCTGCTAACGCAAAAATAGCAAAGGAAAACTCCCCCACTTGTGCCAAGGCAATCGCTGTTTTAAAAGCAATTTTGGTTTTAGAATAGATCCGAACGACCCCAAATAACACTCCCGCTTTAATGAGTAAAATGGCGACCAAAAGGGCAAAAATCTCAAGGACATGAGTAGCAAAAAAATCAAGATCAATTTTCATCCCCACCGTAACAAAAAACGTCCCTAAGAGCAAATCTTTAAAAGGGGCAATATCAGCTTCCACTTTGTGGTGATAATGGGTTTCAGCAATAATCATCCCTGCGATAAATGCCCCCAAAGAGTAGGTAAATCCAAAAGCGTGAACAGCAAGGGAAGCCCCTACGACGATAAGGAGAACCGAACCCATAAACAGTTCATCGACGTTACTACTAGAAGAGAAATGCAACAGCCATGTCATCACCCGTTTCCCAACGACAAAAAGTAATCCAACAATAACGATGGCACTTAAGGCAGTGTTTAAGAGAACCGCCCCAATATCAGTAGCTCCCGAACTCAAGAACCCAATCAAAAGCAAGATAGGGATGACAGCAAGGTCTTGATAAATCAAAATCCCCATAGAGCGTTGACCGTAGGGCCGCGTGATCTCTTTGGTTGACTTGAGATGACTTAAAACTACTGCGGTGGAGGAGAGAGACAACGACATCGAGACAATGAGTGAGGTGGCTAAATCAAGATGAAAAACACCGTAGCTAATGCCGAATAAAAGGGCTGCCGTGAGGGTTGTTTGTAGAAAACCATTAAAAAAGACATCGGTTTTCATCGTGGCTAAGCGACGCAATGAGACCTCTAGCCCAATTGTAAACATCAAAAAGACGACCCCAAATTCAGCAATGGCTTCGAGGGTGTGAGAGTCTGCCAAATGTCGCAAATCAAATGCGTACGCCACCACAGTTCCTGTCATAATATAACCAATGATTTGAGAGACCCCTAAACGCATGAGGATAAGATTAACAACAATGGAGATTCCCAATGCAATTGTAAGATAATAGAGCGCTGATTCCATTTGACATTGTCCTTTTTATAAGTCTTAACAGTATATAATGGCAGACTTAAATTATGACCGTAAAACGTCGATACCCGTGCCCCTTGGGGATACTATTCAGCCACAAATGATTAAGGATTAGTTCAATGACCAAATATATTTTTGTAACCGGCGGAGTACTGAGTTCCCTTGGAAAAGGGATTACCGCTGCCAGTATTGGCGCACTTTTGAAACACTCTGGCAAAAATGTCGGTATGCTTAAAATCGATCCCTATATTAACGTCGACCCTGGAACCATGAGCCCATTGGAACACGGTGAAGTGTTTGTTACCAAAGATGGTGCCGAAACCGATTTGGACATTGGAAACTATGAGCGTTTTTTGAATGACTCCTTTTTACGTACGAGTAACTTCACTACAGGTCAAGTTTACAGCAGCGTTATTGAGCGTGAACGAAGTGGCGGTTATTTGGGTCAAACGATTCAAGTCGTCCCTCATATCGTCGGTGAAATCGTTGATCGTATCAAAAAAGCGGGTGAGGGGCATGAAATCCTTGTTGTTGAACTTGGTGGTACCGTAGGAGACATCGAGGGGCTACCGTTTATGGAAGCGATTCGTACGATGAAACACGATGACGAAGTAGAGGGGACATTTTTTATCCATGTTACCCTTATCCCATTCATCAAAGCAGCTGGGGAACACAAAAGCAAACCAACCCAGCACTCTGTCCAAGAGCTTCGCCGTATCGGTATCACCCCTCAGATGATTATCGCCCGTAGTGAAGAGAAACTACCCAAAACTTTTAAGAAAAAACTTGCGTTAGCGTGTGATGTCAGTACCAATAGTATCATTGAAGCCATGGATGAACAAACCATTTATGCTGTACCGTTGAGCTTTTTACAACAAAATATTCTTGCCCCTATTGCCAAAGAGTTGGGTTTGGGTGAGTTGAAACCTGACATGGAACAGTGGGACATATTGGTCAAAAAAATCGTCTCTCCCAAACATCTCGTCAACATTGGTTTCGTCGGTAAATATTTGGAACTCAAAGAGTCGTATAAATCGCTCATCGAAGCTCTTATCCACTCGGGAGCCCATTTGGATACTCGTGTTCACATCAACTGGATTGACAGTGAAAAAATCGAAACCGTGGGTGCCGAAGCGTTATTGGCTGATTGCGATTCTATCCTTGTTGCAGGGGGATTTGGAAATCGTGGCGTAGAGGGGAAAATTCAAGCGATCCGTTATGCGAGAGAAAACCGTCTCCCGTATCTGGGGATTTGTTTGGGGATGCAGCTCTCCCTCGTCGAATATGCGCGCAATGTATTGGGCTATGAGGATGCCAACTCCATCGAGTTTAATCCCACGACGACCCATCCGATGATCTATCTCATCGACAACTTCATCGACCAATCGGGGCAAGCGCAGCTACGTACCCACCATTCACCAATGGGGGGTACGTTGCGTCTTGGCGAATATCCATGTGAGACAAAAGAGGGGTCGCACCTACGTGCCGCCTACAATGGGGAAGCGATGATTTATGAGCGTCACCGTCACCGTTATGAAGCCAACCCAACTTACCGTGCAGCACTGGAAGAGGCGGGGATGATGATTACAGGTGAGTCCAATGGACTTATCGAAGCCGTTGAAATCCCCAGCCATCCATGGTTTTTAGGGGTACAGTTTCACCCTGAGTTCACCTCTCATCTCCAAAGTCCAAATCCTTCTATCCTTGCATTTGTGAGAGCGACATTTGAGCAAACCAATCCTGCCTAGTGCTCCCCTTCTGACCCATGAAGGGTTAGAGGCTTTTTTAAGCGAACGGTTTCATCATCAAAGTGAAAAACTCTCCGACATCCCCCACCCCTCTCTTCTCAAAGATGCAACCAAAGCCGCTAAACGGTTAGCCGATGCCATCCGTAAAGGTGAAAGAATTGCCCTTGTGGGGGATTATGATGTGGATGGTGTCACCTCTACGGCACTTGTTAAACGCTTTTTTACCCTTATAGACCACCCCCTTCACACCACTATTCCCAACCGATTTACCGATGGATATGGAGTCTCCAAAGGGGTTTTAGAACGCCTTGATGCCCATGTCGTTTTTACCGTTGATAATGGTATTAGTGCCCTTGAAGCGGCGCAGATGTGTAAAAACAGAGGGATTGATCTTATCATCACCGATCACCATACCGTAGGGGATACTCTCCCCGATGCCTTTGCTATTGTCAATCCCAAACAACCCGATTGCCCCTATCCCCATAAAGAGATTTGTGGAGCACAAGTGGCATGGCTTTTGATGGGGCTTTTGAAAAGTGAGCTAGGTCTCACCATCGATATGCGCCAATTTTTTCCCTTCTTGGCACTTGCTATTATTGCGGATGTCATGCCACTGACGGGAACCAACCGTGCACTGGTGAAAGCAGGGTTATCGATGATGAGTACCTCAGAAATTCCTGCTTTTGTCATTATCCGTGATGTTTTGAATAAATCTCGTATCTCCTCTGAAGATATCGGATTTCAAATCGCTCCACGCATCAACAGTGCAGGACGGCTTGAAGATGCTTCCATTGCCCTTGATTTTTTAAACGCCTCCACAACGCAAAAAGCCTATCACCAATTTGAAATTCTCACCTCCCTCAATGCCCTACGCAAAGAGATCGAAGCCCTCACCACCGAAGCTGCAATGCTGGAAGTAAACCCAGAAGATCCCATTATCGTTGTAGCAGGTGAAGGGTGGAATGAAGGGGTCGTGGGGATCGTAGCTTCGCGTCTGACCAACCACTTTCAAAAGCCCGCTATTGTGTTGAGTATCCACAACGGTATTGCCAAAGGGTCAGGTCGCAGTATCGGAAACGTTGACCTTTTTACCCTTATCAAATCTCAAGAGCATTTATTAGGAAAATTCGGTGGGCACAAAATGGCAGCAGGGATGGCGATGAGCATTGACAATGTACATACGTTTCGTAAGGGGATCAATGCCGCAAGCACCTCCGTCCATCCCGATGATTTTATCCCCCAGAATGAAGTCATAGGCGAACTCTCTTTCGATGCCATTACCTACCCCCTTCTCGCACTATTGGAAAAATATGAGCCCTACGGTGAGGGGAATCCCCGCCCCCGATTTTTATTGCGTAACGCACATGTCGTCACTATCAAACTCTTCGGAAGTGACAAGTCCCATAGCCGTCTCGAACTTCGCCCCAACGTACTCCATCCACAAAGCGTCGAACTTATTGCCTTTAGACGCATCGTAGAGACCCCAAAAGATCGTGTGATGAGCTGTAGTTATACGGTGAATAAAAATGAATTCAATGGGAAAACTTCTATGCAACTGATGGTAGAGAGATTCTTCTAATGGATACTTTTTTTATCGAATTTCGGGATCCCCTTTTTGGAATCATTGTCTTTTTTCTCCTCCTCTTTCTCCTCTCTTTTATTAGCTACTGGTGGGGACGACGAAAAAGTGCCAATGAACACAAAGAGCTAGAAAATTTCTTGGATAAGTTTGACACGACCCAAGATGAAGCCAATATCGCCTCTCAAGTACAAGGGGAGAGCATCACCAATGAAACGTGGCTCCTCCTTGCCCATGGGTTTGAACATCAAGGGAATTTTGAAAAAAGCATTGAAATTTATCTCGCCCTCTTGGGAAAACAACGGGATAAAATGGTTCAAAAAGAGGTACTTCTTAAGCTTGGACGGGCCTACTTTAAAGCAGGATTTTTAGAGCGTTCCCGTCAAAGCTTTTTGCAAGTGCTCCAAAATCACCCCCGAACACCGCAAGCCCTTCACCATCTGATTCTTATTTATGAGCAACTTCAACAATTTGGCAATGCCTTAGAAGTAATGGAATCGCTCACAGAAATTCAAGGCTTAGCAGGGTGTGAAAAACTCTATTTGGAAGCGCGTCAAACGATTAATAATCCCAAAATATCAGTCGATGAAACCGCCACCTTTCTCGTACATCTGTATTCCCACCATGCCCAGTTGGGTTATTTGGTCTTTGAGTATCTCTTCACCCACCGTCCTGCTTTAGCATGGAGCCATTTCGACCCTTCCCTCTCGCACAGAGTTGCCGATATTTTATGGCGTATACCCACCAATCATCTTGATTTCGATATAATTGCACGTAACGGTTTTTTACGGGAGCTCTTCAGCGCCAAAGGGGTGTGTGATCTTTCCCACTCAAGCGGCGTTTTCGAACTTGACACTCTCATTACCCTAAGAGGTTGTGGGAATACCAAGGCAACGTTACAGTTCGAATACGTCTGCAAAGAGTGCCACCAACCCTCTTTTTTCCCGTTCCATCGTTGCCCGTCGTGCCATGCGATTGATTCGATTGAGAGTATTATGAGCCTAGCAAAGGAACGATTTGAAGACAATAACTCTTTTCAGTGATGGCTCCGCATTAGGTAATCCAGGTCCTGGTGGATTTGGGGCGATTTTGCGGTACGGTGAGGTAGAAAAAATTGTCCGTGGGGGCGAAAAACATACCACCAATAACCGAATGGAGCTATTGGGGGTGATCGAGGGATTACGTGCCCTTAAAGAGCCGTGCAATGTCACGATCATCTCCGACTCTAGCTACGTTATTCGTGGGATCAACGAATGGCTTGGGGGATGGGTCAAACGTAACTTTGCCAAAGTCAAAAACCCCGATTTATGGTTGCAATACATTGAAGTTTCCCAAGGTCATCGCATCCAAGGGGTGTGGGTGAGAGGACACAACGGCCATATCGAAAACGAACGGTGCGATCAAATCGCCCGTGAAGAAGCAGAAAAATATAAAAGTGGATTAGTATAAAAAGCACGTTCTCCTCGTTCCCAAGCTCCAGCTTGGGAATGCAGACCAACACTATGAAGGATACAAAATCAAATGAACAACTTACAAACCCTACAACAACGCTTAGGGTACCAATTCCACGATTCGAAGCTCCTTATTGAAGCGCTGACGCACAAAAGCCACAAGCAGCCCTACAATAATGAGCGACTTGAATTTTTGGGAGATGCGGTATTGGATTTAATCGTCGGAGAATATTTGTACAAAAAGTTTCCCCATTTCGATGAAGGAAACCTCTCCAAAATGAGAGCCTCTCTTGTCAATGAAGACGGTTTTACCCTCCTTGCCAACCACCTTCATTTGGGAGAATACATTTACCTTTCTAATGCCGAAGAGAACAATCACGGACGAACCAAAAGTTCTCTCCTTGCCAATGCCTTTGAAGCCGTTATGGGGGCGATTTACCTCGAATCAGGACTTTTGAGTGTTCAAAATATCGCCATAGAACTTCTCGAACTTGTTCACCACGATATTTCCCTTGATTCTCTCTTCAAAGACTATAAAACCTCTCTCCAAGAGCTTACCCAAGCGCACTACGGGATCACCCCCGATTATCAGCTCGTTGCCTCCCACGGACCCGACCACAAAAAAGAGTTTGAGATAGCCGCTTTTATTGACGGGAAAAAGTACTCCTCTGCCTTTGGCAAAAGTAAAAAACATGCCCAACAAGAGGCAGCAAGAATAGCGCTTGAGATTCTCTCTAAGGAACTTAAATGAACCGCTTCGGAGAACGTTTTACCATTAGCACATTTGGCGAATCGCATGGAAAAGCAATCGGATGCCTTCTTGATGGTGTCCCCGCAGGATTAACGATTGATGAGGCGTATATCCAAAGTGAACTTGACCGTCGCAAGCCAGGGCAAAACGAGTTTGCAACCGCACGCAAAGAGGCGGATAAAGTTGAAATCCTTAGCGGTGTATTTGAGGGTCTTAGTACGGGAACCCCTATCATGATGGTGATTTACAATACCGATCAAAAAAGCGGTGACTATAGCAACGTCAAAGATATTTTTCGCCCTGGGCATGCTGATTTTACCTATTTTCATAAATACGGCATTCGTGATTATCGTGGTGGCGGACGCTCATCCGCCCGTGAAACGGCTGCACGCGTAGCTGGGGGGGCAGTCGCAAAACTGATGCTTGCACCGTTGGGGATTGAATTTCATAGTGGTATCAGTGCCATTCACGGCATCGAAGCCAAGAAACTTGATTTTAACTACCCTAACAATAGCCCCATTTACGCTCTTGATAAAGAGGTTGAAGAGGCTCAAAAAGAGGCGATTTTAGAGGCAAAAAACAGCCATGACTCCGTTGGAGGGGTTGCTACGGTGAAAATTTCGGGTCTCCCTATAGGACTGGGAGAGGGATTGTATACCAAACTTGATGCGGTACTTGCCGAAGCGATGATGGGGATTAATGCGGTCAAAGCGGTTGAAATCGGGGAGGGGATTCACAGTGCCCAACTCTTAGCAAGTGAAAATAACGACGCCATCACTCCAAATGGTTTTAAAACCAACCATTCAGGGGGGATTTTAGGGGGGATGAGCAACGGCGATGATGTACTCATACGTGTTCACTTCAAACCAACCCCCTCTATCTTCGTCGATCAAGAGAGCACCAACACCTCAAACGAAAGTGTCCACGTATCTCTCAAAGGGCGGCACGACCCGTGCGTTGCCATCCGTGGCTCCGTCGTTGCCGAATCAATGGCAGCATTGGTCATTGCCGATATGGTGTTGCTGAATATGGGGCGAACTATGAATGCAATTACAGGCTATTATCAAAAAAAATAGCCAAAATGAGAGAAAAAGACTAGACAAATAACGTAAAAAAGTTTATAATACGTTCAAGATTAGCTTGGGGTATAGGCAAATGGTATGCCAACAGTTTTTGGTACTGTAGATTGGAGGTTCGAGTCCTCCTACCCCATCCATCTTAACTTCATTCTTCAAAATAGCAAATTAGTGTTAGTTCCTTGACAATATTGTTTTTTTTGTCTATAATCACCCTCTACGAACTGGATTAAGTTTGTTTAGTGTTATCTTTCTTTTACCGCGGAATAGAGCAGTCCGGTAGCTCGTCGGGCTCATAACCCGAAGGTCGTAGGTTCAAATCCTGCTTCCGCAACCAACAAACTCCCTTGAATAATAATTTATAAGATTATGTTTCCTATTTTTACTCGTAAGTTGTAATTTATGCTTTAGTGAATTTATAATTATCACGTTTGTAATAATATAAAAGAGTGTCTTATATGACACCCTTTTTTCCTTTTTATTCTAGTTAATATGTCTCTGGTGCGGTTTTGAAACAATAAAAACAACATAACTCACAACTGCCAATATAGAGAGCATTCCAATCATGCCAATAATTTCCATTTATTCAATCTCCTCTAGCTGATTAAGTTTTTCGTCAATATCATGACGCTTTTTTTGAATCATAATAGCAACAAAAAGTGTTAGAACTATTCCTACTAATCCAATAATAGCTACCCACATTGGTACCTTATTGAGCAACACCTGATAAAACGAAGCGAAACTACCCGTTCCTACAGTGAGAAAAATAAGGAAAATATTTCTGTATTCCTCTTTTAGAACGCCAATCTCTTCTTTTAAATAATCTTTTCTTGCCATATATCATTATATCGGAAAATGAAAGAAATACAGGATTAATAGGAAAATTTGAATACACCCACTTACTTCAAATTTTTTGATTTATGTGTCTACAATCAAAACGACCTAGCACATTAACATCAACAGGCGGACAAATTTAAGCTTTTTTTCTTATAATTCGCTATATCTTACAAAACACAACGAAAATGTCACTCTTTTAGAGAATATTTTTTGCAATGTTGTGTTTATGATTAACGTTATATCAAAACAGATACTAAGGAAAACTCATGAAACTTTCTACTCTTGCACTATCACTACTTGTAACCGCTACGTTTGCTTGGGCTGACACTGCCAACATTGCCGCTGCATCGGATCTTCAATATGCGTTCAAAGAGATAAAAATTCTCTGTGAAAAAAAATATCCGACGGAAACCATTAATTTTCAGTTTGGATCAAGCGGTAAAGCATTAACGCAAATTCAAAACGGTGCGCCCTACGATGCCTATTTTGCCGCCGATATGAATTATCCTAAAGAGCTAAAAGAAAAAGGATTTGCGGTCGGTGATGTAAAACCTTACGCATTGGGTCGTGTCGGTCTTATGACACTTAAATCAAGTAATATTCCCGTCAATAATCTCTCAATTTTAGCAACGGATCGAATCAAAAAAATAGCCATAGCCAATCCTGACCATGCTCCTTACGGTCAAGCCGCTGTTGCCGCACTTAAAACACTTGGACTATACGACAAAGTAAAACATAAATTTGTTATGGGTGAAAACATCTCACAAGCAACCCAATACGTCCAAACAGGTACAGCTGATGTTGGAATCATCGCAATTTCAATTGCAAAAGCTCCTGTCATTGCTGAAGAGATGAATTTCGGTTTGATTGATGCTAAAGCTCATCCAGATATTATTCAAGGATATGCTTTACTCAAACATGGTGAAAATAATAAAGCCGCACGTGCTTTTATTTCAGTTTTTGAATCATCCGAAGCGGATGCTATCATGAAAAAATATGGCTTTATGCTTAAATAAGGATTCCCCATGACAAAATTAAGTGTTATAACGGTTTTACTATTAGGAAGTGCAGTATTATCATCCGCTGCCGATGATTTAGCAAGTGCCTTTAAAGAGGGCAAACTCGACGGGAGAATTCGTGCACAGTATTTTAATACGGATTGGGATGATAACAGTAAAACAACGGGGAAAAATGGTCCTGATGCCAATGGATTTGCCCTCGGTGGTAGTTTGATCTATAAAATGGCACCACTCTACGGATTTAGTGCAGGGGCTGGTCTTTATACAACCCAAAATCCTGCTGGATGGACTGAGGCGAACGACGGAGCTACGGCAACCACGAGTAAAGATCTGTTTTCTCGAGACAGTACACGAACATCAACTACTGCTAAAACAACTGCCCTCCCTTACGGTGAAGGGTATGCCGTTTTAGCCGAAGCTTATTTACAAGTCGATATTGCCAAAACCAAAGCTAAAGCGGGTCATTTTCTTATGACCAATCCATGGATTCAACCCAATGATACCAAAATGATCCCCATTGCTGTCGAAGGGTATGAAGGTATTTCGAATGATATTGCCAACACCACCATACAGCTTGATTATGCGACTAAAATCAAAGAGCGAGGAATGACCTATTTTGGTAATATGGCGGATACGGGAGATACTCCGGATAAGATTGCGCTCCATTACACCACCCATTATGGTACAACAGAAGGGACAAGCGGAGATGCACCCGAAGTTGGAATACTCGGGATTAAAAATAAATCTATTAACGGCTTAGAACTTCAAGCATGGGGAATGCATTGGGCGGATATAGTCGATCAGGCGATGTTTGAGGCAAACTATGCCCTTGAAGCAGGAGATGCAATTATCAGTTTTGGCGGTCGTTATATGCAACAAAACGACAAAGGGGCAGGAGATATTATCAAACCAAAAACCAATAATTATGACACAGACAACAGTGTTGATACTCATTTATGGGCACTACGAACCGTTGTCAATTATCGCACTGCAAAATTCCTTTTGGCAACATCTCATACGGGCAATGGGGGAGACATGATTGCCCCATGGCGCGGATTTCCGACCGATGGATATACGCGAGGTATGACACAAACTGACTGGAATACCAATACAACCTCCTATAAAGGACAATTTGATTATGATTTTACCGCATTGGTTTCAGGGGTAAGTACGTCTCTTAGTTATGCCTACTACAACCGCGATCCAAGTAAACGACCCTATCAAAGTATGACTGACCGTGGTTACCAAAATGGGGATACCCATCAGACTAACCTTGATATTGTCTACAAACTTTCAAAAGGGACAGAACTAAAAGCCCGATTTATGGATCAAAATAATGATAAAACAGCGTTGGTAACAACTGAAACATCCAACAAAGAAATGCGTTTAGAAGCCAACTACCGTTTCTAAACCTTCTGATCCCCTTAGGGGTCACTATACTGAATACACAAAGGAACTTTTATGTTTTTAGACCCCATCGATTTTGCTGCGATGTACCGCAATCATAAAAATGTGACCGATTTCAAAGGAAAAACAAGTAGCGATTGGGATGAAAAATCCAGTGATATGGCTGCATCAACCATTGATAGCCCTTATGTGAATGATTTCATCTCCCGCATGAACATAACTGAAGATGATGTGATTCTCGATATTGGTTGCGGTCCTGGGGCGCTGAGTATCCCCTTAGCCAAAAAAGCCAAGAAGGTGATAGCTATGGATTTTTCTCCCCAAATGCTCACACAACTTGAAGCGTATGCGGCACGTGAGGGGGTGACGAATATACAAACCATCCTCCTTGGTTGGGACGATGATTGGAGCACACTCCCAATCGTTGATATTGTCGTGGCATCTCGTTCAATGGAGGTCAATGATGCAGCGATAGCACTGGCGAAGATGTCCTCTCAGGCACGCAAAGGGTGTTATCTTACCTACAAAGTGGGAGGAAGTTTTGTCGATATGAATATCCTTGATTACATTGGTAAAAAGATCATCACCAAACCCGATTATTGGTATCTCCCCATCCTCCTTTACCAAAAAGGGTATCTCCCAACTATCGACTATATCACCACAGGAAGAGGAAGTATTCGCAGTGCCAATAGCGAAGAGTTCATCCAATCATTGACGTGGAGTCTGGGGGGGATAGATGAGGAGCAAGAGAGCAAAGCGAGAGAGTATTATGATCGTTTTATCACGGGGGAAAATCGCCATCCCAAACCGATGCAATGGGCATTTATTGCGTGGGAGACCAAATGATCGCATTAACGGACTATGAACTCGAAGCCCTCCTTGCCGAAGATGTCCCCTACGGTGATTTGACGACCGCATCGTTGGGGATTACCGACCAGCGTGCCCGTATCACTTTTGCCACCCGTGAACGCCCTCTCGTCGTCTCGTGTACCGAAGAGGCGGTTCGGCTATGTGGACTCTATGGATTGGAAATCGACGGATTTGTGAAATCAGGAACCCTCGTTCCCCCCAAAAGCGTCTTTTTAGAAGCACACGGCGAAGCGGGAAATATCCATCGCGTATGGAAAAGCATCCAAAACCTCCTCGATTACGCCAGCGGAATTTCGACCTACACCCGTGAAGCGGTACTCTTAGCCCGCTCAATCAATCCTGATATTGTCGTCGCAACCACCCGTAAAACGACCCCGTTTACGAAAAAAATCGCCATCAAAGCGGTCGAATCGGGGGGCGGAGTGGCACACCGTTTGGGACTTTCGGAATCAATCCTCGTATTTGAATATCACCGTATTTTTTTCCAAACGGATGATGCGTTTACGACAGCATTAAGAAAAATGAAAAAAATGAATCCTGAGAAAAAAATCGTCATCGAAGCTGAAACACTGGAAGATGGACTGACATTTGCTGCAATGGGAGCCGACATTCTCCAACTCGAAAAAATGCCCCTCACGAAGCTCGCCGATACAGTACGTATCCTTCACACCGACTACCCCCATATCACCCTCATCGCCACGGGGGGAATCAGTGCCAAAAATATCGCTGAGTATGCGGCTACGGGTGTTGATATGATCGTCACCTCATCGCCGTATAACGCGCAACCTGCGGATGTTAAGGTGAGGATTGAGGCACTGACATGATAAAACCATTCTTCTACGGTGCACTCATCGGTATTTTAGGGGGGTTGATGGGACTAGGCGGTGCAGAGTTCCGCCTCCCGATTTTAACCTTTATCTTTGATTTTGCAACGCTTCATGCAGTGGTGATTAATCTCATCATCTCATGGGTTACTGTTATCGCGTCACTACTATTTCGATGGGAATCATGGAATGCCGTAGAGCCGTATTTGCCAATCGTACTAACGCTTCTCTCCGGTTCCCTTATCGGTGCTTCCATAGGTGCTTCTTTGGCATCAAAAATCGATGAAAAAAGACTGGATCGAATTGTTGCGATACTATTAGGGATCTTAGCGCTTATAATGATTACAGAGACATTGATCCATTTTGACCCGTTGAATTTAAATCTCATCTCTATGACGCTTTTGGGGTTTAGTGCTGGGATCATTATCGGGCTCTTTAGCAGTATGCTCGGTGTTGCTGGAGGGGAACTCATTATCCCTACCATCGCACTTCTTTATGGTGTGGATATTAAAATAGCCGGAACCCTTAGCCTAATGGTCAGTTTGCCTACTATCATGGTGGGACTCTATCGTTATAGGAATAGAGCCCCTTTTGCCATCGTTAAACCAAACCTTTCCCTTATCGGATGGATGGCAGCCGGATCGATTCTCGGAGCTTGGGTAGGAAAATCGATGCTTGGTTTGTTTTCAAGCGGACATTTGCAAATATTTCTGGCATTTATCCTCACACTTTCTGCCATTAAACTGTACAAAAAAGGAATGCAATAATCCATGAACACCCTACCTGCCACCCTAACCGCCATCACAACCTCCGAGCACATGAGCATCCTCACTGTCGCCGTCGGAAATGAGCCGTTTCACCTCCTCCTAGCCGAACAATGCCATGATACCATTGGTACACCTTTGACACTAGTATTCAAAGAGACCGAAGTACTCCTCGCCTCAACACCTACGGCAACGACCGCCAATATCCATCGTGCCGTAGTAGCGAAGATCGAACAAGGAAGTGTGTTATCCCAAAT
>JAABPY010000133.1 GCA_011391735.1 Sulfuricurvum sp. | reverse complement strand
CTCACCTATCACGAAACAACGCTCTTAGCCCTCGTCCCTACTCTGACATTCAATACCCTAAATATCCATGAGGGAGATGATCTGTTTTGGATAGTGAGTCCGTCTGAAATTTCCCTCTTGCGGAGTAACCATGGAATCTGAATTTTTAAGCACAATGGTGCTGACGTTTAAACTAGCAACCATTACGACCGTGATACTTCTCCTTATCGGAATTCCCCTTGCATCATTCTTGGTATTTAGTAAAATTCGATTTAAAAGTATTATTGAGACCATCGTGAGTATGCCCCTCGTTCTTCCCCCCTCCGTCTTAGGGTTTTATCTCCTCCTCGCCTTT
>JAABPY010000146.1 GCA_011391735.1 Sulfuricurvum sp. | reverse complement strand
AGAGATAGCGACGACAAACATGGAAGAAAAAATTGCTACTATTGCCGCGAAACGAAACCGTTTGGAAGATGCGTTATTAGGAGCACTTGAAGATGTCATGGTCGTGGGTGATCGTGCCAACCGTACACCTAATACCATTTTGATCTCCATTCGTGGGGTTGAGGGTGAGGGGATGTTGTGGGATTTGAACAACGCCCTTATCGGAGCTTCGACAGGATCGGCATGTGCGTCGGAGTCACTCGAAGCCAATACCGTAATGCTTGCTATTGGTGCGGACAATGAACTTGCCCACACAGGTATTCGTTTGAGCTTGAGCCGTTTTACAACCGATGAAGAGATTGATTATGTTATCGAACGATTTGAGAGCGCTGTGAAACGTTTACGTGCCATTTCTAGTTCGTACGCAATCGTACAACCAACCGCTGGCGGTGCTACGCTTGCGTGTCACATACACCATTAAAGGATTTTATTATGGCAAAAAATGATCTATTGGGCGGATCTCTTTGGGATCAGTACTCAAATAAAGTAACAACATTGATGAACAATCCTCACAATCAAGGGGAGATTACTCAAGAAGAGTGCGACGCTGCAGGACATACTCTAATCGTTGCTGATTTCGGTGCGGAGAGCTGTGGGGATGCGGTACGTTTGTACTGGGAAGTGGATCCTGCAAGTGACACTATCGTTAACTCAAAATTCAAAAGTTTTGGGTGCGGAACGGCGATCGCTTCGTCCGATATGATGGCGGAGTTGTGTATTGGTAAAACCGTTCAACAAGCGGTTAAAATTACGAATATCGATGTAGAGATGTCTCTTCGTGATACTCCAGAAACACCAGCCGTTCCACCTCAAAAAATGCACTGCTCCGTTATGGCGTACGACGTTATCAAAAAAGCGGCAGGTTTGTATCTTGGTGTGGATGAAGCGAGTTTCGAAGATGAGATCATTGTCTGTGAATGTGCCCGTGTAAGTCTTGGGACCCTTCGTGAAGTAATCAAACTTAACGATCTTAAAACCATTGAGCAAGTAACCGACTACACCAAAGCAGGTGGCTTTTGTAAATCGTGTATCAAACCGGGTGGTCACGAAGCACGGGAATATTATCTCGTTGATATTTTGGCAGATGTTCGCACTGAAATGGATCAAGAGAAAATGAAAAGCGCTGCTGATGCAGGAGCGCACGGTGATTTTGAAGGGATGACTCTTGTTCAAAAAATCAAAGCAATTGACAGCGTCGTTGATGAATCTATCCGTCAGTTTTTGATTATGGATGGCGGTAATATGGAAGTTATTGATATCAAAGATTCACCCGATTATATCGATGTTTATATCCGCTATTTGGGTGCATGTAATGGGTGTGCAAGTTCAAGTACGGGTACATTGTACGCCATCGAAGCAACACTCAAAGAGAAGCTCTCTTCTAAAATCCGCGTTTTACCGATCTAACTAAAAGATCAATTAGGGGGAATCACCCCTTGATGTCGAGCATTTGCCCAAGACCTGTCATAGAGGAACCCGAAGATGATGCAGAGGGTATAGTAGGAGCTTTCGCACTGTCCAAAAGTTTCTCTAACCCTTGACCTTGTACCTCCATTGCTTTTTTCATAGCGTACACCCCTGTGTCGCTCCCCGTATTCGAACTGATTGGATCCATAATTTTCCTCTTTTTTTAGAATTGTGAGTATATCGGCAAAAATAGATGGGTTCTGAAGTAGGCTTTGTTTGTATGATGGACCATCCGATCACTTGGTGAAGAGTATTTTTAAATTTATCCTTCCCTTCCGTAGAGCTCATTGTAAAGTTTCATAGCATATCGATCTGACAAACTGGCGATATAGTCACTTACCACCCGATGTTGGTTACGAAGTGTTAATTGATGATAGAAATAGGGGGGTAACATTTTTGGTTCTTCCATAAGAGCGTTAAAGAGCCCAATAATAGCCTGTTTTCCAGCAAACATCTTACGGACAATATCTTTATGCTGATAGAGCTTTTGGAATAAAATCTTTTTAAGTTTTTTAATCTGTGTCTCAAGTTCAGGTGAAAATCCAATAGGAATAGGTGTTTTGGAGTCGATTAGAGAAGCCAATACGTGTGTATTATCGATTTTGTCTCGTGAATATTCCAGAAGTGAGTAGACTAAATGATTGATAAGATGGGAGCTAAAACGGTACCGAAACATTTCATCCTCGTCTTCCAAAATCCCCTCTTCAACCACTTTTTGTAAAATCATTTGGATCAGTTCACTTGATTTTAGGGACTCAAATGTTATTAGTCCAGAGGCAACTCCATCATCAATATCATGGGCAATGTACGCAATTTCATCAGCACGGTCAACGATCATAGCTTCGATGCTTGGGTGGGTGTCAAGGGCAAATGACGTACGAACAGCTTGGGCTAAAAAGGGCTTATTATAAGGGTAAGAGTGTTTTAAAATACCCTCAAGCGTCGCATAGGTGAGGTTGAGTCCCAAGAAAGCTTTATAACGTTGTTCGAGCAGCGTAACGACTCGAAAACTTTGGTAATTGTGTTCAAACCCGTGCACAAAACCTTTTTTTTTCAAACACTCATCCAGCGTGTCCCCTCCAATATGTCCAAAAGGGGTATGCCCCAAATCGTGAGCAAGGGCAATGGATTCTGCAAGAGATTCTTGGAGTCCTAAATGGGAGCAAAGGGATCGCGCAATTTGGCTTACTTCAATGCTATGGGTGAGACGTGTGCGGAAAAAATCACCTTGAGAATTTAGAAATACTTGTGTTTTATATTCAAGATGGCGAAAACTGCCCGAGTGGATGATACGATCACGATCCCGAGCATACGGGGAGCGAAAATCATCACTGATAGTAAAAAATCGTTGATCAGGATACATAAAAAACCTTTCGTACGTACAGTTAAAAAATACACCACAAGGATATTATCTCAAAGGTAGATAAAAAAGTAGATTAAGGAGAAAGGGGGGAGTCAAATCAAAAGGTGCAGCGGGATGAACAGGCTTTCTCTTTGTAACCTTACTGTTACCAGAACCCTTTACACTTTCATACTTTAAAATATTCCAAACAAGGGTTTTACTTATGTTCAAAAACATCACCAAAGGTTTAGTAATAGCAGCAGTTGCGGCAACATCCATGATTGCAGCGGATAAAATCAATGGAGCAGGGGCAACCTTCCCCGCACCGTGTTATTATGACTGGGCATACAATTACCAAAAAGCAACCCACACCCGCGTTAACTACCAATCCATCGGTTCAGGTGGCGGTATCAAACAAATATCTGAACGTATTGTCGATTTTGGTGCGACCGATGCCCCTTTGACACCCAAAGAGCTTGATGCGGCGAAATTGAACCAATTTCCAGCGGTTATTGGGTCTATCGTCGTCGCTCACAATATCCCAGGGGTTAAAGATGAGCAACTCAAACTCAAAAACAGTGTAGTAGCGGACATCTTCGCGGGTAAAATCACCATGTGGAATGATCCCGCTATTATGGCAGACAACGCAGGCGTTAAGCTTCCCGCTGAAAAAATCGTTGTTGCCCACCGCTCGGATGGATCAGGGACGACGTACGTATTTACCGATTATTTGAGCGACGCATCTAAAATGTGGAAAAGCAAATTTGGTGTTGGTAAAGCAATCGGTTGGGCAGTAGGTGTCGGCGGAAAAGGGAACGAAGGGGTAACAAACCTTATCAAACAAACTCCATACTCTATTGGCTACATCGAAAATGCCTACAAAGAGAAAAATAACCTCTCAGCAGCAACGTTGCAAACCGCTAGTGGCAAATGGATCACCGCAACAACAGCGAACTTCCAAAATGCCGTTAAACAAGCAAAATGGTCGAAAAAAGATCACTTCTACAGCTCACTTGTCCTTCAAGAGGGGAACGCGTATCCAATCGTAGCGGCAACCTTTATCCTTCTTCCTCGTGAAAAAGCGGACGTGAATGCCGAAGTTATCAAATTCTTCGACCACTCATTCCGTAATGGGGACAAAGCAGCCGTCAAACTAGGCTATATCCCATTGCCAGTAGAAACAACCAATATGGTACGTGAGTACTGGGCTGGTAAATAATTACCACGCCAAACTTCTTTTATTCCCAAGTGCTAGCTTGGGGATATACAGACATCTCTAAGGGTATTTAGGTACTTTTAGAGGTGTCTTAATACGACCCATGTTTCATTTCTTCTTCCTTCTTTTTTAAAGCTTGATAGCCTCTCCTTGCGTATGCGTTGGGGCTTTTTACTCTCCTATTAGATATTCATTCTCCTTATCGTAACCATTTTGTAATCGTAACATTAGGGTAATCTTGTTTTTCTACAATATCGTTATTAAAATCAGGAGTGATAACCAATGAAAAAAGTAACTTTCTCTGCCCTTGCTGCGGTAATGTTGTCTGGTGTAGTGTATGCTGACGCTATGACCCTCTTTAGTGACCCAAAGACAGGTCAAGTATTTACCACTGCGGGTGAGAATCGCGTAGAGATGGGCGATTTCGTTGATGCGAAAACGGTTGATATGGGTGACCGTGAAATCGAATCAAGTTTTTCAGAGTATAAAGATGCCGAAAAAGGTTCTGTTACGGTTATTGATAAAAAATCTCCAAAATTCATCTTGGGTCAAGAAACAGGTCCTAATATGAAAATCAAAGCAAAAGATAACAAAGATATGTATCTTAAGCTAGGTGCTCGTTTGCAGTCAACTTTTGAAACACGTGAAAAAGATTATGTGGATAATAAAAAAGATATCAGCACCAACGATGCGTACATGCGCCGTGTCCGTTTCGAACTTGAAGCAGGATTTGACAAGCATACCTCTTTCACCATGGACGTTCGTAATGACCAAGCTAACAGTGAAGACAAAGGGGAAGGGACATTTAATGTTGGGGATGCGTATTTGAATATTGCCAAACCGTTTGACAGTTCATTGGTTAATTTCAAATTGTATCGCGGTAAAATCGACGTATCTCGTACGGAAACATTGAAATCTGCCTACACGATCCATTATGATCGCCCACACGTAGCGGACGAAGCGGCACAGTACATTACCCACAATCGCCGTGGTACCAATGCCCAAATGTATGGTGACTGGAATAAAAAAGTACAGTACCAAATTGCAACAGGGGATGGTGTTTATTCGGGAGCGTTCAAAGATGCTAAAGGAAATACGTTAAATGGGTCTAAAACTGCATTGAGTGCAACAACAGCTACTCCTCCTGTTGTAACTACTGGTGCTGGATCAGTGTTATCACAAGATTTCTTTTACGGGGGAAAAATCAAACTCTCTCCGTTTGATGGCTGGGAAGAGACCAAATTAACCGAAACCTATATGGGTCAAGGACAGCACTTCACCCTTGGTGCGGCGTACTGGAGAACAAACAATATTAAAACAAATACAAATATGTCGCCTATTGACCATAAATTGATCAACTTGGAAGCATCGGCTCACTATAAAGGGGCATCGATTTCAGCGGAGTATTTTGATTTTGACGGTGTAGTAAAAGATTGGACAGCAGCTACTAAGACAGTGGGTACATCAACAGGTTGGTATGCACAAGGGGAGTATGTCTTTACCGATTTGGGCTACGTAGCACCGTTTTTCCGTTACGAGTCATGGGATAAATTCAAAGAAGCTTCAGCAACAGAAAACTATGACTTGACATCAAAAATTGGGGGTGTTAACTGGTACCTACGTGGGAATTCAACCAAAGTTGGATTTGCCGTTCAGCAAGATAACTACGGAAAATCGTTAGGTGATTACACCGATACACGTTTCAAAATTACTTCACAGTTCTTTTTCTAATCGTTCTCTCGTTCTCAAGCTCCAGCTTGGGAATACATACAGCTAACCTCCCCAAACTATGCTACAATCCCCCTTATTTACCTCAAAGTGATTTTTATGGATAAAACAACCCCCCTTCTTATTATGGGAACGTTACTCATTATCTTAATACTTCTTGTTGGACTCTATGTATGGATTGGACGTTCCAAACGAAAAAGTGTGGAGGATGTTGATGTCCCTGTGACGTTTGCATCGCTTCAAGCGGTTATTCATCACCCCTCATCGACCAATAGGGAGCTTAATGATGCGGTCAACATCATCGTAGAAAAATTTATCGAGGTGGGGAGTACACAACGGGGATTTGAAAAGTATTCTGCATTACTTAAAAAACTGTGTACGCATCCCCATACCGATTCGAAAATTATTTTGCGGTTTGAAAAAGCGCTAAGAGTTGCAAATCCACGGTATAAAGAGGAAATAGAGAAAGCTCTCAGGCTAGGATTAGCCCAGAGATAAGGGGTGTGAATTAGAGTTTTACTTCGACTTTGGTAGAAGCACGAAGGGTTTCGGTTGTTTTGCTCATTAGGGCTTTAAATTTTTCCATTTTGACAAACTGCATAATCTCTAGCTTCGCTTTATCATACGGAACAACTTTCCCATTTTGTTGCATTTTTGCTTTATTGGCATCGTAAAACGCTTTGGTCTCTTTATCACTGACCGTGATTTTTCCCATTTGTTGTTTCATCCACATATCCACGGCAAGATCATCCCGTAGCGCAGCGTAGGCGAGTTTGAACTGTGGGGTGTTTTGGATACCGCTTTTAACCACTTCCCCTTTGATAAGGGTTTGATTGATAAGCTGATCGACCACTTGACGCTTCATTTTCGGATCAAGCTTGTCAAACGTCATACCAGGGATAGCCTTGGACATAAAAGCGCTGGCATCCGCCGAGGTGATCGCTTGAGTGCCAACAATAGCAAGAGTAGCAGGAGCAGCAAGTGCAAAGGTAACGGCAGTCGCTAAAATAAGGGGGATACGGTGCATAAAATTCCTTTGTATGTAAAAAGGTATTGTAACAAAAAAACGGTTTAGAATTTAAAGAATTTAGTTCACATTACGACCCATTATTCTTCGTTTTTGTCTCATAACACTTATCTCTCATTAAGAAATATTCCACTACGATATACAATCTTATCCCAAGGATGTTCATAATGAGCGATACACAAAAATGCTATCTTCTTGATACCTCCGTTATTCTCGATGATCCTACCAATATTTTACGAATTAGTCAGGAAAATACCAATGCGGTGGTGATTACCAATATTGTCTTAGCAGAGCTTAACAGCAAAAAAGATGATATTCGTTCCGAAGCTGGCTATATGGCACGAGAGTTCTTTCGCTTAGCCGATGTTGCCCTTGGAGAGCCTATTGCGGCAATTGAATTGCCCCAATGTATCGTGGATACCATTGACCCTTTACACTGTCAAAATGACCGCTATTACCGCCTTGATCTAAAATTCGATCGTTCTCTTCATGGGGGGGAAGAGGTTATCACCCATTTTTTCATTATCCACCGTGAACATTATCGCATTACTACCTCCTTTTCGGAACCCAAAGGGCTTAATGATGCCAAAATTGGTGAGATAGCGGATGATTATGATCTCATTCTCCTCACCAACGATATGTCGTTTCGTATTGCCGCTGAAATTCGAGGGATACCCACCCAACATATTCAAAACAGCAGTGTAGAGTCCCCTGATGAAATCGATTTTAATGCTACGTATAGCTATACCCAAACCCCCCAACTTCCTGCGCAAAGTGAGCACCATAACTTCGATCAACTTACCTTTGTTCAAAACGCCCTTAGTACGACCAATGAGGTCTATGAAACAGGAATTCAACGGTATGCCTTTAGTGTCCATGGGAAGATTGAGTGGTGTGATTTTGATCGCCGTTTCGGAGAAAATTTCGATGATAATCTAGTACGCCCTATCAATTTGGAACAAAAGTTTTATTTCTCGATGATTACCCATCCCCAAAACTACGTCACCGTCGCAGCAGGCTCTACAGGGTCGGGAAAAACCCTTATTGCCCTCCAAGCAGGATTGGAGCTTGTCAGTGAGGGAATTGTTGATGGGATCGTCTATTCTCGCAATACGATCACTTCCAATGATCAGCAAGCGGAACTTGGATTTCGAAAAGGGGATGAGGAGCAAAAGCTAGGGTACTTTATGTATCCCCTGTACTCCGCCATCAACTTCACCATTGAGCAACAAAGCAAATATTCCATTGATGCACGGGTTGAATATACAGGTAATACCAACTCCGTTAAGCGGGAAAATGCAACGGAACTCTTTATGAAAAAATACAATATCGAGGCAATGGATATTGCCCATATGCGTGGAACGACCATCTCCCGTAAATTGGTCATCATTGATGAAGCCCAAAATATGACCAATGCAACACTAAAGCTTATCGGTACTCGTATGGGGGATGAAACACGCCTCGTGGTAATGGGAGACCCAGGACAAATCGACCACCCTTTTCTTTCCAAACGGCGCAACGCCCTTGTAACACTTCTCAACAAAGCACAGCACAGTGATTTTATCGCAGGGATGCAGTTACGCCATACGATCCGTAGTAATGTTGCGGATTGGTTTGATAAGAATTTTTAAGAGGATTGTTTTATTGGAAATTTATCTACTTAATTACGCTATACTTACAGTTCGAAAATTTTAAATAGAAAGTGGGTGATGTGAATGCCTGGAATTATCTTACGCCAAGATGATAACTTTGACGCTGCTTACCGACGCTTCAAGAAACAAACAGATCGTAATCTTGTTGTTACTGAAGCTCGTGCGCGCCGTAACCATATAACGGAAACGGAAAAACGCAAACAGTTCAAAATCAGTGCTCGCAAGAAGATGTTAAAACGTCTCTATATGATGCGACGTTACGAATCTCGCCTGTAATTTCAAAGTGCTTCGGCACTTTGGTTACCTCAAAGAGGTTCTCGTACCCTAGGGTGCACCTTGCTCTTTTTTAGTAATCCCCTATTTTTTCCTTGATAATTTTATGACAAAATGCAATGTAATTGCTTATGCCAAAAAATATATTCTATTATTATAAAATCATCCCATAGTTAGGAATTATCATGTCAAATTTGATCCAAGTAAAGTTTTTCTTTAAATGACCGCTACCATAAAAACAGAATTAAATCACTTAAAACAATCAACTGCAAAGTATAATTTTTCCGTTGTTGAACTTTTTGCAGGTGCAGGTGGTTTAGCACTTGGACTTGAAAAGGCTGGATTTGATACAAAACTCACCCTTGAAAACAATAAATGGGCTTGTGAAACTTTAAGAAAGAATCGACCCCATTGGAATGTTTTGGAAGCAGATGTTACAAAAATAGCGGATGAAGGTATAAGAAAATACTTAAATTTTGATGGTGAAATTGATTTGCTTTCAGGAGGTTATCCCTGCCAAGCATTTAGCTATGCTGGGAAAAAATTAGGGCTTGAAGATACAAGAGGTACTCTTTTTTATAGCTATGCTGAAATTTTAAAAGAATTAAACCCTAAAATGTTTTTAGCTGAAAATGTAAAAGGTTTAGTAAGTCATGATAATGGTCGAACACTTCAAACTATGATAAGTGTTTTTGAAGAGGTTGGATATAAAGTTTATTATCAAGTTTTAAATTCACTGCATTATGCAGTTGCACAGAAACGAGAAAGAGTAGCTATTATTGGTGTAAGAAACGATATACAAGAGCAAATTGGATTTGATTATACTTTTCCAGAACCATTGGATCAAAAATTAACGTTGAAAGATATTTTACAAGATGTACCAGAGTCACTTTGCGCGACCTATAGTCAGAAGAAAAAAGAAATTTTTGAACTTATTTCTCAAGGTGGTTGCTGGAGAGATTTACCCGATGACATTGCTAAAGAATATTTAGGAGGAAGCTATCATTTGGGTGGCGGAAAAACTGGCATAGCTCGAAAAATGTCATGGAACGAAGCAGGACTTACCGTTTTGTGTACTCCTGCTCAAAAACAAACCGATAGATGCCACCCTGATGAACTTCGTCCTTTTAGTGTCAGAGAAAATGCAAGAATTCAAAGTTTTCCTGATGATTGGGAATTTGTTGGAGGAATGGCAGAACAATACAAACAAATAGGCAATGCTGTTCCCGTCAATTTAGCGTATCATATAGGATTGTCAATCAAAAATTATCTCCAAGGTAAAAAAAGGGTCACAAATGAACAATTACAACTTACGTTTCATTTCTAATGAAAATTTGTTTAATCATGTCAAGGAAACGGTCTTAAAGTATAGATTTAAGATTGATTTAAAAGAGTTTAATAAAAATTTAATAGACCCAATCAAATTGACATTTGATAGTAAGGTGTATCAAAAAATTTTACCCTCGCTGATAAATGATGAAATCATGCGACAAATTGACAAATCCAATACAAATCACATCGGATATTTTCATCAAAATATTTTCAAATATTTTGGCAATGGATGGAGTGTTCCAAAGGAGGGCTTTGATGTTGTCAATGAAAATTTAAAAATATTTGTTGAGATGAAAAATAAGCACAATACTATGAATTCAAAATCAACTGCCGAAACATATTCTGTAATGCAAGATAAAATTCTGAAAGAACCAAATGGAAAATGTTTTTTGGTAGAAATAATTGCTAAAAGAAGTCAAAATATCGTTTGGTCTGTGAGTTTAAAAAAACGTAGAATTTCAGACGAAAGAATTAGAAGAGTTTCCATTGATAAATTTTATGAAATAGTTACTGGCGAACAACAAGCTTTTAAAAATCTTTGCGAAAAATTACCAATCGTTATAGAGGATGTTATTAATTCAATAAACGATGAGATTATGCAAAATAGTGTTTTTGAAGAGCTTCAAAAAATTTCACCAAATATCTTAAAAAGTTTGTATTTACTCTCTTTTTCAAAATATGAAGGTTTTGATAATTTTGATATTTAGTTGTTTTCGATGAACATCATCTCCCTTTTCAGCGGTGCTGGCGGTTTAGATTTAGGTTTTGAAAAAGCAGGCTTTAAGACTGTTTGGGCGAATGAATACGACAGTGAAATTTGGGAGACCTTTGAAAAGAACTTCCCCAATACCACTCTCGATCATCGTAGCATCGCCAATGTCCCCTCTCGTGATATTCCCGAAGCGATAGGATTGATTGGTGGGCCTCCGTGCCAAAGTTGGAGCGAAGCGGGAAAATCACGGGGGATAGATGACCATCGTGGGCAACTGTTTTTTGAATTTATTCGTGTTTTGAGAGACAAAAAACCGCTCTTCTTCTTGGCGGAAAATGTTTCAGGCATGTTGGCTCCAAAACATAGCGAAGCATTGGAAAATATAAAAAATCACTTTATTGAGAGTGGCTATACGCTTTCGTTCAAGCTTTTAAATGCACATGATTACAATGTCCCACAAGACCGCAAGCGATTATTTTTTATAGGATTTCGAAATGATTTAAATATACATTTTGAGTTCCCAAAAGAGTTCCCAAAAAAAAGGTTTCTTAAAGATGTCATTTGGGATTTAAAAGAGAATGTTTTAGCGGCTAAAGAGAAAAATTATACCAATGGAGATCGTTGCGCTTTAACCAATCACGAATATATGATTGGCGGTTTTTCAACCATGTATATGTCAAGAAATCGGGTGAGAGGTTGGGACGAACCCTCGTTTACGATTCAAGCGGGTGGACGACACGCACCCCTGCATCCATCGGCACCCAAAATGGAGTTTGTGGAGCAAAACAAGCGGGTTTTTGTCCCCTCTCACGAGCATCTCTATAGACGCTTGAGTGTTCGAGAATGCGAACGTATTCAAACCTTTCCTGATACGCATACCTTTTATTATACGAATGTAACAGCGGGTTATAAAATGGTGGGGAATGCGGTTCCCCCCAATTTGGCTTATTATTTGGCTAAAAAGATACAGGAGAGTTTATCGAGTGTCATAACACCTGCTGGTGTGAGTGAAAATACTACTTTGAGTCCAATAAATCCTTTAAAGTATGAAAAAAATGCCTCTTAGTGCTTCGACCTTTTGGCTACCTTAAAGAGGTTCTCGTACCCTAGGGTGCACCTTGCTCTTTTTTAGTAATCCCCTTATTCACAATCCACCAATTTAGCTAAATCACCCCAGCACAACATGCCAAGGTAATAGTGGATCAAGATCAACACCGTTCTCTATCTCCTTGCAACGTTAAAATTTTATAAACTCAACACGTCGATTATTTGCTTTACCTTCGTGCGTAGCGTTGTCGCTCATAGGCTTACTCTCTCCCAACCCTTTGGTTTTTAGCCTCGAAGCATCAATCCCAGCGTTTATAAATACCCTTTTAATCGCCTCGGCACGCTCCTGTGAGAGATATTGATTGGCTTTATCGTCCCCATCACTATCAGTATGCCCTTCAATACTAAAATTTAGTGAAGGGGTCTGTTGCATGAGTGCCACTATTTCGTTAATAACCCCCATCGATTCAGGCTTTATCGTTGCACGGTTTACGTCAAAACGTATTCCCGTCGTGACTATTTTGCCATCACTCATCATTTTGTTATACAGCGGAACAGCCCCTTGCGCTATACGGATATTTTTGATGTACCCTTTGATTGTACTACTTGGGTTGTGTGAACCAATCATAACTCCCGTAGGGTTGTAGCCCAAATTTGGGATATTCAGTATGCGGGTATCATCGATATAGAGCTTCAACGCTCGTTGATTAAACGATATTGCAATATGCCTCCACATCGGCGAAGATTTTGTATTGCTATTGGTTCCCGGATAATAGTTGGTACTTACGTCTTGCTTGTATTCTGCACCATTTTTTGAAAAACGAACCCATTTATCGCTGAAACGATAGGATTTATCCAAGTTTCTCTGATTTTTTCCGTCCACCAAATAAATTACATAGTCAAGCCCCCCTCTTGCCCCTTCAAAATAGGCGTCGAGTTCAATCGTAAACTCATCCGGAAGATAATCGGATTGACTGTTTTTTAGAAGAGGGGCGATCCCACCGCCACTGTTCATATTGCATCTCATAAAATAGATGACATTTTCCCCGTCTAATGTTGCATTTTCGACACTGCCTTGAACTAAATCCCACTTAGATGGAAATTCTCCATTCCTTTCCCCTCTCAAATCATCTTCAAAGATTACCCGATCTCCGGGGATAAAATCATATTTATTCCATCCCATAATCGCTGATGAACCCATCGTCGATAGAGATGCCTCTACCTTTGGTTCTTTAGCTGTTGATTTCTTCGTTAAAAGTCCTCCCTCAACTTCACTAAAAACGCTTTCAACACTAGAACCTATCTTACCAAAATCAAATCCGTAAACATTAATGCCAATCAAACTTGCCAATACAATGCTGAGTTTTCTATTCATAACTTTCACTCCTGAAAATAAAATAATACCTGCTAATATTTTCGATTTATTTAGCTGAGGATTCGATTAACTATAAATAATTCACTTTGTTACGATTAAAATATATGATTTTTTTCAACTATTTACGAACAATTTCACTGTATAGTATGAGTACCATAATTTAAAGGAGTTTCACATGTTCAGTGAATTCAAAAAGTTTCTTATTTCAGGAAATGTCGTTGATATGGCAGTCGGATTTATCTTTGGTGCGGCTTTCGCAACTGTAGTCAAATCATTAGTCACCAATGTGATAATGCCTCCGATTGGGCTTTTAATGGGTGGTGTTGATTTTTCATCACTGTTTATTGCACTGGATGGTAAAGAATATGCATCACTATCTGCTTTAGATGCAGCAGGCGCTCCGGCAATCAAACTCGGCCTTTTTGTAAATGATGCGATTTCGTTTACTATTTTGGGATTTGTAATGTTTATGATAGTAAAAGCCTATAATAAGCTAAAAGTAGCAGAACCTGAAGCTTCACCAGCAGCTCCTACGACTAAAGTGTGCCCAGAATGTGCTATGGGGATTCCATTAGCTGCGAAAACGTGTCCGTACTGCCAAACAGCGCAGTAAAGAAAGAATTTGATTTGATGAGTGGATCACAATAAAGATGGGGATTATCCCCTTTTAAAATCCCTTATGTTACACTACCTTTAAATTTACACGCAAGGCTCTCCTATGCTCTTTAGTGCCCCTCTTAAAAACAATTCTACGAAAATAATGCTCTTAGGTTCTGGTGAACTGGGTCGTGAAGTCGCTATTGAAGCGCAACGCCTTGGGATCGAAGTGATCGCTGTTGATCGCTATGCTCACGCTCCAGCGCACCTTGTTGCCAACCGCTCTCACGTGGTGAATATGCAAGATCGCCAAGCGGTATTAGAGATCATCCGTCTCGAAAAACCCGATTATATCCTCCCTGAAATCGAAGCCATCAGTATTGATGCCCTTTTTGATGCCGAAGCGGAAGGATTTTGTGTTATCCCGAATGCCGAAGCGGTGAGTAAAACGATGAACCGTAAAAACATCCGCCGTTTTGCTGCGGAAGAATTAGGACTTAAAACCAGCCGTTATCATTTTGTGAGTACCTACGAGGAGATGTGCACGGCAGCTGAGGATGTCGGTTTCCCGTGTGTTATCAAACCCGTTATGAGTAGTTCGGGACATGGACAAAGTATCGCCAAAAGTCCGTTTGATTTGGAACACTCATGGGAGATTGCCAAAGAAGCGCGCGGGGATGCGAGTGAGTTGATCGTTGAGGAGTTTATCCGTTTTGATTATGAGATTACTCTTCTCACCGCACGCAATGGGACAGAGACCGTCTTTTGTGAACCGATTGGTCATATCCAAAAAGATGGAGACTATATTTTTAGCTGGCAACCGATGGAGATGTCGAAAAAAGCGTTGAAACGTTCTCGTGATATTGCCCAAAAAATTACCGATGGCTTGGGGGGACGTGGATTGTTCGGTGTGGAACTTTTCATCGCTGGGGATGACGTTTATTTCAGTGAAGTGAGTCCTCGTCCACACGATACGGGGATGGTGACCCTTATTACCCAAAGCCAAAGCGAATTTGCTCTCCATATTCGTGCTGTTCTTGGATTGCCTCTTGGATTTACCTTTTATGGTGATGGGGCAAGTGCGGCATTTAAATCGACCGTAGAATCCACCGAGCCTGTGATTGATATTGCCGATGAGGTGTTTGGGGATAATAGTTTTGTCCGTGTGTTCGGAAAACCTGAAGCGCATATTGGGCGACGGATGGCGGTGGTCTTGGTCTTTGATAAAGTGAAAAAAGCGCTCAAAAAAGCAGAAAAATTGATCGCAAAAATCAAGGATGTTTAACCGTATGAAAATTGTACTTCTTGATACCCTTACCTTTGGGGATACATCACTAGAGGCGTTTGATACACTAGGCGACGTAACATCGTATCTAATCACGTCCGAGGATGAAACAATCGAACGTGTTAAAGGTGCCGAGGTAATCGTCACGAATAAAGTGGTAATTAACGATGCAACAATGGAAGCCTCTCCCCATCTAAAACTCATTTGTGTTGCGGCTACGGGGATGAATAACATCGACCATGAAGCGGCACAACGTCGTGGAATCGCAGTTAAGAACGTAGCAGGTTATTCGACTGATGCTGTCGTTCAACACACGTTTAGTATGCTCTTTTATCTGATGGGGCATTCGCGCTATTACGATGAGTACGTCAAAAGTGGAGCATGGCAAAAAGAGGCGGTATTTACCCATATCGGTCCTTCGTTTAGTGAACTTCGGGGGAAAACGTGGGGAATTATCGGGCTGGGTGAAATCGGGCGAAGTGTGGCGACGGTGGCTCGTGCCTTTGGTGCAAACGTTGTTTACTACTCTACATCGGGTAAAAATGAGAATAGCGATTTTGAAAAAACAACTCTCAGCCGTTTGATTGAGAAGAGTGACATCATCTCTATTCATGCTCCATTGAACAAATCGACGGAGAATCTCATCTCCCACTCCGAACTGTTGCAAATGAAAGATGGAGCAGTGCTTCTCAATCTAGGTCGTGGGGGAATCGTTGATGAAGATGCTCTCTCCGTCATTATCGACGTAAAACCGATTTTTGTTGGTTTGGATGTGTTAGTGAAAGAACCGATGAAAAGTCCTCATCCTCTTTTGGCAGTGAAACATCCCGAAAGACTTTATATTACCCCTCATATCGCTTGGACATCCGTGGAAGCGCGTGAGAGGTTGATTGCTGCGACGGTGGAGAATATTCGTTTGAATATTGACAATGTTCGCCATTAATGTATATAATCATTCCATACAATTTATTAGAAGGTGACTAATGTTTGATTACCTTGATGTTGAACGATTATGCGGATTTGACTGGGATGATGGCAATATTCAGAAAAATAAGCTCAAGCATGGGCTTGATTACTGGCTTATTGAAGAGATATTTTTCAATGAACCGCTACTTATCTATGAAGATAAGTCTCATTCAGAGCAAGAGTGCCGATGCTACGCATTGGGAAAAATGGATGATTCACAATATTTATTTGTAGTGTTTACAGTGCGACAACAAAAAATTCGGGTAATTTCGGCACGATCACAGAATAAAAAGGAGAGAAGCTATTATGAAAAAAATGCCTGAACTAAAAACAGAAGAAGAAATTTCTACTTTTTGGGATGAACATGATTCAACTGAGTATATTGACTGGAATAAAGCCAAACCAGTGCGATTGGTAAATCTGCAAAAAAGTGCTAAAACAATCTCGATACGTATGCCTATTGATATGATTGAAACACTAAAAATTCAAGCCAATAAATGCGACATTCCCTATCAATCGTATCTAAAATTATTGATTTCAGATGGATTGAAAGCTCATGGGTAAAAAATTGATCGAAGAGATTAAAGTATTCGTAACAGCATAGGTAACACCAACGCTATTCCCAAAAATAATACCGAAGTTACAAATACCTGCACCGTCACACTACGGGGGGAACAATTATACAGTGAGGCAAGATTGACATTTGCTACTGCCAAGGGGACAATAAGCTCCAAAAATAAAATCCCTTTGACCATCGGATTCATCTCCACCATTCTCAATACGACTAAGGCAATCAACGGTATTAGAATAAATTTCGTTGCGCTTACCCATACGGTAAGGCGTAGATTGATTTCGGTAAGTTTAATCCCATAGAGATAGATCCCAAACAAGACTAACTGCATGGTCATCGACGCATACGCCCCCATCATTAGGGTTTTATCGACGGCAATGCTTGGGACATAGCCAACGAGATTGAGGACTATTGCAACCATTGCTGCCCACAATACGGGAAGCTTGATGATGTTTAGCAGCGATTGGCGGATACTAAACTCTCCTCGTGAATAGTAAAAGACCCCTATGGTATAGACAACAAAGACGTTGACGAGATTGATAAGGGTGAGATAGGGGACACTCTCTTCACCGAACAATGCTATGCCAAGAGGAATTCCTAAGTTCCCCGTATTACCAATAAGGGCTGCAATGGTGGCGATGGAACGCTCTTTGGTGTCACTAAAAAGAAGCCTTGAAAGCGGTATCATCAAAAGCAATGAAATGAGGGTGATAGCAAGATAAAGAGAGGGGGCAAAGAGGAGCTGTGGTTCAATGGGGCGTTTGAGTAATCCCCAAAAAGTGAGAAAAATTTGGAGAAAATAGACACTAAGGAGGGTAATCGTACGGTCGTCGATTTTTTCTTTGAAGCTCCATTTGGCGATAAAACCGATGGCAATGAAGAGGTAGATACCAAGGAGGGAGAGGAGGGTTTGTAGTGTCATAAAAATTGTCTTGTTAATAAAATTGGTTGATAGGATTATAGTGGAAAAAACGGATAAATAAATCCAAGAATAAACACTCAAGCTATTTTTAAGGGTCAAACATTTAAAATCAGATCGAGTATACAGAACAACAGGGGGTCATTGATGCTACTTTCTCGAATCACCTCTTTTTTTGTAGTAGCTTTTTATCCGTTAACGCTTTTATCGGCACAGTCTCCTAATCCAATCACAAAAGGGTATTTGGAACTTCTCCCTATTGATAAATTTGTCGATGCCCTCAGCCTCGAAGAACTTAGCGAAGTTATCGTAACGGATACCAAAATCGCCCAATCTGTACATAGTGTTACCCAAAATATTCAGGTCATTGATCAAACAGAGTTTGAGCGACTGGGGAAAAATCGTCGCAATCTGGCGGAACTTCTCCAATATACCTCTGGGCAGTTCGTTAATATCCTCTCACGTAACGATGCTAACTGGGGAAGTTATGCGGGGTTAGGGGCAAAATACAATACTTATATGCTTGATGGTCTTCCTATGGATTCCTTTGTTGATGCGATGAGCCTTGATCCATGGGCTTTTGAGCGTGTAGAGGTACAAAAAGGGCCGGCATCCATTCTTTACTCCAACTATATGAGTATGGATTTTGCTGGAAACGAAGCACCGCTTGCGGGAACCACCAATTTTATCCTCAAAGACAAAATCGACCGTCAAATGAGCCGTCTGCAATTGGGGATTGGAAGCTATAGCACCCAAAATGCCCGTGCCTATCACCAAGACAAAAAAGGGGATCTAAGCTATTTTGTCGGTGCAAATCTTGAAAAATCCAACTATACCCAATACGGTGAAGCCCTCTCATGGCTTCAAACTGTCAATAATCCTGATTATCAGAAAACAAAGTTGTACGGAAAAATGGCGTATGATGTGAGTCCGAATCAGAAAGTTTCCCTCTTTTTTCACCATACCGACCACACAGGTGATACAGGAAGGGTGTATCGAGATTTCGATCACCGCTATGAAACCCTTAATCTTAAATACAATGCCAAACTCAGTGATGCTCTTGAGTTACAGATACAAGGGGGATTGCGTGATTATACGCGTCAGTTTGTGAACGATAACTACCCTATCGATTTAAGCTATACCAATACCGATCACTACCGTCAAACCATTGTCCCAGTCGATGCTACGTTGAACTATAAACATGGAGATGGCAATGTTTTAACCCTCGGAACGGATGCACAGTGGAACCATTTCAAATCGTATCGAACAGATGCTCTCTTGGCAATATCGTCACAAAATGATGTCAAAGCACGCTCTAATGGTCTCTTCCTCCAAGAAAAAGTGCAACTAGGGGAGTGGATCGTTCGAGGTGGAGTTCGCTATAACCATATCCGTCACGATTATACGCTTTTAGGTGGTGTCACTCCTGAAGACAAGGAGGCTTCATGGTTTCATACGCTTTGGAATATAGGAGCTCGTTGGAATATGAGCCCTACTTTTTCGTGGTATGCCAATAGCGGTACTAGTTTTATGACCCCCTCAGCCAAGCAAGTAGGAGGAACCATTACCAATCCTCTCACAGACAGTGGACAACTCTCGAATGCTTCGCTGCAAAGTGAATTTGGCATGGGCAATGATATTGGATTTGAGTGGCACGCAAATGAGCATCTTCAATACGGTATGCGATTTTTTTATAATAAAATCAAGGATGCCATCGTCGATAGTGTCATCAAAACGTCCCCCTCACAAAGTCAATCGTTTAATGCGGGACAAACGGTCGCACGAGGTGTCGAACTGGATATGAAGCACCGTGTGGAGGAGACATGGGAATATTTTGCCAATTTTACCTACACGAATACCCATGTTGAAGAGTCGCAACATAGTGATTCAGATGGGGCAGCTATCCCTTTTGTCCCGAACTATGTTGCCAATATTGGAATAACAACTTTGCTACCGTGGGAAGTGACCTCCTCTGGGTACATTCAATACGTGGGAAAATATTACGATAGTACCTCTAAATCTTCTCGCAGTGAGTTTGGGAATTACCCTCTAATTAATGCCAAACTTCAAAAAAACATCCTACGCAATAGTGAGTATTCGATCAATGCTTTAGTGGAACTCAACAATATTGCCGATCGTCGCTACGTTATGCCATGGGGATTTATCGATCCTGGTTTTAACGCATACGCTAGTGTTCTTGTCACGTTTTAGGGTGTGGGAATGATCTATTGGCGCACTTTTTTTGTGTGGATGGGGCTAACGGTTTTTTCATCCATCCTCTACGCTGCTCAAAATCCTCTTGAGACGAAGATTAAAGCGGCGTATCTTTACAACTTCACCAAATTTGTCGATTGGCCCGATAAAAAAGGGAAAGCAATCCAAATTTGCGTCACGGGAGATGATTCACTGGGCAAGCTACTTGAAGATTTAGCATCAAAACAGGGGGGTCAGGAGAAATTTACCGTTATTTCTGGATCAAAAATCAATCCTGCCGAATGTCAGATTCTTTATCTAAATGGATCCAATCGAGAGGTGGATACGTTACTCAATTCAGCCAAAGAGCAAAACACTCTTACTGTTAGCGACAATGAACATTTTAGTGAGCGTGGTGGAATTATCACCCTCTTTTGGGATAACGGTAAAATCCGTTTTGAAATCAACTTATTGGCTGTCTCTAAAACCAATCTAAAAATTAGTTCGAAACTCCTCGAACTTGCTAAAATAAGGTAAACAGAGATGGCACTTTTTACATTTAAAAACCTCCCCATCAAGAGCAAGATAATTGTTATTGTGGTAACAACCTCGTTTACCGTCTTACTTCTCACATGGATTGGCTTTATCGTTCAAGACCGTACTCGAAGTAAAGAGGATATCGTCCAAAATCTCTCTTCAATGGCATTGATGATTGGTGATCGATCCACTGCCGCATTGATGTTTGGGGATGAAAAAGCAGCAACGGAAACCCTCTCCTCCTTGCGCATTAACCGCTCTGTTACCGCAGCAGCACTCTACGATGAATCAGGTATGCTGTTCGCCTACTATCAAAATCCCAGTGAACGTTCTGTTCTTCTTCCCAAAAGGGTGAACGAAAAGGGGGTAACTTACGAAAATCGTTTTATCCGTCTTATGGAACCGATTCTTATGGAGGGGAAACCGATTGGTAATGTTTTTATCCTCGCAGATATACGTGAATTTGACTTAAAATGGAGCAATTTTCTCCTCCTCTCCGGTATCCTTTTGCTTCTCGCATCAGGGTTAACGTACATCATGGCAGCACGTCTTCAACGGCTTATCTCCGAACCCATTGATGATTTGACGAAAACGGCTCAAACCATCGCCATAAGCAAAGACTATACCCTCAAAGCCCGTCGATACAACGATGATGAACTTGGAGATTTGGTCACCGCATTTAATTTGATGATTGAAACGGTGAACAGTCAAAATACCAAAATCAGCCAAACGAATGGGTCACTTCAAGAGAGTGAGTATAAACTACGTCTTGCCAATGAACAACTTGAAGAACGGGTCAAAGCCCGCACTCTTGAGCTTGAAGAGAGTAACCGTTTGCTTCAACGTTTGGCCGATGAACTCAGTGATGCCAAAAAAATAGCCGAAGATGCCAATCAGGCAAAAAGTCAGTTTTTGGCCAATATGAGTCACGAAATTCGTACCCCGATTAACGCTATTATGGGGATGCACTATCTCCTTGAGAAAACACCTCTTGATTCTCAGCAAAAAAATTACATCACTAAATCTCAAAGTGCAGCCGCCTCGTTACTGGGAATTATCAATGATATTCTCGATTTTTCAAAAATCGAAGCAGGTAAACTTGATATTGAGATGATCTCATTTACCCTCGAAAAAGTGCTTGAAGATTTTAGTAATGTTATTGGCTATAAAGCGCAGGAAAAAGGGCTTGAGTTTAAAATTGATCTTGACCCAGATGTCCCTATCGCCCTTATTGGCGATCCTTTACGTGTGGGACAGATTTTGATAAACCTTGGGAATAACGCTGTAAAATTCACGAAAAATGGCTCAGTCGATCTTTCCATTACGCTTATTCGCAAAGATGAGCACTCTGCGACGCTCCAATTTTGTCTTCAAGATAGCGGTATCGGGATGTCGGAAGAACAGCAAAAGCGCCTTTTTAATGAATTTTCTCAAGCCGATACGAGTATGACACGACGATTTGGCGGTTCTGGATTGGGGCTGGTCATCAGTAAAAAGCTCTGTGAGATGATGAATGGTTCAATATGGATCGAAAACAGCATCCCTGGACTAGGAAGTACCCTTTGCTTTACTGCTGAATTTGGTATCTCTACGGTTGAGCTAAAAAAATTAGACGATCGTATTCATGCTATAGGAAAGAGCCTCTCAGATATTCGCATCCTTGTCGTGGATGACAATGCCTCTGCACGTGATTATCTCACTAAAATCGTCCTCTCTTTAGGGGCCTTGTGTGATGTGGTGACAGGGGGAAAAGAGGCTCTTGCTCTTTTGGATACATACCACTACGATATTGTATTGATGGATTGGAAGATGCCAGAGATGGACGGAATCGAAACAGCGCATGCTATTCGATCCCGTTTTGGAGACAAAAACAGCCCAAAAATCGTTATTGTTACTGCCTACGGACGTGAAGATGTTCTCAAAAATATCCAAGAAGCAAATCTTGATGGGCTACTGATTAAACCGATCTCCCCCTCTACGCTACTGGATACTTTATTGCAAGTATTGGGTTTTCATCAGAATGTTAATGTCACCGCTAAAAATAAAATCCTCTCCCTCTCACCCATCCAAGGTGCCCATATTCTTCTCGTCGAAGACAATGAGATTAACCGCGAATTTGCCGGAGAACTTTTACGTGGTGAAGGGCTAATCGTCGATGAAGCGCATGATGGGTTTGAAGCCATAGAGCAGGTCAAAGGGCATCGTTATGATGCTATTTTGATGGATATTCAAATGCCCAATCTTGATGGAATCGAAGCAACACGGCGTATCCGTAAGCTCAGTAAAATTCTCGAAGACCCTTATTACAGCAGTGTTCCGATCATTGCTCTAAGTGCCAATGCCCTCCATAGTGATATTGATCGAAGTCTTGCATCGGGGATGAATGCCTATGTTGTCAAACCCATTGATCCTCAACGTTTATTTTCAACACTCCTTGAATGGATTCATATTCATACCCCTATCGTCGATGAGCCTGTTGCAAAACACCCCAGTGTGCGTATCGATTTTTCTCTTCTTAAAGAGATTGATATTTCACAAGTGATGAACCGACTTCTTAACAACGAAACCCTTTTTGTTAAGCTACTACGAATGTTTATCCAAACCTATCCCCATCATCTTGAGATGATTATGGAATTAATCAACACAAATAAACTCGAAGAAGCCGAAGCAATTGTTCACACCCTCAAAGGGCTTTGTGGCAATATCGGTGCGACGGGATTACACGAACAATTGGAAAAAATGGATTCTCTTCTCAAAAATGGAGTTTCTCCTCCACTGGAGTTTCTCCAAGACGTATACGAAAAGTTTACTGCCTTGCTTGACTCAATTGCATCTTTCTTAAACCATTTGGAAGAGGCTACTATCGAAAGAGAAGATGTTGGCGAATGCAACAATGTTCTTCTGAACTTAAAAACAATTTTAGACCATATTGAATCGGATGTCGGGATTGTTTTTGATACCTTTGAAAGGGTAAAAGTACTCCCCCAACACGGTATTGATAAAGAGATGCTTGATGCACTCCAAAGGGCTATTGAGATGTTTGATACCCAAAAACAACGAGAGATCCTTAATCAATTAATAGTGCAATTAACCCTAAAAACCAATGGAGAGGCCGATGGAACCTGCTAAAAGAGAAAAAATTTTAATTGTCGATGATCTCCCCGAAAATCTGATGATGTTGATAAATATACTTAAAACTAATTACACCGTTATCGCAGCAACCAACGGAGCCAAAGCGATCGAATTGGCATCCCAAGATCCTAAACCCGATATGATTTTACTGGATATTATGATGCCTGAGATGGATGGATACGAAGTGTGCCGATACCTCCAAAAAGATATGCGAACACGAGATATCCCTATCATTTTCATTACCGCTAAAACCGAAGTAGACGACGAGGCCAAAGGGCTAGAGCTTGGAGCTGTCGATTACATCGGAAAACCGATTAATCCTGCTATTGTCCGTGCCCGTGTCCGCAATCATCTAGAGCTTAAACGGCATCGAAATCATCTTGAAGAGCTGGTTTCTCAACGTACCTACGAGCTCAAAAAAGCCCAAGAATCTGTTATTGAAGCAATGGGAATGGTAGCGGAACATCGTGATCCTGAAACTGGTGCACACATCAGCCGAACGAAAAAATATGTGAATCTTATCGCATGGGAACTCTCTAAACTTCCCAAATATACAAAAGTGCTTACCCCTCGCATCATCGAGCTCATCACCAACGCAGCACCCCTTCATGACTTGGGAAAAATCGCTATTTCAGACTCTATTTTACTCAAAGAGGGACCGCTTACCTCCCAAGAGTGGGAAATCATGAAAACGCATCCCCTCATTGGTGAAGAGACAATCCATTTGGCGGAATTAAAATTCAAAGATAATGATACACTCCTCATTGCAAAAGACATTGCCGGTGCCCATCATGAAAAATGGAACGGAACAGGGTACCCAAGAGGGTTAAAAGGGGAAGATATTCCGCTATGGGGACGCATTATGGCAGTTGCCGATGTCTACGATGCTATTATTAGCCGTCGCTCCTACAAAGAGCCAATGTCGCATAAAATGGCAGTTGCTTATTTGCTTGGGGAAAAAGGGATACAATTCGATCCTGACGTTATTGAGGCATTTATGATAACGGTTGAGGGGATCTTAGATACAGCCCTTCAATACGCTGAGAGCAATGAACAAAGGATGATTCTACTCAGCTAAAGAGAGACAAAAACGTGGCTATAATAGAGACAAAACGTGTGAATAGAATTTAAAAAAATGGGTTTGTATGATTAAAATTATCGATAGTGAGGAATTTTCCTACTTTTTGCGCATTAATAGAAATGCAATTATCAAAGGGTGGATGGAGAAAAGTGAGGTACAAAATGTTCTTCATCGCCATTCGTTGCCGATTATTGAGAAAAATACCCACCTTTTTCATCAGTTTTGTGACTGTTTTATTGGCGTTATTGAGTGGCGTACTACTATTTCGGAGTGTCAAGTCAAAATGGAGTTTTTGGAGCTTCTCAATAATTACAGTGTGACGACTGCCGACCTTTTTACCTTGATTACCAAACTCAAAAATGCCATTGAACAGGTGATTTTTGAGGGTGGAAATCTCTCTTTTTCATTGCAAAAAGAGATTGATTCCCTCTCATTGCAAATGGCGAATGATTTGGCAACCAATTTTGAAGTGATTATAAGTAGCAATCGCAATTATAAAAGTGAAAATTCCAATCTTCTAGCCGAATACAAAAGGGCGGTGGATTTGAGTAATATTGTCTCCAAAACCAATCCCAAAGGGGTAATTACTTACGTGAATGACAAGTTTTGCGAAATATCGGGGTACGCAAGAGAGGAGCTTATTGGTAAACCGCACAACATCATCCGACACCCTGATATGCCTCGAGAAGCGTTCAAAGAGTTGTGGAACACCATCAAAGCAAAAAAGAGTTGGAATGGGGTAGTGACCAATATGAAAAAAGATGGGGGTCAGTATATCGTGGATACGACGGTGATCCCCATATTGGATGTCGATGGAGATGTGGTTGAATACATTGCAATTAGGCACGACATTACCGAGCTAGAAGAGACAAAGCAGCAGTTACGTAACATCAACAAAGCGATGAAACACAAAGTAGATGAGCTATATTCTATGACCAACACCTTGGAGAAAAAAGCGTACAAAGATAATCTTACAGGCATTAGTAATCGGGAAAATTTTGAAGATATGTTTAGCGTCGAAATCGCCAGTGCAAAACAAAACAATACCCCTTTGAGCTTAATCATTTTCGATATCGACCATTTTAAGTTGGTGAATGATACTTATGGGCATCAAGCGGGGGATGTTATTTTGATCGATTTGGTCACGGTGGTAGGAAGCAGCATTAAAAATAGGGATATTTTCGCACGATGGGGAGGGGAAGAGTTCGTTATTTTGACCCCCTCAACCGATATCACTGGTGCCTCTAATTTGGCGGAGAAGCTACGAAAGATTATTGCATCCTACACTTTTAATTATGTTGAAGAGGGGATAACCGCAAGTTTTGGGGTAGCGCAACTCGTGAGTCATGATGTGAAAAGGAGCCTTTTTGAAAAAGCCGATAAGGCTCTTTATGAAGCAAAAAAGAATGGTAGAAATAGGGTAGAGATTTATAATGGCTAAAATATTAATTATCGGTAGTGGTGGCGCAGGGCTAGTTGGTGCATTATCCGCACACGAGGCAGGATCTGAAGTGATCGTCGTGTCCAAGACACTTCCCACTCGTTCCCAAACCTCGATGGCGCAAGGGGGGATGAATGCGGTGCTAGGTAATGATGACTCGGTAGAGGATCATATTGCCGATACTCTACGCTCTAGTGCAGGATTAGGGGATGAAAAACAAATTGCGTTTATGTGTGAAAACGCTTCCGATGCCGTGCGTTGGTGTAATCGTCTAGGGTTACCCTTTAGCCGTGATCTTTCGGGAGAAATTGCCCGTCGTCGTCTGGGGGGAGCGTCGGCACCACGTGCGTGTTATGCGCAAGATTATACGGGGCTAAAGCTGCTACATACTTTGTATGACCAATGTCTCAAGGTAGGCATTGACTTTAGAAATGAGCGGTTTTTGCTCAATATGATTGTTGATGAAGCAAGCAACCGTGCATTAGGGGCTACGTTTCTCAATATCTCTACAGGGGAGGTGGAAGAAGTTCGTGCCGATGCAGTGATCGTGGCAACGGGGGGATACGCAGCTCTTTATGGTAAGCACTCAACTAATGCGGTGGGAAGCAGTGGTGATGGGATTGCAGCAGCGATACGAGCTGGGGCCGCATTGGCGGATATGGAGTTTGTCCAGTTTCATCCGACTGGGCTCCTTGATTCCTCTATTTTGATTGGTGAGAGTGCCCGTGGTGCTGGGGGGTATTTGCTCAATGGGTACCAAGAGCGTTTTACGAATGAGCTGGCTTCTCGTGATGTCGTTGCCCGTGCCATTCATGAAGAGATTTCCAAAAGCGGTGCGGTCTATCTTGATATTCGCCATCTAGGGGAAGCGTTTATCAATCATGAACTCCCTCAAGAGCGAAAATTGGCGCAAATTTATGAAGGTATTGATCCCGTGTATGAACTCATCCCCATCAAACCCTCTGCCCATTACAGTATGGGGGGAATTGAGGTGGATGAGAGGTGCATGAGTAGGGTGAACGGGCTTTTTGCTGTGGGGGAGTGTGCGAACCACAAAACCCATGGAGCCAACCGATTGGGGGGGAATTCTCTGTTGGAAGTGGTCGTGTTTGGTCGTCAGTGTGGAAAAAATGCGGCGGAATTTGGGGTTAAAAATCCTACTCTCCCTCTTGAGAATTCCCAATGTTCCAAGGATAGTAATTTTATCCATGAAGTGATGCTCTCTTTGAATGAAATTGACTTTTACGAAAAACAAGAGAGGTTAGCCACTCTCTTTTATAACAACGTTGGGTTAGTACGTGAGGAGATGGGACTTACGGCGGTATTGGATGAGGTTTTACAAATGCAAAAAGAGTTGCCGTTGATGGCTCCCAAGGACAAATCAAAAATCTGTAACACGAATTTGGTTGAGTTTATCGAGTTTGGGAATAAAGTCGAGTTGGCGGAGATTATTGTAATGAGTGCACTGCGTCGCGTGGAAAGTCGTGGAGCCCATTATCGTGTTGATGCTCCTATGCGTAAGGATGGGTTATTTGGGGCGCATACGATTACATGGAAAGAAGGGGGAGTGTTATGTACGAATTTTATGGAATAAATATGATGATTGAAAATGAAGAAAATGATGATTTTTACGACGATGAAGACGATGAGAAAGAGTGGTGTGACTAATGGAAATTAAAATTAAGCGCACTCCTAACGAAGAAAAACAAAGCTATAACGTCGATTTGGAAAACGTCACCTTGTTGACTCTTCTCAACCATATTAAAACCAAAATCGATCCGACTCTCACCTATTCCCATGGATGCCGCAGTGGAATTTGTGGTAGTTGTGCGGTGCGGGTCAATGGACGTGAAGAGCTCATGTGCACCTATAAGCCCAGCTGCGGCGATACCGTAGAACCAATTCGGTATGCGAGAGTGATACGGGATTTGGTCGTTGACTCAGGTTCGATAGATATTTTTAATCGTGCAGGATTGGCGTGGAGTGAGGGGTCTCGTGAAGGAAATGTTGAAGATGAGGAGATGGAGCGTATCCAAACGCAAAGTGATTGTATTTTGTGTACCTCGTGTGCGAGTGCCTGCCCTGTGTATGCGGTAAACCCTGATTTTATCGGCCCTTTTGCCCTTACTCGTGTGTGGCGATACGTGAGTGACCCCAGAGAACTCTCTAGTCATAGGAAACTAGCGGCGGTTCAAACCAATGGAATTTGGGATTGTACCTTGTGTGGAGAGTGTGTCCCTGTATGCCCCCAAAATATCGCTCCCGTCCAAGATATACGGATGTTGCGAACCAAAAGTGGAAGGATGGGGTATAACGATCCTACGATGAATTTCGGTGGCGGATTGGATTTTGGGAGCCCGATTTTTTAAAACAATAGGGTTTTAGTGTGTTATACTAATAGACTAAAAAAAACTTTTTATAGGATAGTAGTATGGCATCAGAACACTCTCTCGACATCTCTGCAAAAATTGACCTTCAAGCCTTCAAAGACGCAATCGCTCAATCGGAAAAAGAGGCAATCGGACGGTATGATTTTAAAGGAATTACGTACGAAATTAACTACCGTGAGAAAGAGAAACAGCTTGTCCTTACGGCATCGAGTGATAATAAACTGGATGCTCTTAAAGATATTGTTATTGGAAAGCTGATCAAACGGGGTCTTTCGTCCAAAGCACTTGAAGAGCTAAAAACCGAAGATGCAAGCGGTGGATCTCGCAAAGCAACCTACAAAATTGTCGACACCATCGAAGCCAAAGAGGCAAAAAAGATTATTGCTGAAATCAAAAATCTCAAAACCAAAGCCTCCGCTATTATCGAGGGGGAGTATATTCGGGTAAAATCCAAACAAATTGATGAGCTTCAAAAAATTATGGCGCATATCAAGGCGATGGAGTGGGAAGCCCCCTTGGTGTTTGAAAACTTCCGCTAAGGATTTGCTATGAGTCAAAAAAAGTATACTTCTATTGATAAAAGGCTGATAACCGAAGGATCACGTATTGATTTTGACCTTTTTTTGACCAATGAGACCAAAACGGCGATGTCTTTATTTCTCCAAAGTGACAGTGCTGTGGATGGGAATGCCAAGGTAAAGCTTCGAGAAGTGGAGATGCTGTACGTGTCGGAGGAGGATATACCCCGCTACAAGGAGTATGTTGGTCACCATCTTCAAAGTATTGCCCAAAATAGTGATATGCCCACCGAACAAAAAGGGAGGATTGTTTACGAAAAAGCGGCTGAAGTGCTTGATTCGATGTTTAAAAATCCAGAGTCACTGGAAAATATTAAAAATGTTCAACCCGTTGTAGATAATTTTATTAGTATTATATTACATGATGATTGTGCCATTAAATCGTTGATGAAAATTACCGCCCACGATTATTATACCCATACCCACTCTATCAATGTCAGCGTTTATACCCTTAGTTTCGGATCTTTTTTAGGGATAGAAGGGAAAGATCTTGAAGCTCTTGGGATGGCTGCCATCCTCCATGATTTGGGGAAAAGCAAAGTGGATTATGAAATTATTAATAAAAATGGGAAGCTCAGTGACGACGAGTTTACACAAATGAAAAAACATCCTGCCTTGGGGCATGAGATTGCTCTAAAGCTGGGGATTACAGATGTGCGTATCCTAAGTGGGATTCGGCACCACCACGAAAAAATAGAGGGGGGAGGCTACCCTGATAATCTCAAAGGAGATCAAATTAGTCAGTTTGCCCGCATTATCGGGATATGCGATGTTTTTGATGCCCTCTCCACGAAACGCTCCTATAAAGATCCCATGAGCTCATTCGAGTCATTGAGTTTGATGAAGCAACAGATGGTAGGTCATTTGGATATGGATATGGTGCGTAAGTTTATCAAAATGTTGCGGAAATAAGGGGAGATTACTTGATGGAAAAACTAACAATCGTTGATGCCGCCGAACATTTCGGTGTCTCTAAAGAGGCGATTCATAACCGTATCCGTAGGGGGAGTCTCAATTGTGTTGTTGAAAATGGGGTGAAGTATGTCACCCTCCTTTCCGAAGAAGAGAGTGTTGCCCCAACGCCTCTTTCTCAAAGTGACAATCGCTATACGCAGTATATTGAGAGTGAAAATTGTCGTCTACGTGAAAAAGTGGACGTTCTTGAAAAAGAGACGGTTCGTTTGCGCAATCAGCGTGAGCAGATGTTACTCGATGAGCGTCTAACCATCGAAAAGATTTACAAAGAGAGAGATGCGCAGCTTCGCAGTATCCTTCATCTCGTGGCGACGAAATTTGTATCGCATGGGAATGAAGAGGCGGTGATGGAGGAGGCAATGGGGGAACATCCCAACGACAGTGCTATCAATGTGGAAATCATCGAAATTGATGAGTGGGTCTCACTAAAATCGGTTTTGAAACTCAAAAAAGTGGACGATAAAACCAAAAAGAAGATCAAAAAACGGTTTGAAGCAGCGACCTCCACGGAAGACGAACGGCTTATCGTCCGCGAGGGGAAGATTTTCTTGAATCCCGCTGAGTATGATTATTCGGATTTACTGAAGTTATAACCCCTCTTTTTGCACGGTTGAGATTGTGAAAACAACTTTGACAAATGCTAAATTCGCTTCCCAATGCCAGCGGTTTTCCACACGTTTTACAGCGGGGGACGAAATGGCTTTGCTTGAGAGAATTTTCGATAAAACGGTTCAGTTCTCCCCGATAGGAGCGGGCTTTTTCACTATCAACAAAAAATTCCCCCAAACGGTACGAAAGCCATAAATACAAACTAATCTCTTTTATCTGATCTTCTGCCTCTTGGAGCTCTTCCGTTGTTTGAGCGTGTGAACCCAAATGGCGAGGAGGAATATAGGCGATGGGCTTGGCTTGTGCGAGGGAGCGAACGTATCGTTCAAATGCCGCCATTACCAATATTGATCCCGTAGAGAGAGGGGCGGTAGAGAGAGTGTATTTGGTGCGCATATCGAGATCATAACGGTCAACAATGGCGGCGGCTTCGGACATGGATTCGAGGTTTATTGCCCGAAATGGCCCTTCAAATTTCATATTATCGACAAAAAAGCGAAGAATTGCCGAGAGGGACTTCTCTTCCAAGATGGTCGAAACAAGTTGAATATGATCAAAATTTGCCATGACATTAAAAGGGATTTTGATCACTTCTGCCTCTTTGGAAAATAGGGGGGTGATTTTGCGTAGAACATCGGGAGAGAGTGCTCCCACAAACCCTTTTTCTTCCAATCCATACCGTCCTGCCCGTCCTGATATTTGGTGTATTTCACTGGCGGTGAGGGTTCGTTGACTCTGCCCATCGAATTTATCCGCCTTGGAAAAGAGGAGTGTTTTAATAGGGAGATTAAGCCCCATCGCAATGGCATCCGTGGCAACGAGAATTTCGGTCTCCCCCTCTCGGAAACGGCGTGCCTCTTCGCGGCGTACCTCAGGGCTAAGGTTTCCGTAGATAATACTGGTTTTATAGGTTGACGAGAGTTGTTGTTTAAGGCGTAGCGCATTGGAACGGCTAAAGGCGATAATGGCACTTTGGGGTTCGATGGCATTGAGTGCGGTGACGTGGCTCATGAGTTCAAGAGGATTTTTACGCTCAAACTCGATAATTTCCAACGGTTCACCCAAATACTCTGCCAATGCAACAATCGCTTCACGAGAGTTGGGGGAGCCTGTCATAATGACCACTTTGGCGGGGGCACCAATGATCCCATTCGCCCATGCCCATCCTCTATCTCGATCGCCGATCATCTGTACCTCATCGATCACGCACACATCAACCTCGGTTTCGAAACTGAGCATCTCAATGGTAGAACTAATATGGGTCGCATCCTCATCAACGATCTGCTCTTCTCCTGTAATGAGGGAAGCGTTAATTCCGTGCTCTTTTAGATCCTCATACCCCTCCAGTGCCAGTAAACGCAATGGGGCGAGATAATATCCCGTCCCCCCACGATGAAGCTGCTCCATCGCCGTATAGGTCTTACCGCTGTTAGTAGGTCCGATATGTAAGATGAGTTTACGGCGTAGTGAGCGGGCAAGGGGGAAGAGGTTTTTAAAATCTCGTACCGTTCGTGCCAACAGTTCTTGCCGTTGCTTTTTGAGCAGTTCACTGGCAATACGGCGATCAAAGGCGAAGAGTACTCGACGGATAACTTTGGTGCTAATATGAAGCGATTCGGCAAGCTGTGGAAGTAAAATCTCATAGACCATCTCGTATAAAACACTATCACTAAGGTTTAACAGTCTTGCATGGTCACGACACGCCTCTATCAACGTCTCCAGTTCCCGTAAGAACACCTCCCGAAGCTCTTTTCCTTGAATATCGAATTGTTTATCAAAGACGAGATCCTCTTGGCTCCATATCAGACGGGTAATCTCGAAATGGCTTAGCTGTAGGTGGGTTGTATGAAACAGTGGCTCATCACGGTAGGGGAGGGCAATGGCTTGGGGATACTCAATGAGCAACTCTTCCCCTACAAATTCGATCCCAATAGCGTGTGCGGGTAATACCCGCTTTAGTGTCTCCATTGTGAGGGGGAAGAAGATATTTTTATTCGATGGTGGAGCGCTTTTGAGGGCGGTAATGATCTCATCATGGGTAAGATAACGATGATTGTCCAGTTTTAGTGACGCAAGGAACGTGGTGATTTGCGTTTGCTTTTGGGCAGTAAACTCCTCTTTGAGGAGAGTAATCTCGTGGCTTAACACCTCCACACTCTCTTCATGAAGCCTCTTGTTATCCAGTGGGGAAGTTTTGAGGACATGAATTTTACTAAAATGTTCCTCTCCTACATCATAACGGATGGAGGCATAAAATTCGAGTCGATCATCGTAATCAAACTTCCCCTCTAATGCTTTCTCCAGTATTTCCCGTTTTTGAAGATAGCGGATATGCTCTAGCTTGGAGGCTATTTTTTCTAGCGTGATTTTACGGGTACGTATATCACTAAACGCTGCATGCAATGCCACGTGTTCATCACGAGTTAGCTCAACATTATCCAGAAGCTCATCGATCCTCTCTTCCCTCTCATGCGGTTTTTCACGTGGAGTTGGATTGGGGTACCGTTTGCCATCATGGATGAAAAAATCGACGATTAATTCTCGATGATCGTCTTGTTCTTGAGACCATAACCGTCGAAAGGTTTTGACGAGAAGTTCTTTGTTGGTTGTGCCATCAAAAATTCCAATATGATGCGCCATTGCTATAAGTGTTTCATTGGGAACTCTGACAATCCCCTCATCAAACGGTTCGCCACCAAAAAAAGAGCGCATTTGCCCATTAAGTTTCATTGTTTTTTTCTTTTTCTTTGCCATAGTGTAAGTGTAGCGAAAAATTCTAAGGGGTATGCTTTTATTGTTTTGCTACACTTTTGAAAAACAATCAAATAGGGTGATTATTATGGTCGATCTAAGCGTTGATGAGTGGACGCAACGGGAGTATCTAGCTGCTAAAACGGTTTTAGAATCGCAAGGGGTGAGGGTTGTATTAGTGGATACTATTCTTAACCCCATAGAGGGGGAGCAAACCCTTATTTATAACCCTCCTGTGATGCGTGAATATCCCCAAGGGAGCGTATTTGTTTTTTATTGTTACAGCGGCAAAGGGACTCTCTCTCGGTTGGCAGAATTTCGGACAAAGTTTCCCCATTATGTCTGTATTAGTTTGCGAGGGGGGAGTGGATATTGGCGCAAGAATTACCAGCTATAATGCAAGCGTGTGAGGCATTTATCCTCTCTCTTAATGAAGAGCGTTATTACGATGCTCATGAGGATATTGAAGCTCTTTGGTTTCCTCGCCGTTTTGAAGATAATGATGAGGTGAAGCTGTGGAAAGGGTTTATTAATGCAGCAGTGTGTTTTGAGTTGATGAAAAAGAGAAGGGAAAAAGCCTCCGAGACCGCATGGAAAACGTATCTAAAATATCGCCCCCTTTTAAAAAAGGTCACGGGTAAACATTGTTCAACGTATGTTAAAATAGACGAACTTATTCAAAACAGGAGAATATCATGTCCCAATTCTTAGAAGCAATGGCATTTCGTCATGCGTGCAAGCAGTTTGATACCGAAAAACAGATCCCAAGTGAAGCGTTTGAATCGATGTTAGACGTCGCACGAACCTCCCCTTCGTCGTTTGGGATGGAGCCGTGGCGATTGATCGTGGTGCGTGATCCAAAATTGCGCAAAGCACTCAAATCGTCGTGCTGGAACCAAGGTCAAATCACAGAGTGTTCGGAACTCGTTATTTTTACCACCGATAATGACATTGTCCGAAGCGACTCCCCCTATGTACGTAAAATGTTTGAGCGTCGGGGGATGTCTTCTGAAATGGTCGATACCTATCTCGGTGTCTATAAAAACTATCTCTCCCCCATCGAAGCGGATGAGGAGTTGCTTGAAAATTGGACGGCGAAACAGTGTTATATCGCTTTAGCCAATATGATGACCTACGCAGCAACCCTCGAGATTGATAGCTGTCCCATAGAGGGGTTTGACAAAGAGGGGGTTGAGGCGATTTTGGATCTCGATTATGGTCGAAGTGTAGCGGTCATCTGTGCCTTTGGGTATCGGGTCAATCCTCAAAGTGAACAAAAACGACTTGAGTTACAACAAATCGTCGAATATCGCTAAAAAGGGGTTAGGATGATCGTTCAAAAGATGGAATACTATACCGATCTTGCACTGCAATATGCTACAGAGTATGGATTAAAAATTTTGGGTGCGGTTGCCATCTTTTTTATCGGAAAATGGATTGCCCGACAAGTTATCAAACTTATGCGTCATGGGATGGAGAAAGCACACGTCGATGCGACATTGATCTCTTTTTCTAGTAATGTGGTTTATGTTGCCCTTATCCTTGCTATTGTTGTTGCAGCAACAAGTAATTTAGGGGTTAACACCTCCTCCTTTATCGCCATCTTCGGAGCAGCTGGGTTAGCGATAGGGTTGGCACTCAAAGATACCCTTGCCAATGTGGGTGCTGCGGTACTCATTATCTTTTTTCGCCCTTTCAAGGTGGGTGATTTTATTGAAGTTTCAGGGGTGATGGGGACGGTGCGGTCTATCAATCTTTTCTCCACAACCCTCACTACTTCCGATAATCGTTCGATTATTATCCCTAATGGGACGTTGGTAGCTGGAAATATTATTAACAATACGGGTAACGCTGAGCGTCGGATTGATATGATTTTTAACATTGATTATAATGATGATCTAAAATTAGCCAAAGAGGTGATTACGCAGGTGCTTGAAGCCCATCCAAAAGTGTTAAGTGAACCCCCTTATGTCGTTGCCGTAGGGGAATTGGCTACTAACTCTGTTCAGCTATTTGTTCAACCGTGGGTTTTGACACAGGAGTATCTTGGTGTTCGATTTGAACTCATTGAAGCAATAAAACTAGAGTTTGACAAACATTCCATTACCGTCCCTCTTCCTCAAATGGTTACTCACGTGAAGCACGATGGGTAACGCTATAGACCTCACCGCCAAGCAGCTCTTCTCCTCCGCAATTTAATCTAATTGGATCATATTATACAATTTTATGTAAAAACTGTTACTATTGTTAAAAATGAAAAGGTGTAGGTATGTGGACAAAGGGAAAAGTGATCAGCTTGATATTGGCTATAACCGTAGCTACACTCTTTTCAGGGTGTACAAAAGAACCGCAAGTTGCAATGCAAGGTGGAGCCAAAGGACAACCGCATATCGAAGGCAGTAAACATATAAAAAGAGTGATGCAGGATATGAGCAGTGTCTTGTATGAACGTCATAAAAGTGAACTGGAGCGTGATGAGCAGAGGCAACGTTATGCCTATAAACTCTCAGCTACATTAATGACTCTCTCACAAGAGATTAAAAAATATCCCCAAGAGGACGACCACGAGCGTTTTAATACTTTGGAAAAGAGGGGGGATTTTTTGAGTCTGGCAGATCAGTTGAGACTCCATGGAGACAATATCAAGAGTATCGCTTCAACCTATAACATGAAAGCACTCAATGAAGAGATCCAAAATATGACGAAAACCTGCAACAGATGTCATGCGCAGTTCAATCCAAACGGCCCAAAAATTCAGTAGGGGGGGTGGGTGTGAAAAAAATCAATCTGTCATTGATCAGTTTGCTGATGGTATCTCCCCTTTGTGGACAAAGTGATATTGAAAAAGAACTCAGTGAGCTACGTCAGATGTCGCTACAAATGATAAAGCGTATTGAACAACTTGAGCAACAGCAAGGATCTGCTACAAAAATTGTGCCAGCTCAAAAAAATACGGCTCCTTTGGTGGACTCACCCCCCCAAGATGGGCAATATCATACCCATAAAGGGATTGTAGAACTAAGTTCCAATGATACAACCATGACACTGGGGGGACGCATAGAGTTTAATACCTATCTCAGTGATCCGGATGTAGGCGTTTTTTTTGATGCTGCGTACAAACCTGCGGTTGAGGGGGAGGCGAAACAACTGAGTGCCAATGCACGAGACAGTCGCCTTTGGTTTAAAACGCAAACCCCCACTGATCTTGGCGTATTACGAAGTTTGATTGAAGTGGATTTCTGGAGTGGGACGGGTAATGAGAGAAATACGAACTCCCATGCACCAAGATTGCGAAATGCATACGTAACGCTAAACGGTTTTACTTTGGGGCAGACTTATTCACTTTTTACCACACTCTATACACCAGATCTGATTATCGATCCAGTCAATGAGGTCTATGCCAGACAGCCTCTTTTGAGCTGGGGGGATGGTAATGCTACGTTTCATTATGATTTCTCTATGGAAAATCCAGAGAGTACTCTGACGGACTACACAGGGGCACGGGTTTTACCTGAGGATGATCGATTTCCCGATTTTGCCGCACGAGTTCAATACCATTCGGATTGGGGCGACCTAGCGGCGGCTGTGATTCTGCGCCAACTCCGCCAAGATCATGCGACGGTAAACGGTACGGTATTACCCAACAGTGACGAAGTGTACGGATGGGGAGTTAATACCTCTGCCAAAATAGCCGTAGCAGAGCGGGATGACATCATTTTAGGATTCCAATACGGTAATGCATTAGGGCGTTATTTTGCTGAAGGGACGTACAACGGCGGATCTGTCGATGCATCTGGCAATATCGATTTGCAGGATTCATACGGAGCAAACATTGCCTATCGCCACGGGTGGAATGATACCCTCCATTCAACCGTGGCGTACAATATGAGCGGGGCCGATAACAATTGCGCTACTCTCCCTACTACCGTCAGTAAAAAAGCCGATTCAGAGCATATCAATCTCATGTGGATCCCCATACCAAATGCTCTTGTCGGATTTGAGTATGCCCATCTTATGCGCAAAAATGAACAAAATCAACCCAACAATCTGGAACAATACAAAATGCGTTTCCGATATGATTTTTAATTTGAGAGGGAGGTTTAAGCTATGTTGTATAAATTTATTACCGTTCTTATTATCAGTATCGTCATAGCGGGCACGTTTTTTTTAATAGAGAAGAGTACCCCCTCTCAAAAGCAGTATAACGTAGGAATTGTGAGTCTGACAGAGGTTGATAATATGACAATCAAGGGCTTGAAAGAGAAGCTCTCTGAATTAAACTATCATGAAGGGGATAATATCCGTTATTATTATGACGGTCCGATCGTGAATATGGAAGAAAATTTTCAAAAGCGCGTTGAAAGTCTGAGAAAAAATCACCTTGATCTTATTTTCGTTTCCAGTACGCCAGCAGCTATTGCTATTAAAAAGGAATTTGGCAATAGCAAAATTCCCATTCTCTTCTGCCCCGTGAGTGATCCAGTCGCTGCTGGTTTGGTGGAGAGTTTAAAAAAGCCAGGGGCAAATATTACGGGGGTCAAACTTGTCAATGGAGAGGATCAACGGCTAAAATGGTTTAAAGAGCTCGTACCCGATTTACAGAGTCTGTATGTACCCTATACGTTTGATGACAAAGGGGCACTTGCTAGCATAGAGCAGATTACACCCATAGCAAAAAATTTGGGGATAACGCTTCATCTCAAGGGATTTCTTGAATCCGATGAGGCTCGAACTATTCTCACCTTTGCCAAAGGTTCTGATGCCATCTTTATACCGCGCGACAGTCGGATGGAGAGCCGTATTGAGCCTTTTGTACACTACACTCTTGCGCACAAAATTCCTCTAAGCGTCCCAAGTTTTCTACAAGTCGAAAAAGGGGCTCTCTTTAGCTACGGTCATGTTCACTATGAGTTGGGCCAACAAGCGGGGAGAATGGTGCATCAGATATTCAGCGGCATACCAGCGGATAAAATTCCGGTAGAACTTGCAGAGAACCAATTCATCCTCAATGGCGCAACGGCGAAAAAAATTGGTCTTAAACTTCCTGAATACAGTATCAAGCAGGCAGATCATGTCATCAAAGAGTAAAAATGAATCATAGTCCGATATGGGGGCTGCGCCCGAAAATCATTGTCGCTTTTTTACTCTTTTCGATCCTACCTGTCTTTTTTGCAGGTATCATCGTTATAGGGCAAAACTATACTACACGATTGCATACTATTGCCCTTTTTCAAACAGAGTTAAGTGCGAGAGTACTTCTGGAGGTGGAGACCTATTTCTCCACAATAGAGCATCTGATGGAAAGTGTGAATCGATATCAGAACTTCACCACTTTAAACGAGACAGAGAAGAGACGTACCCTCTATTTGCTTCTTGCAAACCGAAAATATTTTACCTCGGTCATCTATTTGAGTAAAAAAGATGACATAATGATAAGCGTAAGTAATAAAAATCTTACGCATGAAGCCACAAAAGAGGAGCTCTTTCGTGATGATGTTTATACCATTCCTGCACAAAGCGGTACCTTCTATTACTCCAAAATTTACAACGATTCAGAGATTGATGAGCCTTTAATCACGATCGCCTATCCGATATACGACATAGTCACCAAAGAAAATTTAGGTGTCATTATTGCTAAAGTACGACTAAAACCAGTGTGGGGGCTATTTGCAGATCTAAAATTGTCAGAGGGGACGGATATTTATCTAACCGATTCAAAAGGGCGTATTGTTGCCCATAAAAATCCCTCTATTGTCCTTGCTAGTACCCTCTCATCTATTACACACGAAGGATTTCAAAAAGATATTTTTGGTCAAAAGGTCTACTCCCATATAGAGACTTTTAACCTTCAGAAGCAACGATTTAAGTTAATAACCAATATGACTCATGATGCAATCATCGCCCCCTTTTTCAATCAGATCATCGTCATCACAATGGTTATAATAATAATGATCTTGGCGATAGTCATACTCTTCTTTTATATCTCCAATACGGTTATGGAACCGATCAGAAAAATAGGAGATGCCCTTAAAAATTTTAGAGTAAAGGGCATCCATGAGCCCCTCCCTTTTCATAATCATAATGAGATAGGGGAGTTGGCAGACCATTTTAATACAATGGCTATGGAGTTGATTCAGATTCACTCAAAGTTAGAAGCCTCAAATGAAATGCTTGAATCTGAAGTTACAAGACGGACAGATGAATTACTCGAAGCCAACCGTAAGCTAAAAGAACTGGATCAGCTCAAGTCGATGTTCATCGCCTCTATGAGCCATGAACTTCGAACCCCCCTTAACTCTATCATCGGTTTTACGGGGATCATTTTACAAGGGCTGACAGGTGAGATCAATGAGAAACAAACAGAGTATCTCTCTCGAGTGAAATTAGCGGGGCAGCACCTCCTTTCACTGATTTCCGATGTCATCGACATCTCCAAGATCGAAGCGGGGCGCATTGAAGCAGTCGTAACGACATTTTCTTTGAAAGAACTGCTCCGTGAGGCAAAAGAGGAGATAGAGGTGGTCGCCAATCCCAAAGGGCTTTTTGTTACTGTTGAGATGGGGGAGGATATTTCGATGCAAAGCGACCGGCGGCGCCTCTATCAGTGCCTCCTCAATTTCCTGAGCAATGCGGTGAAATTTACGGATCAAAGTGGCACGATCATCTTACAAATCGAAGAGGAAGAAGGAGAGATCAAAATCAGCGTTACCGACAACGGTATCGGTATTAATATAGAGGATCAGACCAAACTCTTTGAAGCGTTTGAACGCTTTGAATCTCATCTAAAAGTGAAAGCGGGAGGGACGGGTCTGGGGCTCTACCTCACCAAAAAGATTACCGAGGAGCTTCTGCATGGAACGGTTTTTGTCAAAAGTAAACAAGGAGAAGGGAGTACTTTTGGACTTCGCATCCCCAAAGATATCACCCTTTTTCAAAGTAACAAAAAATAAAAAATTCTATGTCGCTATTCAATCTTTACTTTTAGCATATCTAAATCTATATTTCGACATAATGCGACTCTTCATTTCACCATTTTACTACATAGGTTATTCACATGCAACGCAAAAAAATATACAATCCAAACTCCTCTGAACATGTGAACGACCGTCGTATTTTTGGTGGAAACCCCACAGGTATTTTTGAGCTTAACAATATCAAATACCAATGGGCATATAATCTATGGGAGATGATGCTCAACAACACATGGTTTCCCAAAGAGGTCGATATGACCCGTGATGCCGTTGATTACAAATACCTCACGGAGATGGAAAAAACGGCGTACGATAAAGCCCTCTCCCAGCTCATTTTTATGGATAGTCTCCAAACAAACAACTTGATGGACAATATCAACCCCTACGTAACCGCCCCCGAAATCAATCTAATTTTGGTACGTCAAAGTTTTGAAGAGGCACTCCACTCCCAAAGCTATGCCGTTATGGTGGACTCCATTAGTCAAAATAGTGCCGAGATTTACGACTTATGGCGTAGAGATATGATGCTCAAAACCAAAAACGACTCCATTGCCGCCCGCTACGATGAGCTTGCCAATGATCCCAGTGAGAGCGCGTTTGTCAAGGCGTGTTTTGCCAATCAGATTTTAGAGGGGATCTATTTTTATAGTGGATTTACCTATATTTATACCTTAGCTCGTTCAGGAAAGATGTTAGGGTCGGCTCAGATGATCCGTTTTATCCAACGGGACGAAGTGACCCATTTGGTTTTGTTTCAAAACATCATCAACACGCTCAAACGAGAGCGTAAAGATTTGTTTACCGAAGAGCTTATCGAAGAGGTCTATGATATGTTTCGTAAAGCGGTGGAACTAGAAATCGCATGGGGGCAATACATCACCCAAGGGCAAATATTGGGTCTTACGAATGACATTGTCTCCCAATACATCCAATATCTCGCTGATGTACGCCTTCATGCCGTAGGTCTAAAACCCCTTTATAATGTTGCTAATCCCATCAAATGGGTCGATGATTTTTCGAAGTTTAATGACCAAAAAACGAACTTTTTTGAGGGAACCGTCACGAACTACTCCAAGGGAAGCCTTAGTTTTGATGATTTCTAAACCTATCGTTTCCCTTTGTATCCCCACCGATACCTCTTTTGAAAATAACCTTACCAAGCTTATTTTGCTTCTAGCGCAAGCCCCTGCGGATGCCATTATTGTTGCCCCTGAGGTGTGTCTAACGGGATTTGCCTATGATCGTTTCGAAGAAGCGGCCGCCTTTACCTCTATCGCTTTGCAAAAACTTAGTGATTGGGTGGGAAATCGTCTCCTCATTTTTACTGCCATTACCCAAATCGACGATCAGTTTTACAATGTCGCCTACGCTCTTCATAAGGGGACAATACTCCATGCTCAAGCCAAAGCGAAGCTCTTTAACCTTGGTGGGGAGACGGAGCACTTTAGTGTAGGGGAAGAGGGGAATATCCTCAAATTCACCCATAATGGGATCAAAATGGGGATACTGATTTGTTTTGAATTGCGGTTTAAATCGTTGTGGCAACAATTAGAGGGGTGCGATATTATTGCCATTCCCGCACAGTGGGGGAAGATCCGAACGGAACACTTCCTTACTCTCACCAATGCCCTTGCGGTAATGAATGAGTGTTACGTAGTCGCTAGTGATGCCCATAATAAGGATACCAGTGGAATGAGCGGAATTATTAACCCCTTCGGCAGCGAATTGCGCAACAATGGTTTAGAAGCGCTCACTTCGATGTATGAAGAGCACACCGTACGCTCCATGCGTCGCTATCTTGATATAGGGATAAAATCGTGACCGACAAAGTAACCATTATTAAAACCACACGGATGGCAGAGGAGATTAACAAAAAGTTTGTTCTTCGTCCCATCATTAAAAACGCCCTTATCCAAACCAATCGCGAGGCATTTGTCCCTCTTGCTATGCGCCACAATGCCTATCGTCTTGACGCTCTCCCCATCGGGGCACAGCAGTACATCTCTTCTCCCCTTACCGTTGCCAAAATGACCCAGTATCTCACCCCTGAGGGATGTGACAGTGTCTTGGAAATCGGATGCGGTAGTGGCTACCAAGCTGCCGTCCTCTCCCATCTTTTTCGCCGTGTTTTTACCATCGAAAGAATCGAATCCCTCTTACGTGATGCCAAAGAGAGATTTCGCCATCTCAAGCTAGGCAATATTCACACCCGCACTGATGATGGGCAAAATGGATGGGAGCAATACGCTCCGTTTGAGCGGATTTTATTCTCTGCCTCGGCACGAGCTATCCCCCAAAAACTGTTCGATCAGCTCAAAGAGGGGGGGATTTTAATCGCCCCTATGGAAAAAGGGCATCAACAGATCATTACCCGTTTCACGAAGAGGGGAAATAAAATCATCGAAGAGCCCCTCGAAACGTGTGATTTTGTCCCTATTCTTGATGGAGTTATCCGATGAGCCTCCCCGAAGCGTTTCAAGAACGATTGGAAAAAATTGTCCCCCCAGAGCAGTTTGGATCAATCCTCAAAACATTTGATACCCCCAAGCAGGTCACCTTTCGCGTTAACACCCTCAAATCGACACCTCAAGAGCTTGAGGCTGAACTAACAAAAGCAAACATACCGTTTGAGACAGTAGGGTGGCAAACAACCTTTTTAGAGGGGGTCTACCGTATCGCCCCAGAGGATAAACTCACCCTTACCAAAACCGATGCGTTTTACGGTGGAAGACTTTATATCCAAAACCTCTCCTCGATGATTGCCCCTATTTTACTCGCGCCCCAACCTGAAGAGACGGTTCTCGATCTCGCCGCAGCCCCTGGGGGTAAAACACTGATGTTAGCAGGGATGATGGAAAACACAGGGTGGCTTTCTGCCGTAGAGCTCTCACGAGAACGATTTTTCCGAATGTGTGACAACCTCAAATCCCAAGGGGTGACCAACGCCCATACCTATATGACCGATGGGCGAAGTGTGGGGAAAAAATGCCCCGAGATGTTTGACCGAATACTGCTTGATGCCCCGTGTTCCTCCGAAGCCCGTTTCAAAACCCATGAACCCAAGTCGATGAGCTTTTGGTCGATCCACAAAGTCAAAGAGACCTCCAAGCTCCAACGGCGCTTACTCCTATCCGCATTCGATGCGCTCAAAGTAGGGGGGAAATTACTTTATTCCACCTGTTCTTTCTCTCCCGAAGAAAATGAAAGTTCACTTCAATATCTATTAGAACGCCATAGCGACCATTTGAAGACGTTACCCCTTATATTGCCTTTCGATAATATTCAAAAGCCTCTAAAAAGATGGGGAAAAGAGGTGTATGACGAGCGGATTCAAAACGGCGTACGGATATTACCGACCGATACGATTGATGGGTTTTTTATCTGTTTGTTGGAGAAGATGTAAAGCACCGATCTTAGGGTAGATCAATCCAGCTCCCAGCTTTATACATTTTCATTATACTGTTTGTTTTGTCATACCACAACGTCCCCTCAATCGGACTTGTTGGTTCAACGTCTGAAACAATGGCACTGTTATAGCCTCGTGTTTGGGTTGTGATCTCTGACCCTCCATAGAGCTTATAATGATTCATCTCCCCAATGCCGATTTCCAGCATCACATCATCCCCTTGTGCAACAGCATCGGTAGCGGTGGTAGTGATATTTCCATCCTCCCCTCCGCTAATTAATCGTCCTAATATATTTTCATTGGGTGAAATCGATGTCGTATTATTCGTTAAAGTGCTATCCCCATTAGGTAGCCCCACCAAATCAATAGGGGTGTAACGAATCGGTCGTCCCCATCCATCATTCACCATCCCCACATTCACAGGAACACCGTTCGACGCTGTCTCTTTGGGTAGCTCAAAGTATTCATCCCCATCAGGATTTTGGGCTAACACTAACAAACGGCTTCGTATCACTTCAAGGATCATCGTTGTATTTTGTCGCTTGAGAAGATTGGATTGGATATAAGTGTAATAACTGATGGCACTAAATATAGCGGCGATAACCCCTGCCATAATCACCGTAATCATCGCCTCTACAAGGAGAAATCCCCCTCTTTTTTTAAAAAGCACTTTGGACTCCATCAACGGCACTAATCATCCCTTTTTGAATCAAAACTTGGGTCAAAACGACGGTGAAGAACTCCACAAAAACCGCCAATGCCATTAACAAAATAGCAAGTACACTCATAAGACGAAAAAAACGGCTTCCCAACATAAGGGCATTCAGCCGTGCGTGTTCGGCTAGCTGTACCATCACGCCACCTGCTTGGTGCATCGAACCAGCCCCCATCAACAGTCGCTGCTCCAACTCTTCAAAAAAGGGGATATTCCAGCGATCATGTTCGCCACGGTTAATACGCTGTACCATTGCCTCAAACCCCTCTTTAAACTCCGTCACATCCGTAGAGAGTTGGGCACTTTGTATCGCCCTCTTAAAGGAGATTCCGTTTTGAAGCATCTCCCCCAAAAGGGTTAAGAGGACAAATTTCTCGAAATAGCGAAGAAGTTCTGAGGAGACGGGGAGGATTAACGCCACAGGTTTAGCCATCCCTTGAATGATCTCTTTTTGGCTAAACAGTGCCACCATAACGATCAAAAAATACGCACCGCTCATCAACAGCAATCCAAACAACACATCCCCCATCGTTTGGGCAATACTCAAATGGTCGGCGATAAGCTTTTGAATGGCGGGATCATATTGAAGCGATTCGTGAATATGGTCAGGAATAGCGTAAAAACGGACAAAAAGGACAATTAAGGTTGATAATATAAAGTAGAGGATGGGGAGGGCAATTTTATCGTTGGATTCACGGTAAAACCTCTCTTTCATTTCCAAATAATGCAAAATCCGTGCAATCATCGTCCCAAAAGATGCCCCTTTTTCCGCCATGGCAATAAACTGGACAATATCCCTCGGAGCACTGACATGCGCCCCAAAGGCTTCTGAAAAAGGGATTCCCCGCTGTAGATCCTGACGAATAGCACCATACACCCGATGTTCATCCGTATCCTTGCCAAACCCTTCCATCAATTTTAGCCCCTCACTGAGATTTTTACCACTTTTGAGGGTGAGATGAAGGGTTTGTAAAAAGGGGGTCGCCTCAATCTTCACGAATATAGCCTAGAGAGAGAAGTTCACTAGAGAGGGCAGCATAATCGCTTTGACCGTTTTCAAATAGATATTTTGCCGACTGAAAATAGCTAAAGGTGATAAACAAATCCCATGCCTTGAACACGGTGCTCTCTTTGAGTGCGAGATAAAACTGATACCGTACTTTCATATCGTAGGGGATAAAGACCATATCACTCAAAAGCGTTCGACCAAAATATCCCGTAAAATTACACCGAATACACCCTGCCGCTTCGTATCCCCCTTTGTTGCTCTCGAAAAAACTCATCCCTTGACCATCGGAAGAGGGGACTTTACAATCACACAGTTTGGGGACAAGATGCTGAGCAATAACACCGCTAAGAGAATAGGCGAGAATAAACAAATCCCCCCCTTCGTCACGGATGCGCTCCATCGCCATAAAACTGTTCGAGGTATGCAACGTCGAAAAGACCATATGCCCACTATGGGCCGCTTTGAGGGTTGTATGGATACTTTCACGATCGCGCATCTCACCGATCACGATCACATCAGGATCTTGACGCATGACCGATTTGATAGCTGCAGGAAACGTAAACCCTGCTTCTTCATGAATTTGATACTGCGTGACGAAATCAAGCTTATACTCGATGGGGTCTTCGATGGTATAGATGATCTCATGAAGACGATCTCGTTGGGAGATGATCGCATTGAGGGTGGTAGTTTTTCCACTTCCTGTGGGGCCTACGACCAGAAAAAGACCATTAGAGAGGTTGGTAAAATGGTTGATATGTTCTGCCATGGGGTGCTCTTTGGGGAAAATAGCTTTGAGGGTTTTAAGATTTTTCGATTTATCCAACAACCGAATAACGGTATTTTCCCCATACTGGGCAGGGGCGATCTCTACGCGAAAATCGAGGACATTTTCCCGAAACATTCCGCTAAACCCACCGCTTTGAGGGGTATTAATCGCAATCAAATCGAGTGAACACCGCTCTTTGATAATCAAAGAGAAACGTCTCCCCAACTCATGATTGATCAGATACCGTGCTTGTACTTTCCCGTCGATTCGATAGCGCAACCACGTAAAATTTTCATGGGGATTGATGTGAATATCACTTGCTCTACTTTGTGCCCCATAATGAAGGATCATTTCGAAAATCTCCACCGCACTCGTCTCATCAACGTCCAAATCATTATACTGTTTAATTTTTCGCTCTAACAGCTCACTATCAACCCCCAACAACGCTTCATATTTGTGATGAAACTCACGAACGGGGATGGTCTTTTGCTCCACCTTCTTCCCGATTTTCGCTTCCAGCTGTGCTAATAACGTCTCCCCCAAAAGCTCTTTTCGCTCAATACGTAACGTCGTCTCATCCTCATTGAGAACGACCATCTCATATTCACGGATTAATTCAAGATTAAAAGGGGGACGGGGGGGTTTTTTTTGGACAAAATGGTGACTGAGGGCAATATCCAAAAGATGTTTCTTCCGCCCAAGCTGTTTGTAATAATACTGCTCTTTTTGACATACGTCCAACTGCTTTGGTGTCAAAATTTTCTTTAGATTCATCGGTACTTTTTAGGCAATTATAGCACGGATTTTAATCGTGAGGATCGATTTTTAAAGGCAATGTACCCACCCAAGCCTATTCCCCTATTTTTTCCCGAACGGTTCTTGAAAATATCCTACTTATATTTATAAATATTAAAAGATAGACTTATAGATAAAACTCTTTGATAAGATAAAGAAACCCTTAGTATAATCCCGTTTAGTATCAATGCTACACTGATTTTAGGCGAGCATCGTACGGTGAAATTTTGCAATGGGAAGTCATTATGGAACGTTACCCCTTTCTTTGTATTTATCAAGAGTTTTTTCGCTCATTACGTTTGAAAAATATTCTTCTTCCTGTTCTTATTGCAAAACTTCTTTTTCTATGGGTGTTGTTTCATTATCTTTATGATAATCCCTATAAAGCCTCCCCTCGTAATGCCCCATCAGCCATTGCGGAAAAACTAAAACTTTACCCATCATTACCTACAAAGGAAGACTATGGATCTCGTTGATTGGTCACGTGCACAGTTTGCACTAACGGCTATTTATCACTTTTTGTTTGTTCCACTCACGTTGGGACTCTCTTTTCTTGTTGCCATTATGGAGACTATTTACGTTACGACTGGGGATCAAAAATGGCTCACCACTACCAAATTTTGGGTTAAGCTCTTTGGGATCAACTTCGTTATCGGGGTGGCTACGGGACTTATTATGGAGTTTGAGTTTGGTACCAACTGGGCGGCATACTCGTGGATTGTCGGGGATATTTTCGGTGCTCCGCTGGCGATTGAGGGGATATTTGCCTTTTTCCTCGAATCGACCTTTTTTGTTGTCCTCTTTTTCGGATGGAACCGTGTCTCCAAAAAATTTCATCTCCTCTCCTCATGGTTGGTGGCGATTGGGACGAACCTTTCGGCATTGTGGATTCTCGTTGCCAATGGGTGGATGCAATATCCTGTAGGGATGAACTTCAACCCTGATGCAATGCGTTATGAGATGGGTAATTTCTGGGAAGTTATCTTCTCCCCTGTTGCAGTAGCGAAATTTCTCCACACTATTGGTGGCGGGTATGTGACGGCATCGATTTTTGTTGTGGGGGTCTCGGCGTGGTTTCTTCTTCGAGGTAGAGAGACGCAATTTGCCCGTCGCAGTATTATTGTGGCGGCATCGTTTGGATTGTTTGCCTCTTTCTTTTTACTTCTTAGCGGCGATGAATCGGCACATCAAGTAGCGCAAAAACAGCCGATGAAATTGGCGGCCATGGAGGGACTTTACACTGGTGAGGGGCGTGCGGGCATCGTCGCCTTTGGTATTCTTAACCCCGAAAAAGAGATAGGAGATGAGCTTGAAGAGTTCCTTGGGGATGTTCAAATCCCTTACGCTCTATCACTTTTGGGGTACCATGACATTAATGCCTTCGTTCCGGGGATTAACGACTTGATCTTTGGAAATGAAAA
>JAABPY010000132.1 GCA_011391735.1 Sulfuricurvum sp. | reverse complement strand
ATACAACCCTCGATTTCCCCTTTCATCCCGAATCAGCGCGTGGGGGCTATGTGAATTTAGAGTATAATGTCTTACCATATTTTACGCAAGCGAATGGACGCTTACCGATCTTTTTTCAATACGAGAACTACAATTTGGCTACCTCAATGGTCAATGGAAGTGCGTTTGGGAATACAGAAAGCTTTACTTATGGTCTGAATTACTTCCCCCATGAACAAGTGGTCTTGAAGGGAGAGTATAAAGTGCGTCATAACAAAAATGATGCCGATGCAGCCAACTATAGTAATGAAGGTATCTACTCGCTTGGATTAGGATTTATCTTTTGATGAAAACCGTTTTATCTCTTTTAGTATTCCCCCTTTTGGCGTTCGCTCAAGTTTTGGGTGATCCTATCGCATTGACCCAACGGGCATTTAATGCCAAATCGGTGGAGCAGCAAAACATCATCCTAAGCCAAGCCCAAGTGCAGCAGCTCATGAAAGCATCACAACAACCGATAGAAACGAAGATTTATCGTGTGTACAGTGCTAAAAACGACTCAAAAACGGTGGGATACGGGGTGCTTTTGAATAAAAAGGTGCGTACTAAAACAGCAATAGCCCTCTACCTCATCGACATGAGCGGTAAAATCAAATCGATTGAGATTGTCGCCTTCAATGAACCGATTGAGTATCTTCCTAGCAAAACATGGCTGGATGGATTTGATAACAAAAGCAGTGCCAATACCCTCAAACTCAATCAAGACATCCCCACCACAACAGGGGCAACGTTGTCCGCGCGGGCGATTACCGATGGAGCACGCATTGCCCTCTCTCTCATCGACATTGCAAAGCCTTAACCATGAAATTCCTCGCCTCACAAAAACTCTCGGATAATAGTGTGATGCGCTCTATCATTATCGGGATGCTCCTCTCTCTTATTCTCGCCATGGTGCTGAGTCTAAGCGCAAAAGGGATTGATTATGGGGTATCCCCAAACGAATGGATCAACACGGTATTGGGCAATGAAGCCGAGTTTATTGATCCGATGAGTTTTAATGATCTCCTTTTGGGGATTCATACTGATCTTTTTGCTCTTATACTTACCTTTATCCTCATCGCCTCCGTTACTGCACGCAGAGGACGCAGTCGTGTACTGATGATGGGGTTCTTAACCCTTTCACTCCTTTCACTCTTGGCTTACCCTATCGGGATGCTTTTCTCCTCAATAATCGGCAGTAGTGGAGTCATTCTCTCTTTAGGTGGATTTATCGTGTTTCATCTGTTGATGATTATAGGGGGATTGGATTCTCTCATAGGACTATTACGGAAAAAATTCTAATGAATTTTAAAATTTTACAGTTTATCGCCTTGGCGTTTAGCACCCTTGTGATACTACAAGCCTCTTTGGGAACCTTGCTTTTCACACGATTGGTTGGATTAACTCCTCATGACGTGAACCTCTATTATGGGGACAAATCCTTGCATGGATTACTCGAAGTGATCCTGCCCCACACCCTTTTTATTGCCATAGCCCTTATGGCGGTGCTTCATTTTCTGGCATTTATCCAAACGATTGATCCCCGAACCAAAGCAAAAGCCGTCTATCTCCTCTTTCCCCTTTTCTTCCTCGATCAATTCAGCCCATTGCTTATTAGTATGGGGTTAGAGTTCTTTGCTATTATTAAACTAGGTGCCTTTATCGGATTCCAAGTTATGCTGATATGGGTGTGGATTATGATCTTTAAACAGACACAAAAGACTTTAGGATGAAAATTTCATCATCGCTGGAAGATACTAATATTGCTGACTTTGGTATTAAAAAAGTTAATATGGTTATAATGGCAAAAAAGGGGGATTATCATGACAAAAAAATTCACTTCACTTCTTGTGGCGCTATTCATTTCGACAGCTATTTATGGAGGAGATATAGATGGTAGTGCTGTTCTTGGCAGTGCCCTTGGAGCAGCAGCTGGTTCGGCTATTGGTTCATCTTCTGGTGGTAAAGAGGGTGCAATTATCGGAGGGGGAGTTGGTGGAGCACTAGGGGCTGCTATTGGAAGTAATCAAGGTTCACCTCGCTCTTCAACAACGGGAGTTGCCGTTTATCAAAAAGATCAAGGTCGCCACTATCACAGAGACAGAGACAACCGCAGATATTATTATAGTCACGGTCATCGCAAGTATGATAACGATCATCGACATCATGACAATGGTAAACATCGACGCTATTAACTCGAAATAAATTATCTCTGACCTAAAATATTTGAGTCAACTTTTAGGTTTTCAATGTTAGCATTGCCTCTCTTGTATACAACCATTACACTCTAGGGGGACTTTATGGATTACCAGCCGAGTTTTAAAAAATTAGCCGATTTTGGGCGTGCTCTTTTGGGTAAACCCACGTTAAGCGAAGGACTTCCCATTATCTCTGAATATGCAAAAGGGGTTAGTGGTGCGCAACGATGTTCTATTTATATCCGTAATACAGACAATCAAACCTTATGGACAACTCTAGCAGATGAAACAGATCCCATTATCATTCATGAAAATGATGGTATTGCGGGACACACGATCAAAGAGGCTAAACCGCTTCTTATTAATGATCCTTATCACGATCCCCGTTTTTTATCCTCTGTGGATGCTAAAACAGGTTTTGTAACGGAGAATATCGCCTCGGTACCCATCTTTGATTCTGGACGTCATATTATTGGGGTGTTTCAATTACTCAACAAGCCTGATGGGTTTAGTGCTGCTGATTCAAAATCAATGATCTTTTTTGCCCACTATATTAGCACCTATCTCGAATTGGCTCTTTCGTACGATACAAAAGGGTCACTGCTCAAAAAGGGCTCTGATGAGCATTGAAATCTATCAACGAATTGCTGAATTTGGGAAAAAACTAGCGGTTCACACAAGCGTTGAATCGACATTACCTTCCATTGCAGAAGAGGCGAAAGCCATTATCACCGCTGAGAGATGCTCTATTTTTATGATTGACCGTGATAGCAATATGTTGTGGACGAAACTAAGTGACGGGATAGGGCGCATCGCTATTGGGCTAGATTCTGGGATTGTAGGATTGTGTGCTACTAGCGAAAAGCCGCAAATTGCTAATAACCCGTACGAAGATAGCCGATTTATGGCGAAAATTGATGGTAAAAGCGGGTTTGTTACTCGAAATATTTTAGCAGTTCCCATTTTTGATTCCAAACAAACGGTTATTGGAGTGATTCAGCTCCTTAACAAATATCATGGCGATTTTACCGAAACCGATGAGGGAATTATGAGTTTTTTTGCCAATTATGTGAGTGGAGCATTGGAGTTGGCACTGTTGATGGAGGAGAATAAGAAATAATTTCTCTCCACCTCTTTATTGAATATTAAACGTACTTAAATTATTTTCTTATTATACTACATCATAATAAATTCTAAAGGAACCTAATGAAACTCCCCCTTCCCCTCTCTCTCCTAGCCTCTGTATTCACCCTCAACGCAATGGCATCAGATGCTGCAACACCCATACTCAATGAAGGGAGAGTGAGCGGACAGTTTCGTGAATTCTCGATTAGTCGTGAAGTGGATAATACGGCCCCTGTTGCTAACAATGACTATACCCGTAGAGCCAATGCCATCGGGGGATATCTCAAATACGAAACCCCAACGTTTAGTGGATTAAGCGCAGGGGTTGCTGCGTATGGTACCATTGGGGTTGCTATAGGGGATAATCGCTCTATAACCAACCGTGAAATAGATCCCACCTTGCTTAGCACCAACAATCGTAATGATATTTATCTTGGCGAAGCCTATCTACACTACAAAAACGGCGCTACAACCTTCAAAGGGGGTCGTCAAAAGCTCGATACCCCAATGGCAGGAAGTGATGATGCACGGATGATTCCCAACCTTTTTGAAGCGTATGTGCTTAGCAATACCGACATCAAAAATACAACCCTTATCGCAGCGCACGTAACGAAGTTTGCACAGGGGACGTTCGGGCAAGTTTATGATGCAAGAGCAAGTAAAACGGGTGGACTATTGAGTGTCACGTCTGGATATTCGCTCATCGACTCACGCAATCAAACGGGTGATTTTACCAATATGGGAACCTACGCCATAGGCGATAGTACCGCAGGCGTGAGTGTAGCAGCGGCTATTTATACGGGGGTCAAGGGGCTAAAACTTCAAGTGTGGGACTATTATGCCCATGATATTCTCAATGCCATCTATGGGGAAGCCAATTATGGGGTTTCTCTCTCCAATGGTGTCGCCCCCTACCTTGCCGCACAATGGATTAGTGAACGGGATGTGGGTTCTAACTCTGTTATTACCAAAGTCAACAGCGACTTTGTCGGGGCAAAAATGGGGGTTAAAGTAGCCGATTTTGATATTAACGGTGCCGTTTCTCATAACAGTAAAGATGCTTCTGTCGCAATTGGCGGAGGGACGATCTCACCATGGGGTGGAATGCCTGCGTATACCCAAGGGATGGTAATGCGTCATCAATTCATGGCAGGAACCGATGCGTGGAAAGTAGCCGCCAATTACAATTGGAAAACGTTAGGGATTAATCTCAACACAGGGGTGTATCATGCTGAATACATTATGGACAAACTCAATGGATATTCCCCCAATTATGAGTGGACGGCTAAAGAGTCTGGATTTGACATTATTTTTGTCCCTGAATCCATTAAGCAATTGCAATTGCGTTTACGTGCGAACTATGCGGATGATTTTTTGAAAACAGCTACAGGTTCCATCAGTTGGGATGAGTACCGTTTCATTGCCAATTATAGTTTTTAAAGGGTTCTAGCATGAGTATTAAACTAAAACTATGGCTCATTGTTTTATTGTCCCTTTTGGGGAGTCTTATCCTCTTGGGAGTCAATGCGTACTTCTCTTACAATAATCTGATGGATGAACGAAAACTAAAAACACGCCATGTTGTCGATGTAGCGCAAGGGATAGTGACCTACTATGTCCAAAAAAGTCAAAATGGGGAGATGGATGAGGCTACTGCGAAGCGTGAAGCGGTTGCTGCACTTAAATCGATCCGCTATGAGACCAAAGAATATTTTTGGATACAAGATATGGGGGAACCAACCCCTACGATTATTATGCACGCAACCGTCCCCAAACTGGATGGTAAAATAGCCGATGCCCAAAAATTCAACTGCGCAACACAAATGCAAATGGGGACAGAGGGTGAAACCCTAGCAACCGATGGGAAAACCAATCTTTTTGTTGCGATGAATACGGTCGTCCAAAAAGCGGGAAGCGGTTTTGTGTACTACAACTGGCCAAAACCACTAGATGGTGGGAAAACAACCGATGAAGTCTATCCAAAAATTTCCTTTGTTAAAAAAGTGGAGGGGTGGAATTGGGTAGTCGGTTCGGGAATTTATGTCGATGATGTTAAAGACAAAGCGATCTCTGACTTCTTCAACGCACTCATTTTTGTCTTGCTGTATATGGTTCTTATCTTTATAACCTCGTATTGGATTATCAAAAGTATCACGGCACCCATAAATGAAATAGAACGAATGGCGGATAAAATCGTCCAAAACAATGACTTTTCGGACGATTTGGAGATGACAACGAAAGATGAACTCTCCAAAGTTATTGCATCGTTTAATCTATTGCTTTATAGTTTCCGAACCATCATCGATGAGGCAAAACGATCCGCAAGAGACAATGCAGCCACAGCAGTGCAACTCTCCGAAGCCACCGTGCAAATGGATATGAGTATTGAAAAAACAGCCCAACTTATCGAAGAGAGTACCCAAGACTCTCATAATGTCTCTTCTTCGTTAAAAACAAGTGAAAAAGAGCTCAAAGCAGGAGAAGAGGAGATCCTAAAATCATCCAACAGCGTAGCCTTAGCCGCTCAAAATATTTATAATGTTTCGAGCAAATTGCAGGACGTTGTGGTAGAGCAAACCGAACTATCGACGCGATTGGAACGGCTATCTCACGAAGCAGAACAAGTCAAATCGGTGCTAACGGTTATCTCTGATATTGCCGATCAAACCAATTTATTGGCTCTTAATGCAGCCATTGAAGCAGCACGTGCGGGGGAACACGGACGTGGATTTGCAGTCGTTGCCGATGAAGTTCGTAAGCTTGCCGAAAGAACCCAAAAAAGCCTCTCTGAGACGGATGCCACCGTATCGGTCATTGTTCAATCGATCAATGAGGCAACCGACGCTATGTCCAAAAGTGCCAAAAGCATCGAGCATGTAGAAATGAACGCAAAAGGGGTAGAAGAGATGATGAACAGCACCGCAAAACAGATCAATGCAACCGCCACATTCTCGAAAAAAACCGCTGAAGATGCCTCCCAAAGCAATAAAAAAACAGAAGGGCTACTCTCTAAAATAGAGCTCATTTCCAAACTCTCTCAAACCAATGCAACCAATGTGGAAGAGATAGCCAAAGCAGCTAAATATATGTCAGCACTCTCCGAAAATCTGAATGCTGAATTGTCAAAATTCAAAACAACCTAACAAATACGGGGGAGAGTCTCTACAACACCTCCCTCTTCATCCAATGGCTCAACACGTACAATCCCCATGTATGTTGTTTGAACTTCCCCCTCTTCGCCATCTCACTATACTTATCGAGCTCACTGGGGTGAAAAAGTCCCGTTTGCGCATTTACTTCTTTAATCAATTTTAATCTATCGGATGCGATGAGCCACTCCATATAGGGGTTTGCGAACCCTTTTTTCTTTCGGTTGAGGATCTCGTCACTTAGATACTTTTTTCCAATCTCTTTGAGCAAAAATTTCGTCCCCCCCGTCCCCACTCTCATTTCATGCGGTAAGGTAAAAACAGCCTCTCCCAAGAGATGATCAAGAAAGGGGGCACGCGCTTCAAGGGTGTGTGCCATGGAGACACGGTCAAGCTTCGTCAAAAAATGTTCCCCCACAAAAAGCTTCAGATCAATAGCACTGTACCAGTGGGAGGGGTGGGAATAGTCACTTTGCTCAAACTTCTCTCGATACGGTGCTAAAAAGCGAAGGGAGTCGTTATCCCGTACATTGGCACGCAAAAGGAGATTTTGCTGTAAATCGGTAAATTTTTCCCCCGATGTCCGAAAAAGCAACGTCTCATCAAAAATCCGCTTGTACCACTCCCACTCACGGTTCATCGAAAAATTGCTATGAAAATATTTTTTGAGCCAGTTTTTATGGGCAAGAGTGGACGCTTTTTCGATATCTAAAACTTCAAAATATTGCCGATATCCCAAGAAAAGCTCATCCGAACCCTCACCACTTAGGACAACTTTATACCCCTCACTCGCAATACGCTTCATCAACAAATACAAAGGCAACGCAGCAGGATCGTTAAGAGGCTCATCCATCTGATCCAAAACAGTGTCCAAATGCTCATCAAAATCGGTGCGTGAAATGATGACTTCGGTATTTTCTAACCCCAAATACTCCGCTGTAGCACGGGCATTTTCCCGCTCATCATACCCTGTATATTCATCGTATCCGAGGGTAAAAGTGGGGAGTTTTTTCCCCTGTGTCGATGCAATGGCACAAATCATCGCACTATCAATCCCTCCAGAGAGAAGTGCTGCTATAGGAACATCGGTATCAAGCCGTTTTTTAATGCTTTGGTGCAACACCATTTCGATACGATTATCATCTCTACGAGGGGTATCTAAAATATCATAATAACGTTGTTTCGTGATTTTCCCCCTCTCAAAACAAAGCCACTCACCACTCTCTAGTTTCTCAATCCCCTCATAAAATGTATGGGGCGGTGTCGGGGCTAAAAAGGAGAGATAGGAGCGCATCGCCTCATGGTTCATCTTGATCGACGACATGAAGGGCTTAATCGCTTTGATCTCCGAAGCGAAGACAAAGGCGGTCGAATTGTGATGG
>JAABPY010000131.1 GCA_011391735.1 Sulfuricurvum sp. | reverse complement strand
AAACATCGGCTTTTTCCCTGCACGATCACGAACGAGATAAAGCTTCTCTCCATCAAGTAGGGCAAAAGCAAACATCCCCTCCAAATGGCTTAGACACCCTATCCCCCACTTTTCATACGCTGCTAGCACTACCTCCGCATCGCTATGGGTTTTCCACACAAAAGCCTCCAGTTGGCGGCGCAATTGCGTATGGTTATAAATCTCTCCGTTAAAACTAAGCAATACTTTTTGATGTCGTAACGGTTGGTGAGAACGTGAATGATGATCGGTAATCGAGAGACGCTGATGGGCTAGAAAAAGCCCTTGTTCTTCAATAATCCCACAATGATCCCGTCCACGATGCGAAAGCGTTGCAAGGGCTGCTCGGGCTTTTGTGGGGGTATAGTCACCAATTATGCCAAATACTCCGCACACAATTCCCCTTTTTATACGATTTTTATGGCAATTATACGCTATCATTGCCTTACTAAATTTTATAAAAAGCATGAATACCGATGATAACCATTTCTACGTCTCAAAAACAAGTTGTTATGAACTTTTTTGAAAATGATATTAAAATTGTCAAAAAATATTTTAATGCCATTGGTTTCGATTTTGATGAGGAGTTTCGATTTGATGTCTTTAAAGAATTTATTTATGCTGCTGCTGGGATGTTTAAAGACCTCGACCCCACTATTTATAACCAAAATTTAATCAATAAATTTAAAACCATCCGTTTCCTCAATGAAAAATACACCGATTTTGAACAACGAAGTGCCTATGCCTTACAAGTTTATATGAAAGAGTTTTTAGGCTCTCAAGAGGCATACGTTACCGAAAAAAAAAGGTTCGAAAGTCTCAAAGCAGAAGTTCAAATGCTCCTTACTGCCGAACAAGGGCTCACCGCAAAGCGCACATCTATGGAAGCTCAATTTAGCACTATTTCCAAAGAAAAACTAGCCGATTTTGAAACCGATCTCAAAAGGGTGCGTCGAGAGCAAGTGGATACCATTCATACCATTGGGACGCATCGTCAAGAACTGGAAGCGATGCACACAAATCTCAAAACGTTTGAAGAGTTGCATAAAGAGGAATTTTTAAAACATTTTAATGAGATCAAAGACAAACTCACCTTCCAATTTACCGAATCCCTCAACTATTTCGGATACGATTTCAATGAAACCCTCTTCCATGATTCCGAACGCTCTGGCTCTATCCAACGGTTTAAAAAAGAGGCAGGGATACAAGGGGATCTTAATCTCTGTAAATACGTCGAATATTATTTGCGAAGTGTGATCACCGAAGCCCTCGCCGATGGGAAACACAAAGAACGACTTTTAGTTGCGAAGAAATATTGTGAAAAACAAGCCAAAAAAACAGGATTTTCGTTCTAAATGACCCATTTTTTTAGTAAGCTTTTCTCTATCCTTACCCGTCACGATAAAAAATTTCTCCTCTTGTTGGTCTTGGTTTCCATCCTTATTTCCCTCGTTGAGATGGTGGGGGTGACGGCTATCCTCCCTTTTATTACCATTGCTAGTAATTTTACGTCTATTCACACGAACCCTACCATTGAGATGGTTTACCAATTTTTTCATTTTCAGAATGACATACACTTCGTTATTACCGTAGGTTCTGCGCTGTTACTCTTTTATTTTTTGCGAAGTCTTCTCAATCTTGGCTATTTTTATCTCCTTGCCAAGTTTTCCAAAGGGCGTTACCATCTCCTTGCCTATCGCCTTTTTGAAAACTATCTTGGGATGGATTACCGCTCGTTTACCACTAAAAACAGCTCCGATTTGAGTAAAGCGATCATTGATGAAGCCCAAAATATGACCAATCTCCTCTCGGGGCTGTTGCTGATGCTGAGTGAAATTTTTATCGTTATTTTTATTTACACCATTATGCTTATTATTAATTGGAAAATCACCCTCCTTATTAGCATTCTCCTTATTACCAATGCTATTTTACTTATTCTCACCGTCTCCCGTTCCATCAAAAAATCGGGAGTTGCACGAGAAGAGCACCAAAAAAAGTTTTATGCAATACTCCAAAGCACCCTTGCTAATTTTAAGATGATGAAACTCTCCTCCAACACCGAACCTATTTTGAAAAAATTCGCCGATGCCAGTGCGGGTTATGCCAATGCCAATATTCGCAACGAAACCCTCTCCCATTTTCCCAGACTTTTTCTCGAAGCACTCGGATTTGGAATCATTATTTTTATGGTGATTTACCTTGTTTACAAATACCAAGACAACATCTCGGGAGCTATGGCGCTTATCTCCATGTTCGTGCTGGGACTCTATCGGTTGATGCCCTCTGCCAATCGTATCCTAAACGGCTACAATCAAATCCTTTTTAATAAAAGCTCTCTCGATATTATCCACAATGATCTGATGTACGATCCCGAAAATTTCGGAGATACCCCTATTTCTTTTGAACACACTCTACAGCTTAGTCACATCCATTTTGAATACGAGGAAGCCAAACCCATCTTGAATGATATTACCCTCACGATCAATAAAGGGGATAAAATCGCCTTTATCGGAGAAAGTGGAAGTGGTAAATCGACCCTTGTTGATCTCATCATCGGTCTCTATCGCCCCAAAAGTGGCACCATAACGGTGGATACTATCTCTTTGGAAGAGACAAATATCAAAGCATGGCGCACCAAAATAGGATACATCCCCCAAACGATCACCCTATTTGATGCAACGGTTGCCCAAAACGTTGCGTTTGGAACCCGTATTGATGAAGCAAAAATCAAACACGTGTTGCACCAAGCCAATATCTTGGAGTATCTAGAAACTCATCATGAGGGGATAGAAACCATGGTAGGAGATGGGGGAATCAAACTAAGCGGCGGGCAACGCCAACGCCTAGCCATCGCCCGAGCCCTCTACCATGACCCTGAAATTCTCGTCCTTGATGAAGCAACCAGCGCCCTTGATACCGATACGGAAGCAAAGATTATGGAAGAAATCTATAGAATATGCGACGATAAAACATTGATCATTATTGCCCATCGGTTGAGTACGATAGAGGGGTGTGCGAAAGTGTATCGCATTGACAATAATCCTACACTAATGTGTGAAAAAAGGTAATCTGGAATAAACTTACTATACGCTATAATCGTTTTATCAAATCCTCTTTGATAAGGAATGCGCCATGAATTTTTTAGACGTGCGAACTGATTACGCCTTTAAAAAAGTATTCGGAAGCGAAGAGAGTAAAGAGATCCTTATCAGTTTTTTAAACGCACTTATCTACTTTGAGAGTGACGTTAAAATCAAAGATCTTACTATTGTCGATCCCTACAATATCCCCATGATTAAAGGGATTAAAGATACCTTTGTCGATGTCAAAGCACTCCTTGATAATGATACCAAGGTGATTATCGAAATGCAGGTGCTTAACCATAAAGGGTTTGAAAAAAGAGTCCTCTATAATGCTGCGAAGAATTACTCCATCCAACTCGATAAAAAAGAGAGCTACCACCTTCTCAATCCCGTTATCGCTTTAAGTATCGTCGATTTTGTCATGTTTGAAGAGAGCCCAGCGATCACTAACAGCTTCAAACTGATTGAGAAAGAGCAATTTATCCACTATAACGATGATATCGAACTCATCTTTGTCGAACTCCCTAAATTTACCAAAACCCTTGAAGAGCTTCAAGACATTAAAGAACAGTGGATTTATTTTCTTAAAAATGCAGGGAGTTTAGAATACATCCCCAGCACCATGGATGCAACCATCAAAGATGCTCTTGAAAACGCCAACGAAGCCAATCTAACCAAAGAGGAGCTCGAAGCCCAACACAAACGAAAAGAGTTCATCTCAATCCAAACACTCTCCCTCCTAAAAGCCGATGAAGATGGGTTTGGACGAGGATTGGAACAAGGAAAATATCAAGAAAAAATAGAGATTGCAAAAAATCTCATTGATATCCTAGATAATGAAACTATCGCATTAAAAACAGGACTTACCGTAGAAGCTGTTGAGGCGTTGAGGGGATAACATGGGGAATAAAACTTTAGAAAAGACGTTTACCCTTTTAAGAGCCAAAAGCTTTCTTGCAGAACAACTTCAGAAAGATGTAGATTTAGCTCTTTTTGATGCACTAAGACCTTTTATAAGAAAATGGGTAGAAAAAGAGAGCTTTAAAGAGGCGTTTTTGGCACTGAAAACAAAAAGCAGTCTATCTATTTTTCTCTCTATTCAACAAAATGTTTGTTAAGACGATGAGTTATAAATACTCAATTTGTACTTTAGTGACAGATCACGTGCAATCCGTGGACTTAAATACCAATTGTTAAGTACTAAATGAAAGGTTGTTAAACTATGAAAAAGATAGCTACTATTTTTCCAGATGCCACTTCTGTTCATTTATCGAAAGATGTTGGATTGATTCCTACCTATTTTTCGGAACATCTCGGTTATGATAATTTATTTATCTCTTATAAAAATGGACAAGATCATATCCAATCCAAGTTATTAAATATAGTTTATATGTCAAAACGAAAAATTAAATTTTTTGTAGATTGGACTGTTGTGAGCTATCTTTGTAAGCAAGCGAAAAATATAGACATTTTACACCTATTTCATTTTTCATTACCATCAATAATATATGGATTAATTTATAAACTGTTTAACCGGCATGGGAAACTTTATTTAAAACTAGATCTGAATGAAAAACAGTTTTTTGAATATAAAAGATTACTTATTTTACATTCTTTTATTGGACGAAAACTTGCTCCTATGCTTGAATTTTGTATGATTAACGCATGTGATTGTATCTCTTCAGAGACTATAAAAAGTATCGAGAATCTGAAACATGATTTTCCGAGGATAACAAAAAGAATTATTCATATACCCAATGGAGTGGATGACAAATTCATTGAGAACAATATTAAAATCAAACCTTTCAATCAAAGGGAAAATATTATCTTACACATTAGTAGAATTGGTTCTTATCAAAAAAATACAGAATTACTTGTCCAGTCTTTCGCATTATCTTCATTAACAGACTGGAAACTCTATCTTATAGGCCCAATCGAAGCTCATTTTCTGGAATGGATTAAAGATACCTATTCTAATAATCCTGAGCTCATTCAAAGAATTGTTATTATCGGAAATATAACGAATAGAAGTGAACTATTTGAATATTTTAACATAGCCAAGTTTTTGGCATTATCATCCAGATATGAAGGTTTTCCTGTCGTTTTTGCAGAAGCACTTTATTTTGGGCTAAAAATTATTACTACTAATGTTTCAGGCGCAGAAGAAGCTACAAGAAAAAACTCCTTTGGCTTTATCGTCATGTCAGAAGATCCTAAAATATATGCACAAGCATTAAATAGTGAGTGTATTTCAAAAGGACACAATGAATCGGATTTTAAAAAGATAATTGCTTACTCGCATACAAATTTAAAATGGTCTAATCAAGTAGAAAAGATTCATGCGTTACTATGGAAAAGCTAAGAATGAATAGTAGCGAGATAGCGATAATACTTGTAACATTCAATTCTAGTGCTACTATCAAAAAGTGTTTAAATTCAATTTTTGAGAAAACGATTAATATCCAATATGAAATTATTGTTGTAGATAATGCATCAACTGATGACACAGTGGAAGTGATCCTTAAGTCATTTCCAAATATTCAGTTAATAGCCAATAAAAACAATTTTGGTTTTGGAGTAGCCAATAATATCGGTATTAAAAGAGCAAAAAGCAAGTACATTTTTTTACTTAACCCAGATACTATTTTAATAAATAATGCTCCTAGACTTTTTTATGAATTTATGGACAACCCTCTTCATAAGAATATTTGGTGTTGCGGAGGAAATATTTATAGGAAAGATATGACTCCTGAAATTACTTATGGAAATTTTCCAAGCTTGAAGCAAATTATTTTTGAATTTGGAATTCATAAGTTATTTTCCGCGTATTATGAATTGCAGCTTTCAAATGCAGTAGCAGCTACCACATATCATCCCAAAGAAGTCGACTACATTTCAGGTGCAAATATGTTCATTAGAAAATCATTGATGCCAGAGCAGCCATTTGACACTGATTTTTTTCTGTATTATGAAGAAACAGAATTAAGCTACAGAATGAAATGCCAAGGTTACCGTTCTTACTTAGTTCCAAAGGCAAAAATTATTCATTTGCATGGGGAATCAACACGAAGTCTTGAATCGATAAAAAAAATACATATCATTGAAACGAGCAAATATTTATTCTTTTATAAAAGCTATGGTGTTTTGACAATGAAAATTGCCAATCTGCTTTATCTTTTAAAATATTTCTTGCTATGGATAAAAACGCAAGATAGCCTGATCAAAGAATACATGTGCTTTTCTTTTTTTCATTTATTGAAATTTAGTGATAACTCAAATGGGCGAACAAGATGAAAGATAATTATCAGTATCATCTTCTATTTTGCAATCGTGCAGATTGTTTTTCGCAACCAGGTGGCGATACTGTTCAAATGTTAAAAACCAAAGAATATTTAGAGACCTCGTATCCTGTTAAAATTGATATTGTTACAGACCCAGAGCAAGTCTTAGTCTCTAAAGCGACTATACTCCATATTTTTAATATCAGAACTGTCGATCAAACATTGGAATTTGTTTCTAATGCAAAAAAAACAGGTAAAAAAATCATTTTATCCCCTATATTTTGGGATCTTTCCGATGCTCTGTTTATTATTCATATGTCAAAACTTAAAATTTATCAATTCAATCGCTTTTATGGACTTTATAAACTAATCCATCATTCCTTAGCAAAAACTATCGCATTATTCTTTGGAAAACCATATAGTTTTTCAAAAATATATAAAAATAAAATACTAAACATATTAATAAATACAGATTTAATATTACCGAATTCAGCTGAAGAATTAAAGCAACTCGAACATTATTCTGGATTAAAACTATCAAGCTCAAAAATCATATTTAATGCCATTGATACGAGTTTATTTAAACTTCTGACTTTTACCCCGCCAAAAAATACTGAAAAAGTCATTGTGTGTGCAGCAAGGATTGAACCGATAAAAAATCAGTTATCTTTAGTACGGGCACTTTCCAAAAATAATGACATTCATATTATTTTGGTTGGTAAAATAGGATCAGATAAAGAGTATGCAAATCTTGTTAAAAAAGAGGGGGAAGCAAGAGGCAATTTTACCTTGATAGCCGATCATATACCTCAGCATGAATTGATTAATATTATGAAAAAAGCTCATGTGCACGCACTTCCTTCTTTCAGTGAAACTACTGGACTTAGTTCAATAGAAGCGCTTTGTTGTGGACTAAGAATTGTTGTTTCAGAAGAGCAGTTTTGTCCAGTTCAAACATATTTTGGTGAAAAAATTGGTCGTGATGTTTTTGTCTGTAATCCTTATGAGCATGAATCTATTAAAAATGCAGTTTTATCGTCTATAAATCTCCAAACAGCTATGAAAAAGTGTGATGAGAAATTTTCATGGGAAAATACTGCCCATCACACTTTTCAAGCTTATCAAGATTTTGAACAATGAATGAAAAAATTGCTGCTATCCTAGTTTTTTACCATCCATCTGAAATGTCAACCGATAATATATTTACTTATATTCAGGAAGTTGATAGACTTTTCATCATTGATAATTCATTATATTCGAATGTTATGTCGTTGGAAAAAATTTATGAAAGATATCCCTCAAAAATAACGTATATTTTTAATGGTGAAAATGTTGGTATTGCAAAAGCTTTAAATATGGGCTTACAATATGCAATGAAAGAAAATTATATATATGCTTTCCTATTGGATCAAGATAGTACAATCGAACCAAATTGTATTAATCAGCTTGTACTGGCGATAACAAAGTGTCCTAAGGCTTTTATAGCAGGAGTCACTTACAAAAATCATTCTGACCCATTTCATCAAATAGTACCCAATGCGACAAAAAAGTCTTTGACAGCAATTACTTCCGGAGCCTTACTTCGCCTCTCAATGATTCCAGAAATAGGTTTACATGATGAAAAGCTATTTATTGATTATGTTGATTTTGAATATACGTTGAGAGCCAATCTCCTTGGATATAAAGTCTTAAAAGTTCCTACTGCAAAAATGATACACAAACTTGGGGATTTTCAACGAATCAATTTTTTTGGTTTTCATACATACATAACAAATCATTCACCGATTCGAAAATATTATCGCCTGCGTAATTCTTTATATGTTTGGAAAAAATATTTTTTAAATTTCCCAAAATGGGTTATAGTTGATATACTTAGATCTTGTAAAGATATTCTCAAGTGTTTCATATTTGAGCCTAATCGTTTCTTCCAGCTAAAAGCATATATTTATGCAATAAGAGATTTTACAAGAGCAAAATATGGGAAAATTGATTCAATATGACTAATCTCTCTTTTTTTACCAAATATTCAACCCAAGGGGCAACGAGCCGATATCGTAGTTTTGCTTTTGCATCCCGTCTTGCTGAGATGAATTACAATATCGAAATTCAATCGTTTATGCCTATCGGTTATTTAACCCGTTTATTTGCAAACCAACCCAAGCAAAAAACCCAAATTCTTTTCTCTTATATTGAACGCTCTATAGCGACTCTACGTTCATCTCAAAATCTCATTATCGAGCGTGAACTTTTCCCTTATCTTCCCTATGGAATTGAAAAGTGGTTTTTAAAAGGAAAAAGCTATATTCTCGATTATGATGATAATGTTTGGGAAGACTATCACGGTAAAAAAATGCTTGAGGGCAAATACGATAATCTTGTCAAAAATGCTGCTGGTATTATTGTGGGAAATAATTATCTTGAAAATTATGTGAAAAAGCTCAACCCTCATGTCATTAAAATACCGACAGTCATTAATCTTGATCTCTATCAGTCAACCCAGATGATAAAAAAATTCGACTGCTTTTCTCTCGTATGGATAGGCAGCCCCATAACCTATCGCTATATCGAAGCTTTTGCATCGACTTTTCAAGAGCTTGCAAAAACTCTTGCTTTCGATCTTATTATTATTGCTTCCAAAACATTGGAAGGCAGAGCAATATCGGGTATATCAATGAAATTCTATGATTGGTCAAGTGAAACAGAAGTCGCTCTTTTAAAACAATCCCATATAGGGATTATGCCCCTCAATGATGATCCTTTCAGCCAAGGAAAATCAGGGTTCAAACTAATTCAATATCAAGCGGCCGGACTACCTTCGGTAGCAAGCCCTGTCGGAGAAAATTGTACTATTATCCAAGAGGGGATGAATGGTTTTTTACCCAAAACACACAATGAATGGATTGATGCAATCACGCAGCTTCATAATGACGCAGCTCTCTATACTCAATACTCTCAATATGCTCACCAAAATGCTTTTCATTTTTCGATACAAAAATATTTCCCGATTTATAAAAACTTTATCGATACACTATTTAGTATCAAAATAGAAATAAATCAATGACCCTAGCCTTCCTCTCCCACCTCGATTACAACCTTTGGCGAGAAACCTACAGACAACAAATTGAATATTATTGCGAATTATCTACTATATTTCTAAAGATAATTCGCTACAATATTACAATTAAGCATATTAAAGGTTAAGATTGTGTTTGTTGGAAGAGAAGAAGAGCTTCAGATGCTCAAAAGTTTACTCGATAGGAAACAATCCTCTTTTGTCGTCGTGTATGGTAGAAGACGAATAGGCAAAACAGAAACCATACGACACTTCATCAAAGAAAACAATCTAACAAGCATCGAAGCCACTGGCTTGTATGGTGCTACCAAAATGACTCATATTAACGCAATAGCCCGAAAGATTGAATTAGCTTCCAACGGCACAATCAAAAATAAGACTAAGCCAAAAGAGTGGCAAGAGATCTTTTTTATGCTAGAAGATTTTATAGGTTCTTTTGAGAATAACGAAAAAAAAGTCCTTTTTTTGGATGAGTTTCCTTGGCTTGATACACATAAATCGGGATTTCTGGAGGCATTCTCCCTTTTTTGGAATGATTTTTGTACGAGAAGAGAGGACATTGTACTGATCGTTTGCGGTTCTGCTGCATCGTATATGATCAATAAAATAGTCAAAAACAAGAAAACGCTTCATAACAGAATAACGGATAAAATCAATATGTTCCCCTTTGATTTAACCACTACCAAAAAACTTTTACACTCCAAAAACTGTCACTACTCCAATAAATCTATCCTAGACACCTATATTGCACTAGGCGGTGTTGCAAAATATATCAATGATATGGATTGTACAAAACACCAAATTGAAAACATTGCGTTTGCCTGTTTTGACAAAAATGGGCTTTTAGCTACCGAATATCAAGAGCTATATGGAGCTCTTTTTGCCAATTCTCACTGGCACTATAAAATCATGAATCTGTTGTCAAACCAATGGAGTGGATACATTCAAAAAGATATTGCAACTGAACTTAAAACGTCTGCCTCTGTGATAAAAGATATTTTAGAAGAGCTTGAGGTGTCAGGGTTCGTAGTCTCTGTAACGAAGTTTGGTCAAATATCAAGAGATAAAATATACAGGGCAGTCGATTCATTTTCCTATTTTTACAACAAATGGATGAAAAATAGTAAAAATAGCGACTGGCAAACTATCGCCACCTCACAACCGTATAAAGTATGGTCTGGTTTTGCATTTGAAAATATTTGTTATATCCATATCACTAAAATAAAAGAAGTTTTGGGGATTTCTGGAGTAAGCACACGGTCGCACTATTGGAATTATCGTGCAAAAAATAGTGATGAAAAAGGGGCACAAATAGACATTCTCCTTGAATATACCGATAGTAGTAAGAATATAGATTTGATTGAGTGTAAATATTATGATGGGGAGTTTGTTATTTCCAAAAGTTATTATGAAGAGCTAAAAAATAAACTAGTAATATTTAATCGCCAAACCAACTATAGATATAATACAAGGTTGATTTTTATCACAACGTTTGGTGTCGTCAAAAACGAGTATTACAATGAAATCGTACATAAGCAAATCACGATAGATGAATTGATGTGAGACTACTATGACCCTAGCTTTCCTCTCCCATCTCGATTACAACCTGTGGCTTTTTCGCCTCCCTGTGATGCAAGCATTAGTACAACAAGGGCATACCGTCTATGCCATCTGCCCCAACGGAGAGATTAGTAGCTCATTTACCCAACACGGTATCATTCACATCCCTTACACTATCAGCCGCTCCAGTCTCAATCCCCTCAAAGAGCTCCAAGCGATTCGAAATATTTATCATGCACTCAAACCGCTTCATCTCGATATTCTCCACACCTTTACTGCCAAACCCAATATTTATGGGACGATTGCGGGACGACTGGCGAAAGTTCCCCGTATTATCAACCTCGTAGAGGGATTAGGGAGTTTTTATCTCGAAAATGATCTTAAAAGCCGTATTGTCCGTACCCTTATAGAGATGCTCTATCGGCAGACGTTCAAACTCTCGGACACGGTGATGTTCGTCAACCGTGATGACCCTAAGTACCTCATCTCCCAAAACATCATTGACCCTCAAAAAGTGTTTATCCTCAAAGGGGTGGGGATCGATACAACAGAGTGGAAGCCAATCCCCAAAGAGGATGAATGGATTCGCGTTACAATGATCGCACGTGCCCTCAAACACAAAGGGGTGCACGAATTTGTCAATGCGGCTGCGCTATTAGGACAAAAATATCCCGAAGTTTCGTTTCAATACGTCGGCTCACCCGATGAAGGAAATCGTTTTAGCGTATCCGAAGAGTTTATGAAAATGCAATCGTCTATCCATTACATGGGACATCAAGAAAATATTCGCCATATCCTCTCCCAAAGTGATATATTTGTTCTACCAAGTTACCGAGAGGGGTTACCACGCACCTCTATGGAGGCGGCTAGCATGGGATTACCCATCGTAACGACCGATGTCATCGGATGTCGGGAAACGGTGGACGATGGGGTGAATGGCTTTCTCATTCCACCGCAAAATGTTCACGCACTTGCCGATGCGATTGAAAAACTGATTATTAATCCCTCTTTACGTCAAAAGATGGGAAACGCAGGGAGAGAAAAAGCGGTACGAGAGTTCGATATTGGTACGATTGTAGAGAGACATCTCGATGTATATGGGATCTAAATAGGCTATAATAATACACATTCATAATCCATGCAGGAGCGACTATAGTCATGAAAATCTTTATAACGGGTGGTGCTGGGTACATAGGTACCCACACATGTGTCGAACTTCTTGATAATGGGTATGAAATTGTCGTCTACGATAATTTTTCCAATAGTTCTGTCGAAGCACTACGACGGGTTGAGACTATCACCCATAAGTCATTCACCTATATTTCGGGGGATATTCGAGATGAAACATTATTAAGCAACTCGATGGTGGGGTGTGATGCCGTTATCCATTTTGCGGGGCTCAAAGCAGTTGGTGAATCTGTAGCCAAACCGCTTGAATATTATGATAATAATGTAAATGGTACCCTTTGCCTTTTGCGAGCCATGCAAAAGAATACTATCAAAACCATCGTATTTAGCTCTTCGGCTACCGTCTATGGAGATCCTGAATTTTTACCCCTTACAGAAGATCATCCCTTACGAACGACCAATCCTTACGGTCAAACAAAGCTGGTGGTCGAAGAGATATTACGAGACCTCTATGCATCTGATCCCCAATGGAAGATTATGATTTTACGCTATTTTAATCCCGTTGGTGCCCATGAGAGCGGTTTAATCGGAGAAGATCCGCAAGGTATTCCGAACAATCTTATGCCCTTTATCGCACAAGTGGCGATTGGTCGTCGTGACTATCTTAATGTTTTTGGTGATGACTATTCAACGCATGATGGAACAGGAGTTCGTGATTATATTCATGTGGTTGATTTGGCGCATGGTCATTTAAAAGCGCTTCAGGCTTTGAGTGTTCCACAGTGCACCGCCATCAATCTTGGAACAGGTACAGGATATAGCGTGCTAGAGGTTGTCAAAGCATTCGAAGTTGCCTCGGGAAACAACATAGCCTATCAAATTTCACCTCGAAGAGAGGGAGATATTGCTGCTTGTTATGCTCATCCACAAAAAGCAAAAGAGTTGTTACACTGGAGTGCGATGAAATCCCTAGAAACCATGTGTCGTGATACATGGAACTTTCAAACAAAAAATCCAAAAGGATACGGATGACAATAAAGTCCGCTAAAAATGTATCCATATTTTTTTAAACCTCTAGTTGATCGTTTGGGTGGATTCGTATTGATCGTTCTCTTTTCCCCTATTATTGTTTTAACGGCACTTCTCGTCGCCCTAAAAATCGGTCGCCCTATTTTCTTCACCCAAAAACGCCCTGGATTGCATGGGGAAATCTTTACTATCTATAAATTTCGAACCATGACGGATGAAAAAGATACCGAAGGAAATTTCCTCCCCGACGAGCAGCGTTTACACGCAACAGGCAAACGTATCCGTAGCCTCAGTTTGGATGAGCTACCGCAACTGTGGAATGTCCTCAAAGGGGAGATGAGTTTTATCGGTCCTCGCCCGTTGTTACCCGAATACCTCCCCCTCTACACCCCACAACAAGCCCGCCGACACGATGTAAAACCCGGTATCACAGGGTGGGCGCAGGTGAATGGGCGTAATGCGATACGTTGGGAAGAAAAATTTCGATATGATGTCGAATATGTGAATACTCTATCATTTTTATTGGATATCAAAATTCTTTTTTTGACGGTTTTAAAAGTGTTTAAAAAAGAGGGAATAGCACAAGATGGGGAAGTGACGATGGAGAGATTTTGTGGTTCCAACTGACATTTTTATCTACGGTGCCAGTGGTCATGGCAAGGTCATTGCCGATAGTATCTGTGCGTGTGGCAATAAGGTTGCAGGGTGGATTGATGATAATCCTTTGGCGGATGCGATGCCATGGGAACAGTTTTGTACCTTATATCCCCACGCCCTCATCGCGTTGGGAATTGGAAATAATGCTATCCGTGCGACCATTGCCCAAAAAATTAGGGATAAAGGATATACCCTTGCGACCATTATCCATCCCAGTGCTATTCTTTCGCCCTCAGTTACCGTGTGTGAGGGGAGTGTGATTATGCCCCTTACCCTTATTAATGCCGATGCCACCATCGGTGTGGGGTGCATCATCAACAGTGGTGCCATTGTCGAACACGACAGTCACGTGGGAAATTTTGTCCATATTGCCCCACGTGTAACCTTAGCTGGGGGAGTGGGTGTTGGGGATTACACGTTTGTTGGGATGGGAACAAGCGTGATGCAACAATGCACCCTTGGTCACCACACCATGGTTGCAGCTGGCAGCGTGGTCATTGGGGACATTCCCTCCTACGTGATGGTCGCAGGTGTCCCCTCTGTCATTAAAAAAATTCTAACCTAAAGGAGCCTTGGATGCAATTCGCCGACCCTAGAAACGATGTTGCCTTTAAAAAAATATTTGGCGATGAACAGCATAAGGAAATTTTAATCTCTTTTTTAAACGCTATTTTGGATTTTAAAGGGGATAAAAAAATAGCCCATGTCGACTTGGTTAATTCCACCCAAGTTCCTAAAATCGAAGAGATGAAACTTACCATCTTAGACATTAAAGCCAAAAATGAGGCGGGTGAAGAGTTTATCATTGAGATGCAAAAGAGAGATTTGTACGATTTCACCAAACGAAGTTTATATTACACTTCCAAAGCGTATGTGGAGCAATTGGATGTGAGTCAAGATTATAATCGCTTAAAAAAAGTCTACTTTATTGGTATTTTGAATTTCAATATGTTGGATAACGAAGCGTATATTTCTCGACATCTTATTCTCAATAAAGATACCCTCTCCCACGATCTGCAAGATTTTGAATTTACCTTTATCGAGCTGAATAAATTCACCAAAGGGTTAGATGAACTGGATACTGTTTTGGATAAATGGATGTTCTTCCTCAAAAATGCGACTACATTGGATTTTATCCCCAAACAATACGAAGAGATACCTGAATTTAATGAAGCATTTTTAATCGCCACACGCTACAAATGGAATAAAGAAGATATGAGAGTCTATGATTGGGTAGCCATGAAAGAGAGAGATGAAGAGAATGCTTTACGAAAAGCTAGGGATACGGCTCTTGCTAAGGGGATGGCTGAAGGGCTGGCAGAAGGGCTGGCTGAGGGGAGAGAAGAAGGCCTGGCTGAGGGGAGAGAAGAAGGGCTGGCTGAAGGAGAAAAATTAGCCAAGCTTACCATCGCACGCAATCTTCTGGATATTCTTGATGATCAAACGATTGCCCTCAAAACAGGATTGACTCCTACTGATGTACAAAAACTTAGAAACTAAGGAATTATTCGTATGAAACTACAACTCCCCAATGAGGTCACCAACACCAAAACGGTACTCCTTCTCATCGTCGCAGCCTATATCTTTTCCCTAGCCATGCGCACTATTTGGGTGATGGAGGTTCAAGCCATCCCCTCTTTTTATTGGAATCATGCCCTCATGATCAATACCAATGATGGATATTTCTTTGCGGAAGGGGCGCGTGATATTCTCAACGGCTCCCATCAAGCCAACGATCTCTCCCCCATCAATGAACCTCTATCGCTTCTAACGGCGTGGCTTTCGAAAATCATCCCTGTAAGTTTTGAAACCCTTATTCTGACTATGCCTGCATTTCTTGGGTCACTGATTGTTATCCCTCTTGTGTTGATTGGACGAGCTCTCAATCAAACGACGATGGGGTTTATCGCTGCCCTTATTGGCTCTGTTGCTTACAGCTATTACAATCGTACAATGAGTGGCTATTACGATACGGATATGCTCAATATCGTCTTTCCTGTGTTCGAAATCTATTCTCTTATTCTCGCCCTTACCCATCAACGTAACCGCTACCTTATCCCTATTACCGTATCCATTGCCCTCTATCAATGGTGGTATCCGCAAGCGTATTCTTTGGATAGTGCCCTTTTTGGGATAATTATTGGGTATGCCCTTTTTAGTGATCGAAAAAATATTTATTTTTATAAAATAGCCCTTTTTATCCTCATCGGTATTTTATCGCTCCCTATTTGGATAAAACTACTTCTTGCCTTGACTATTTTTGCTCTGTTTCATTTTCAACCCAAACAAAATCAAAAACAGTTTTGGGCTCTTTTTGCAGGGGTAGCACTCCTTTATTTCGTAACAGGGGGGATTGATCCCATTTGGGGTCAGCTAAAAGGGTATTTATTTCGAGAAACCCTCTCTAACGAAGATGGAGCTCTCCATTTTTACAATGTTGCCCAAACCGTTCGTGAAGCGGGGCATATCCCTTTTACCGTTTTTGCCGAACGTATTAGCGGACACACTATTACTTTTGTCCTTGCCTGTATCGGTTATCTTCTCGCTATCATAGCTTACCGTCCCCTTATCATCACCCTCCCCCTCGTTGCCCTTGGATTTATTGCTATGTCGGCGGGGCTACGTTTTACGATCTATGCCGTTGCCCCTATGGCACTTGGATTTGCCTATTTATTACTGCTCATCACCCAAACTATCGAAAAACGTTGGCTACAAATTGTTACCCTCTTTGTCTTCACAGGAGCTGCCCTTTATCCCAATTATCTTCATATCAAAGAGTATATGACCCCCACTGTTTTTACGTCCCAAGAGGTGTCGATGCTCGATAAGCTTGGAAAAATAGCAAGCCGTGAAGATTATGTTATCTCATGGTGGGATTATGGCTACCCAATCCGCTACTACAGTGATGTCAAAACGCTCGTTGATGGGGGAAAACACAGTGGGGATGTCAACTATCCTGCCAGCTATATCCTCACGCAACCCCAGCAAAATGCGGCATTTATGGCACGTTTAAGCGTCGAGTATACCGAGAGGGGGTGGGAAAACAACAAAAGTGCTATTATCGCCGAAATGCTCAAAGAGTCCAAAGCCGACAGTGTCGATGATATGATGGTCAATCTTCAGCTCAACCCTACACTCTTGCCTAAACCGACCCGCGATGTTTATCTCTACCTCCCCCTTCGGATGATGGATATTCTCCCCACCGTCACTCTCTTTAGCCATCTCGATCTCAAAAATCCTGATAATAAAGAGGAGCAACCTTTCTTTTATGCGACACAGCAAATACAAGATACGGGCAAAACAATAGAGCTAGGCAACGGTATCTCCATCCTCAAAGAAAAAAGTACCCTCAAAATGGGAAATCAAGAAGTCCCCATCAAAGGGTTTTATCAAGTCGGCTACAATAAGGAGAACACACTTGAAGTGAATGAACAACATTTCTCATCCGAAGGGCTCAATGTTATTTATATGGCAAGCTATGGACGGTTTGTGATTGTGGATGATTTTTATTTTAACTCTGCCTATATTCAAATGTTTGTTTTTGACCATTATGACCCCAAATTGTTCGAGCCTGTCTTGAGTGATCCAATGACCAAAATTTATAAACTAAAAGTATAACGATGCACAATCCTCGTCTCTTTCTCTCCCCCCCCGATATGAGCGGTCGAGAACAAACGTATATTGCCCAAGCATTTGAAAGCAATTATATCGCCCCCTTAGGACCTATGGTGGATCAGTTTGAAAACAGTATTAGAGAACTCACCCATACCCCCAATGCCCTCGCCCTTTCCTGCGCTACCGCCGCACTTCATCTTGCTCTTCGGGTATTGGGCATTGGAGCTGGGGATATTGTCCTTGCCTCCTCGTTTACCTTTATCGGCTCCATAGCCCCCATCCTCTACCAAAATGCACTCCCCTATTTTATCGACAGTGATACAACGAGTTGGAATTTAGACCCCACTCTTTTAGAAGAGGCGATACGCAAAGCTCCCAAAAAGCCCAAAGCTCTTATCGTAACCCATCTCTACGGTCAATGCGCTGATCTGAAACGAATCTGTGAGATTTGTACGGCTCACGACATTTATCTTATCGAAGATGCCGCCGAAAGCTTAGGGGCTACCTTTGAGCGTCAGCAAAGCGGAACCTTTGGAATTTTCGGTGTCTACAGTTTTAACGGCAATAAAATTCTCACGACCTCAGGGGGTGGAATGCTTATTTCTCCTCATAAAGAACTTATTGATAAAGCCCGTTTTTACTCTACTCAAGCACGTGATGATGCCCCTTATTATGAACATAGCGAGTTTGGATACAACTATCGACTCAGCAATATTTTGGCTGCTATCGGAGTGGCACAAATGGAAGTATTAGACGAACGAATTGCAAAAAAACAAATGATTTTTGAGTGGTACCGTGAAGAGCTAAAGAACATTAATGAAATCTCTTTTATGCCCTCCCTTCCAAACGCCCAAGGAAATCGTTGGCTCACTACCCTCACCTCAGAACATACCGATCCCGAAAAAATCCGTCTTGCATTGGAAGAGGAAAATATCGAAAGCCGTCCATTGTGGAAACCAATGCACCTTCAACCCCTTTTCAAAGAAGCTTTTCGTATCGAAAATGGGACTTCTCGAACGCTCTTTGAAAAAGGGCTTTGCCTCCCAAGTGGAACCAAAATGTCTCGTGATGATGTAACAAGAGTCTGTAATCTCCTTAAAAAGTCTCTTGCATGAGGAGATGGCTACGCCCGAACAGTACCAACCGTATCTCTTTTTTTATCTTAGCCGATACCTTTTTGTCTATTTTCACCCTCTATGTTGCCTATCTTCTTCGCTTTAATTTTCAGATACCCAATGATTTCTTAACGCCGTTTTGGTTTGTTTTTTTCACCCTCTTAGGGCTAAAACTTCTCTTTATTGCCTTTTTTAAAAACTACACCATTATCTGGCGTTTTTTTGACTTGGAAGAGGTCAAGGGACTTTTTCAAGCCCATCTTGTAGCCTATACCCTTTTTGCCCTACTCTACACCCTTTTGCCTGAACCGTTCTCCCCTTTTCCCCGTAGTGTTATCGTCATCGATTTTCTCCTCTCCTTTACACTCCTTGCTCTACTACGATTTTCCAAACGGCTTCTCCTTGAATCCCGTCGCCATGTTCATCATTATAATCCCACCCTCATCGTCGGCATTTCCAATCACACGGGTAACCTCATCAAAAGCACCCTTGAAAACTCCAGTGATTATTACCCCATCGCCCTCCTTGCCCTCCAAGAAAAAAATCACAATATGATCGGTTCCACTATCCAAAACCTAAAAATCATTGGGATAGAAGATCTTGAAAAATGGATTGTCTCTCAGAAAATCATCACTGCCATCATCGACGGTTCACTCCCGAACACCTATGTACGTGAAGCGTACCAACTCTTAAGCGATGCAGGTATCCAAGAGATCAAACGCTCACGGTTACTAGATGAGTCCCACAACACCATCGAATCCCTCTCCCTCGAAGAACTCCTTGCCCGTCACCCCAAAGATCTTGACCAAAAAACCATTGGGGCATTCATAGCGGGGAAAACCGTCGTTATCACAGGAGCTGGGGGAAGTATCGGAAGTGAGATAGCGCTACAGTGTCATACGTTTGGAGCAAAAGAGCTTATCTTGATCGATAACAGTGAATACAACCTTTATCAAATCGGCGAAAGACTCCCCTTGGCATCTCTCCATTTAACCAATATTTTAGACAAAAAAGCTCTCGATACCCTTATTGACTCCTCCAAGCCTGACATCCTCATCCACGCCGCCGCCTACAAGCACGTACCGCTATGTGAAGCAAACATTCACGCCGCTATCACCAACAATATTATCGGAAGCCGTAACGTCATCGACAGTGCTATTGTCCATGCGGTTTCTAAGATTGTTATTATCTCCACCGATAAGGCGGTACGTCCTACGAATATTATGGGGGCAACAAAACGGATTGTGGAGCTCTATGCCCAAAATATTGACCCCAAGAAAAGTGAAATTGTCTCCGTCCGTTTTGGAAATGTTCTAGGCTCTAGCGGAAGCGTTATCCCCAAATTCAAAGCCCAAATCGATAGTGGCGGACCCATCACCCTCACCCATCCCGATATTACCCGCTATTTTATGCTCATTGGCGAAGCGTGCCAACTCGTCCTTCAAGCGGCCGCTATTGCCAAGGGGGGGGAACTCTTCATCCTCGATATGGGAGAACCGATTAAAATTATTGATTTGGCACGGACGATGATCCGCCTTTATGCAACCAAGCCCATTGAGATAGTCATGAGTGGATTACGCCCTGGGGAAAAATTGTATGAAGAGTTGTTAATCGATGAGAGTGAGCAAAAAACGGTATTTGAATCGATATTCATCGCCCGTTCATCTCCCTACCCGATTGAGAAGCTATGTGACGATATTGAAAAATTAGTGGGGAGCAACACCCCTATTGAGGCGTTGCAAAAAATCGTACCAGAGTTTAAACCCTCGGGGAAGTAACCCGTTCGTGGTGAGCATGTCGAACCATGAATGCACCCTTCGACAAGCTCAGGGCGAACGGGTTATTTACAACTCCGTTTTTAACGCGGCACCATTAGAGGCATTGGAAACAAGCAAACTATAGCGTTTAAGCCATTTCGACGTAATCTCTTTTTTGAGAGGTTTCCAGTGAAGCCGTCGTTGTTCAAGAACTTCATAGCTTACATTAAGTTGTAAAAGATGCTTATCGACATCAAGGCTGATCTCATCCCCGTCTTCAACGAGTCCGATTAATCCCCCTTCAGCAGCTTCGGGGCTGACATGACCGATACTAGCTCCTCGTGTTGCACCGCTAAAACGTCCGTCTGTGATAAGGGCAACGCTCTCACCAAGCCCCATCCCCATAATCAATGCCGTAGGGGCAAGCATTTCCTGCATCCCAGGACCACCCTTTGGCCCTTCATAGCGAATAACGACCACATCGCCCGCTTTGACTTTATGACCCATAATCCCTTTGATCGCTTCGTCTTGAGAGTTAAAACAAATCGCTTTACCCGTAAACTGACGCATATTCGCCGTTATACCCGCTGTTTTGACAACCGCCCCCTCTTCGGCAAGGTTACCGAAAAGAATTGACAATCCCCCCACAGGAGAGAAAGCGTTTTCATTAGTATGAATAATGTTGGTATCTTTAATCACCGCATCTTTGATCCGCTCACCCAATGTCTCACCCGTCACTGTCATTGCATCAAGATGCAAAACGCCACCTCGACGGCTCACCTCTTTCATAACAGCATTGACACCCCCTGCGCGGTTAATGTCATCCATATGTACCGTTGAGAGGGATGGGGAAATTTTGGCAATATGGGCCACTTTTTCAGAAATTTCATTGATCTTCGTAATATCAAAATCAACTTCTGCCTCTTTGGCAATACTCAATAGATGAAGAACCGTATTCGACGACCCCCCCATTGCCATATCAATAACAAATGCGTTATGAATGGCTTTATCATTGAGGATATTACGCATATTCCATTTTTCACTGTTTTCATCTTTGACCATCGCAACGATCCGTTTTGCTGCCTCTTTGACCATCGCAATACGCTCAGGAGTCATTGCAAGGACAGTTCCATTCCCTGGTAACGCTACCCCCATCGCTTCACAAAGGGTATTCATAGAGTTTGCCGTAAACATCCCCGAGCACGATCCCCCAGATGGACACGCTTCACACTCGATCTCATACAACTCTTCATCAGACATCTTCCCATCAGCGTGTTTTCCGACCGCTTCAAATGCTGTTGCCAAATCAATCGCCGTACCATCTTTTTTGTGTCCGGCCTTCATCGGTCCGCCAGAAACGAAAATAGTGGGAACATTGACCCGTAACGCCCCCATCAACATCCCCGGAACGATTTTGTCACAGTTAGGGATACAAATCAACCCATCAAGCTTATGGGCATTCATCACTGTTTCGATACTGTCTGCAATAAGTTCACGGCTAGGCAATGAGTACAACATTCCATCATGCCCCATTGCAATCCCATCATCCACACCGATAGTATTAAACTCAAAAGGGACCCCGCCTGCTTCACGAATCGCCTCTTTGACGATACGACCGTACTCTTGGAGAAAAAAGTGCCCTGGAATAATATCAATATGAGAATTGGCTACCCCAATAAACGGTTTATCAAAATCTTCATCTTTTAATCCTGTTGCTCGTAGCAAGCTTCGGTGAGGGGTTTTGTCAAACCCTTTTTTGATTGTATCACTGCGCATAAATATCCTTTAGTTACCATTTTATTTTCTGATATTATTATAGCCAAACTCCACTTTTTTCTAAAATTATCAAAAACCTCTTTACATCACCTCTTTTTTTTGATATACTTCCACTCCACAAAGAAAGTGCGGGAATAGCTCAGTGGTAGAGCACGACCTTGCCAAGGTCGGGGTCGCGAGTTCGAACCTCGTTTCCCGCTCCATATATCTCAGTTAAAGTATTAGCAATGATGTTTTAACTGAGATATTTTTTGTTACCGTTGCCCGGATGGCGAAATCGGTAGACGCAAGGGACTTAAAATCCCTCGGTGGTAACACTGTGCCGGTTCAAGTCCGGCTCCGGGCACCACAAATGGATGGTGGTATGGCCAAGCGGTAAGGCGCTGGTTTGCAAAACCTTGACCCCCAGTTCGAATCTGGGTACCACCTCCAAATTGTAAGATAGTCTCACTTTTATACGGGTCACTGGCAGAGTGGTCGATTGCACCGGTCTTGAAAACCGGCGAGGGTTAAACCTCCTAAGGTTCAAATCCTTAGTGGCCCGCCATCACAACACAAAAAATCCTTCACAGTCCTCTTATTTATGATACTTTCAGTTGAGTACAAGTGCCGCATAATTACAAATTTTGTAATAGCTGATTTGACCCTCGCGCTCCTTACCAAGTTAGCTTCCTATTCACTGTAATTAAGGAGAATAAAGATAGTATCTTCTTAAGAATACTTACGCTATCGTGGTGTAAACTAATAAATGGTAGTTACCTAAATTCGGATTATTCTATTCTATTATTGGTGAGAGCACGTGTATGATATCCTTAAAATCCAAATCATTTTTTCAAATTCATCCAAGCCATAAAGATTCACTGCGTAAAATTATTCCTAGTCTTGTAGTGTTGGCAATTGGTTTGATAATTATTTCGATGATTCCTTCCCCTTGTACAATTCAAGGTTATAAAGATTACTTACCGTTGCACATGATGCTAGAAACTATTGCGATTGTTATTGCGATGCAAGTAGCCGGGCTAGGATGGAACGCTTTCAGTCATAAAACAGTTGGCAATATCATATTTCTTTCCTCAATATTTTTTGGTGTAGCCATACTCGATTTTTCACATATGCTCTCTTATGCCGGAATGCCAGATTACGTAACTCCAAATAGTCCAGACAAAGCAATTGATTTTTGGCTAGCGGCCCGTCTGCTTTCGGCTATTGGTCTCTTGGTTTTCGCTCTATTTCCATTACGCTCATTGACCTCTAAAACCTTTCAGTATCTTCTGCTAGTCTTCGTATTTATATTGATTGGTTTAATACACTGGTTAGTACTGTTTAATTATAATCTATTTCCACATCTGTTTTTTATAGCTGGTCAGGGGTTAACCCCATTAAAAACGAATACAGAGTATACCATTACTGCATTCAATCTAATTACAGCATTTGCATTGTGGAGACGGATGTATCAGCCTCAGCCTTATCATGCGGCGACGATGTTTGCTGCGGTATGTATCATGGCAATGAGCGAATTATTTTTTACTTTATATGCTGATGTTACGGATATTTATAATATCTTGGGGCATATTTATAAATCAATTGCCTACCTATTCATTTATCGTGCAATTTTTGTTACTACTGTGCAAAAACCTTATGAAGAATTAGCTACAACACAAAAACAGGTTCATGATAAGAACCGTCTGCTCGACAGTATCGTCAATAATATTCCCCATATGATCTTTCTTAAACATGCTTCAGACTTACGCTATGCTTTATTCAATAAAGCTGGTGAAGCACTCACAGGTTTAAGTCAAAACACATTGTTAAATCATAGTGATAATGATTTTTTTCCAAAAGAGCAAGCCGATTTTTTTATCCAAAAAGATCGTGAAGCACTGCATGGTGGCATTATCGTCGACATATCTCAAGAGCCGATTGAAACACCTAATGGAATTCGTATCCTACACACCAAAAAGATACCGATAAAAGATGAATACGGCGAGTTGCAATATCTTTTGGGAATTTCAGAAGACATTACCGAGCGTATACACACAGAAGATGCTCTGCGAGCGAGCGAAAATTTCCTTAAAGAATCTCAAAAAATTGCAGGATTAGGAAGTTACATTCTTGATTTTAAAACGGGAATATGGAGAAGTTCGGAAGTACTTGATACGTTATTTGGGATAGATCAAGATTACGAACACTCTTTTGTAGGATGGATGACCTTAGTTCATCCTGATGATCGAGATTGGATCAATCTTTATTTCAAAGAGGAAGTGATTGGCAAACATAGAGAATTTAACCAAGAATACCGCATAATTTGTCATAATAATCAGGTTGAACGATGGGTACACGGACTAGGTAAACTTGAATTTGATACCAGTGGAATGCCTCTAAAAATGCTAGGCACTATCCAGGACATCACCGATACTAAACGGGTTACAAGTTCACTTCTTAAGCTTTCATTAGCCGTTGAGCAAAGCCCAAATTCGATTGTTATTACCGATTTAGAGGGGAATATCGAATATGTTAATCGTATGTTTACTACGGTAACTGGATACAGTATGGAAGAGGTGTTAGGTCAAAATCCAAGCATATTAAAATCTGATGAAACACCTCAGGCAACATACGATGATATGTGGGAGCATCTGATTCATGGTAAAACATGGCATGGTGAACTTATCAATTGCCGTAAAGATAAAAGTATTTACATCGAATCGGCTACTATCTCTCCAGTCAAACAATCCGATGGAAAAATCACTAATTATGTGGCGATCAAAGAAGATATAACGGAGAAAAAGAAATCTGAAGCATATATTGATCATCTTGCCCATTTCGATCAATTAACCGGCTTACCTAATCGTGTTATGCTTAATGATCGGGTCACTTACCTTCTGAGTATGGCACAACGCAATAATGAACCATTAACTGTGATGTTTCTAGATCTCGATCATTTTAAAAATATTAATGATACTTTAGGTCATACTGTTGGAGATCAAGTATTAATAGAAATGGCCAATCGGATCAAGGCAGTGATTCGGGATGAAGACACTGTAGCGAGGTTGGGAGGCGATGAGTTCATTATGCTGTTCCCCAATACTGATTCGAATACGGCTATGCATATTGCCACAAAACTAATCACAGCAGTTTCAAAAATCTCTATAATTGAGCACAATGAACTAACCATTACACCATCAATCGGTATTGCCATCTATCCTAATGACGGTGCAGATTTCGAAACCCTTCTCAAAAATGCTGATACTGCTATGTACAGGGTCAAGAGCAACAGTCGCAACAGTTTCCATTTCTTTACACTGGAGATGCAGGTAAATTTAGCACGTAACCTGCAACTAGAGAATGCACTACGCCATGCACTCGAACGAAATGAGTTAGAAGTCTATTATCAGCCGCAGATTTCTATATCAGATGGGCATGTTATTGGTGCTGAAGCTTTATTACGATGGCATCATCCAGAATTTGGAATGGTTTCTCCTGCCGAATTTATCCCGATAGCTGAAAGTAGCAGCCAAATCATTGAGATTGGAGAGTGGGTTCTCAGAACTGCTATCCAACAAACGAAAGAGTGGATTGACAGCGGATTTGCTCCTATGATCATCGCAGTAAATTTATCTGCAATACAGTTTCGACAGCAAAATTTGCTAAAACTGGTCACAGACATTTTAGAAGAGGTACAGTTGCCAAACGAATATCTAGAATTGGAACTGACCGAAGCTGTTACAATGCATGATCCAGAATATGTGATTAATGTCATGAACAAATTTCACGAACGAGGAATCCGTATGTCAATCGATGATTTCGGTACAGGCTATTCTTCTCTAAGCTATCTAAAGCAGTTTAAAGTATACAAGCTAAAAATTGATCAATCGTTTATTCGTGATATCTCCGATAATCCAGACGACCGAGCTATTGTAAGTGCCATAATCGATATGGCTCATAACCTAGGATTGGTTACGATAGCAGAGGGGGTGGAGACTGCTGAACAGTTAGCCTTCCTTCGCTTGCACGGATGTAATGAAATACAAGGGTATTATTTCAGTAAACCACTTCCCTCAGTGGAGTTTGAACGATTCTTACATGATAACAGAGATATTAAAAACTAAACATATTTTTGCATTTATATCAAAAATTCTCATGAAGCATATTATCATCTGATGATAACCAAAAGAGTCCAAGTTTGTTGATGTGAAGAATCTTCTTTTGTTGGATGACAAAATATTCCCGATGAACAACGGTTATTGGGTTAAATTTCAGGTCAAAAAGGATTCAATGATGAAATCTAAAATTTTATACGTCGGTATCATGAATAAAGCCGATTACATCAAACGAACCATTAGTATTGCAAAGAGCGAATATAAACCCAAAGCAGATGGTTCGAATCAATCAAGTCACTCGCTCAAGTACTTAGCAATGAAAATCAAGAGCTTTTAAAAATTATTGATGACAAACATCCTCGTTCACTTACTAAACTTGAAGTGCTGAGTGGTCGGAAGAAATCAAACCTTTCCCGAACCCTTAAAACATTAGAACGCTATGGAAAGGAGTTTCTCCGCCACATTTACTTCATAACTTTCTTAAAACATCACAAAAAAAATCTCCTTAAAAGTCATAATTTTATTTTATATTTCCAAGAATAAATCAAGTATAATAGCTCTTATCAAGGATACCAATGGAGGTGTGTAATGGGATGGTTTAGCGAAGATACAACACTAAAAAATGAACTCTTACAGATACAAAAGGAGCGAGAACGGCTTAAAGAAGAAAATCTTCGATTAACAGAGCGTATTCAGGAGCAAGAAAAGATTATTAATGAACAAAATAGTCACAATAGCTGTGCGAATGCCTCCTCAATTATGACCTATCAAAATGGACAGCTGAAAAAAAATCTCCTTGATATTCAAGGAAATATGGCCTCCTCTGTCTCCTCCTCCAAAGAGAATATCACCCAGTCTGTCGCTTTGCTTGAAAATATTGCTGAATTGGGAAGTAAAGCCTCTGGCATTTCCAATACCCTCGAAGGTCTCAATCATTTGGCCCTTGATTCGATGGATACGGTACAGACCCTCTCCCAACGAGCACAAGATGTGGCAAGTATTTTGAATCTCATCAAAGATATTTCCGATCAAACCAATCTTCTTGCCCTTAATGCGGCGATTGAAGCAGCACGTGCAGGGGAACATGGTCGAGGGTTTGCTGTCGTTGCCGATGAAGTACGTAAGCTAGCGGATCGTACCGATAAGGCGATTAGTGAAATCAATATCTCACTACAGTCGATGACACAAGATGTCGCCTCCATCGGTAAAAAGTTTGATCAAATTCGGGAAAATATTAGTGCCTCCAATGATGCTATTGGTCATTTTAGCCATAATATGGAACATAATCTTGGTATGATGAAACATACCTTTGATAAGACAACGCACACCTCTGAACTTATTTTTATGAGTTTGGCGAAGCTTGACCATGTGATTTGGAAGGTGAATACCTATCTTTCTGCTGTTACTCGTAAAGAACAATTTGGTTTTGTCGATCATCATAGCTGTCGTCTTGGAAAATGGTATTATGAAGGGGATGGCGCAGAGTTTTTCAAAAAAGCAGCAAGCTACACATCACTAGAGTCTCCTCATGCTATTGTCCATAATGCAACCCATAAAATCTTTGATCTCCTCAAAACAGAAGAGATTGGGTCTGAGCAATTCGTCCATGTATTCGAAGAGATGGAACATGCAAGCGATGGGGTATTTACTATTTTAGATCGAATTTTACAGGAAAAATTACGTTAATAAATCATTTAGCAATTATGGTACCCATTAGCGAAAAAACTCAACGAGCCCCATAACAATCTCAATGAGAATGAGGATAATAATAATCCACTCCAAAAATTCGCTTTGTTTGTGGTTGAGGAGATCCATCACCAGCATCACATCTTCTTTGATCTGAGAGAGCTTGGAGAGGGCGATTTCGTGACGGTCGTAGAGTTCGAGGATTAGTGCCATTTGATTATAAAGCGCTTCGGCTTGGGCATCATCCCATACAATATTGGGCTTATCAAGGAGGAGGAGATTTCCCACCATATCGTGTCGCATTAGCGCCAGTTGTTTAACGAATTTTAGCAAAGAGGGGCGGCGAGCGATGGAGAAAGTGTGGATTGATTCGATGATTTGACGATTTTTGGAGAATAGTAAATCGAGCTGTTTTTCGTACCGTTCCAACCCCACACTCTGGCTAATCGCAAGGGCGATAAGTTTGAGATTAAGGGTGGTGGGATTTTTGAGAAAAATGGCCTCATTGGTGACGATAAACGGCTCTGGCTGATCGGGATTTATTTCGATGGGATAATCTTGATAGATTAGCTGTTCCTCTTCTGTGGTAAGGGAGAGCCCCATCTTGGTGAGTGCTTGAAGAATGGTTCCTTTCTCCTGCGCAATCAATGTCAGAACATCGAAAGGGGCAAGGACAACATGCAAAAGGGTATTCTTCCCATAATAACTGTTTTCGATCCCTTTTTCGAGAGCTATATCAAGGGTATATTCTAAAGCAGAGCGGTTAATGGGCTTGGAGAGATTAAGAGAGAGGAGGTTCATAAAAGTTCCTTTCATGAAGAGAATGGTCTATTATAGCGTATGAGAGTTACAAGATGGATTCTAACCTCTTTTGTTAACTCGAAACCATAAAGCGATCTCTCCCCTCCTCTTTGGCTTCATACAAAGCAACATCAGCACGTTTTATAAGCTCTTGATACGAACGTGTCTCCTCGGGAATTGAACTTGCAATCCCAAAACTAAGGGTAAGCGATTCTAATTTTGTCCCTGAATAGTCAAAACCATCAAAGAGTTTAAGGGTATGTTGAATCGTGGTACACAACTCCGCAGCAGCATCACTTTGTGTATCATACAACACAATAATAAACTCCTCCCCTCCATAGCGTGCGATGAAATCGGCTTTTCGTTTCAGCGATGTTTTTAATAGTTTGGCAATATCTATAAGGACATAATCCCCCACCAGATGCCCGTAGGTGTCATTCACATTTTTAAAATGGTCAATATCACACATAATCATCGAAATCGCCACACCGTTTCGTTTTGCAAGCTCCCACACATTCTGAAGATGAATTTCAAGCCCTCGTCGGTTGGAAAGTTGCGTTAAGGGATCCATCAAAGAGAGCTCTTGCAATTGTGCATTTGCCTCTTCTAGCTCCTTGGTTCTCTCTTGTACTTTGAGGGTCAAAGAGTGATTCATCTCATCCAAAAGGGTGGCATAGGTATTGATTTTGTTCACCATTGAGATAATGGCGTTATGGATAACCCCCACCTCATCGGTTCGCTTCGATGTCATCAAGGTGAAATTATTGCGTTGGGGATCATAGTTCAAAACATGTTCACTTAACTTTTTCAAGAATGAGAGTTCTCTTTTGATATAGGCGATGAAAATAATCAACATAATTAAGGCAATGGTAAAAAGTTTGATCGTTGCCTCTTTATTTTTTTGCACCATTTGTCGGTATTCATGGTCATCAAAATAGGCATAAAGGGTTCCGAATTTCTCCCCAGTCAACCCATCGGCTAAGGACTGCGCCGAAAAATAGACACCATCTATCCTCTTTTTGAGTTTTTTGGATGGATTTTTCATATAGCTATAGAGCTTTTTCCCCTGCGCATCCACCAGCTCAAAACGAAGAATATCATGATTTTGATGGACGATTTGGTGTAGATACTCTTGATTGGCATCCTCCAATCCCAACGCTATATTCAAACTGACAATCGGGGAGATGGTATCCATCAACAATTTGTTTTTTGACTTTTTGGATTCAAGAAACTGCTCAATAATATTTTCCGAAAACTGGTACCGTTCCACGGCAACCAATAAAAAGGCAAAGAGGATAGAGCCGATAACCATTTTGATTTCAATACTCATACCACGCATTATTTGCCATCCCCTTTCCCATAAATTTTCGATATTTGTACCAATACATTATCAAGGTCGATACCGCTTTGACGTATCGCACCCACATTGATATACGGAACTACTTTTCTCCCCAAAAACAGTGTAGCACCCACTCCGTTCTCAAGATACTTGGCATTGTAGGACATGGTCAGGATAGGAGATTGCCTTAAAATACGGAGACTATTATCAATATTTTTTTCATCGCTATCAAACATAAACACCAATTGAGATTTTTCACACACCCCCACATTGGGGTATTCACTCTCGATTACTTTTATTTTATAATTTTTAATCCCATCAGGGTAACTAGTATGAATTTTATCCGTGAGGATTTCTGCCGTTTTTTCATCGAACTTATTATGCAAGATACATATCCCGATTTTATCTTTGAGACTGTTTTTTTGGGTACTCATTAAAACAAAACGGGGAATAATCTTGGAAAAGATCTCTAAGGTGTCCTCATCATACGCCGATGCATGAAGAACCGTCGTATACACCGTAAAAATTATTAAAAAGAAAAAACGACTTATCAACACCACCCCCTTTTTTTATTATACATTGACCCTCAAAAACTTTTCACATAACTAAAAAGATAGTTTCTCCCCTCTCTCTTTATCCCTCCGTCTGTGTTGTAGTAATAGCTTGGTTCTCGTATATCGGCATTGAAAATATTTTTGACCGTTGCACGAAATTCACTGGAAGAGGAGAGTTTATACGTAAGGGTCTCATCGACGATGTGTTGGGGATGAACCGTTGTATCGGTTCCGTCATCGACTATCCACCCTATTTTGGATTGCGTTGTTTTTGAGAAGTATTTCCATGCTGTCCCAAAAGAGAGGTTATCAACAGGTTTGTAAATATAGAGTGCTTTGAACATCACCTTGGAGATATCGGGCATTGATTGGCTCGTTGAGACGGGATAATCCTCTTCAGGGGGAGTGGCATAGCATGTTTGGATATACGAGGCATTTAAATAGAAATTGTGCTGAAGTTTTGACCTAAAATTGTACTCAAACTCAACCCCTTTGCTTGTTCGGTCTGCGTAGTTTTGGTATCCCGCAATGGTATTGGAGAACTCTTCTAAATCAATGACATTTTTAAGCTGTGAATAAAAGAGGTCTAAAGAGAATTTCGTGTTCAAGTTGGGTGAGTAAATGGCAACCGCTTCGTAGGTATTGGTCTCTTCGGGTTTCATAGTATCAAGCCCAGCACGGTAATTTATATGTCCATTGGCATACGCTTCGGTAAAGGTTGGGGCACGAAATGCTGAACCGTAGAGCAATTTGAATATAGTCGTATCATTCGCACGATAAACAACAGCAGCTCGTTGACTCAACTGTGTTTTTCCCATATCAGAATAGTTATCGACACGTGCGCCAAGGATAATATCCACATCACGATTGACCGAGATCAAATCCTGAGCGTATCCATACCCAATCGTTCGGCTTTGATTGGCTTTGATGAAACTTGTGGTGGGATTCGCCCAAAATGCGGGTTCTCGTGATTCTCTGTATCGGAAGGAGTCGTAATTTGGACTGGCTAAAATGGTACCGATATTTTGGGTGATACCGTTTTCGATACTGTTAGTATAGTCATCTTGTACTATTTTCGCATACCGAACCCCAACTCCTGCGACAATCTCATTGGAGGCGATCTTCGGAAGGGTAAAAATCGTTTCTGCTTCCAAATTTTGTTCTTTGAGCTTCTCAGTAAAATAAAAACCCTCTTGCATATTGACCCCTACGGTCGCAAACCTTGCTGCTTCGCCCCCAACATCACGGATATTAGCACCCTCATTCAACTCACGGTGAGAAAAATTGACCTTCGTCTCGATTCCAACATCATTGATATTGCTCTTATACGAAGCTTGTGAGAAGAAATACGAATTAATATGCTCTTTGGGGTGAGTAGGGATCGGATCAAGATCCTCTTCAAAACCATAAAAATTTCCATACACACTTCGTTTGTACCGTGTAAGAAATTCAAAACCCCCATTGACCGCTTTAAAACCGATGGAGAGATCCCTCATCGCTTCATCGGTCCCAGTGGTACCTCCATCAACGGGAAGGGATTTTTCATTGCGTGCCATATAGCCATCGGTAAAGAGTTTCCAGTTATTCGAAAGAGTATAACCATTCGCCCCTGCCGTAAGCGCCTTGTAACTGCCACCGCCAAGAAATATTCTATTCTCTTCTTTGGTATTGCCCAGTTTCGTGATAATATTGACCGTTCCATAAAAAGCTCCCGACCCTTGGGTTGTCGAGTTGGGTCCTCGCAGTACCTCTATGCGATCGACAAGCTGCATCGGAAAATCCATATAAAAATCACCCGAACCAGCAACTTCATTGTTGATGGCAACACCGTCGATGAGTATTTTTATTTTATCCGAGAGATAGGCATTGGGATTTTTAAATCCTCGCACTGTCGCCATAGAATATCCCATAGGGCTTAGCTGCATTTGGATTCCCGGAAGCATTCCCAATGCTTCCCCGACATTTTGTATTCCACCCTCTCTATACGTTTGGGCATCAATAATCGTGACGACAGAGGGCATATAATCGACATTAAGCGATTTTTTGGTGGCCAAATCACTAACATTTTCCAAAAGGGACTGAAAATCACCCATATCATCCGAATTTTCACCATACAAAGAGGTGAAACGTGACAATAAAACAATAGTTAGAAATACACTTCTCATCACGTTTACCACCTCTTCTTTTCTTATACTATCGTATTCGATTTCTTTATAATAGGCTACCTCTCATAATAGTTTGATTAAAGTGAACCAAATCGAAGAATTAATTGTATTTCAAGAGTTTTGGTTTTCTGGAAGTATCATACTAAATTCAAAAACGGCTCCCCCTCCTCGGTTATAAACCTCGATGGAACCGCTTAAAATCTCTTCCACAATCCGTTTGGTCATATACAAACCAATCCCCGTCCCTTTCCCCTGCTCCTTGGTCGTAAAATAGGGGTTAAAAATTTTATTCATAATCGCTTCAGGAACCCCTCCTGCGTTATCACGAACGATAAGGGTACATACACCCTCTTTTAGAGAAAGCTCAACCGTTATGGTTGGCGACTCTACTGTTTTCCCATCAAACGCATCTTTGGCATTTACAATCAAATTAATCAACACATTACTCAGCTCTTGTCGATAGCCACTAATGGGGGTATGAATATCCTCACCATTGACAATGAGTATTATCCCTTTGCTTTTTAATTGTCCCTCTATTAGGGATCGGATTTCACTTAAAATATTATCAAGACTTACGAAACTTGTTTGGGGGACAGGCTTGAAAAAATTCATAAAATCGTTGATAATTTGAGACATATCTTGGGTCTCTTTTTGGATAAATTTACTAATAGAGGTTATCTCTTCTTTGGCTAAATCATTTAATGTATTGAGCATCGACAATCGTATACTCGAAGCCGATATGGCATTCAACGGCTGTCTCCATTGGTGCGCTATCATGGAGATCATCTCCCCCATTTGAGCGTGTTTAGATTGTAAAAAGAGGAGATAATCTTTCTCCTTGTTTTTTTTGATCTCCTCTTCAAGTTCCGTAATATCCGTCAGTGTGACCACAAAATCCCCCTGACGGACAAATGGGGTAATATCCACCAAAAAGATCCTCTCCTCTTGGTGGATATTGCAATACATCTTCACTTTTTTTCCATTAATGAACGAGGGGGTTCCTTGTTTCATACTGGAGATAAATCCTTCAACGTTCAGATAATTTTCTTGCTCTTCCATCACAAAAAGATCGCAAATACATTGGTGATTATTCTGAAATTCCTCCAAAGTCTTGTACCCAGTAACATTACAAAAGACTTTATTGACACGTTCAACACCGTGGATATTGGCGAGTAGAATAATACTTTTTTGGGTATCCATAATCTCTTGGAGCTCTTTTTTTCGATCGATTTCGGCTTTTCGCAGGAGAATATATTCAATGGTTTGGTCTAAAATCAATTCCAGATGTTCGTGTTGAAACGGTTTTAAAATATAGCGCGTCACCCCAAGCTCTATGGCTTGAAATAAGAATTCGGATTCACTTGAACCCGAGGTCATAATAATGGGGATTTTTTTGTCTATTTGACGAATATGGCGACTCATCTCTATCCCACTCATAACGGGCATCCGTATATCGGTGAGGACGATATCGGGGCTATCATTCATAAATGCTTTAAGACCCTCTTCCCCATTTTCAGCAATAATCAGATGTTTGACCTTGTTTTGAAATACCTCACTATAAAATCCTCTTAGTTTAACGTCATCTTCCACATAGAGTAAGGTAATATCCACTTTTTCTATCATTTTTATCCCCCATGCCTTGTTTTTTAAAACCACATTCGAACAATAATAAATCAACTATTGACACTTTACCCTTAAAATATTTCACTATGGTTTCGAAGCTATACTAAATTCTTATAAAATCCATCGTGGATTGAGTGAAAAATCAAGGGATTGGTTCAACAAATTACACAAAAACAGCGTAGGATAATCGGGGTTTAAAGTGATTGACTCGAAGCAGTGCAATAGGAGGTAACTTGGTTTCGTCCATGTTCTTTGCTGTAATACAATGCGTTATCAGCTTGCTTAAGTAGCTCCTCCAATGAATTTCCTGATTGGTATTGCGCTACACCCATACTAATGGTAATATTTTCCATATCATCAAAAAGGTGACCCTCAACAACTTTGCGAATATTTTCCGCCAAAGTATATGCCCCCTCACAATCGATTTCCTGATAAATAATCATAAACTCTTCGCCACCCCATCTTCCAAGGGTATCTACACTGCGAATTCTACTTTTTATCAAACTGGAGAGTTTTTTAAGAACCGTATCTCCAGCTAAGTGACCATACGTATCATTAATCTTTTTAAAAAAATCAATATCAATCATAACGATTGAAAAAGGGCGATTGTACCGTTCATTTGCAACAACAGACTGCTTCAATACCTCGTCAAGATAGGATCGGTTAGCAATCTGTGTCAGCGCATCGGTAGTCGCAAGTTTTTGTAGCTCTTTATTGGCAATTTCGAGTTCACTTGTCCGCTCTTGCACCAATAATTCAAGTTGCTTGTTTTGATCTTGTACCATTTCAATGCGTTGTTTTTCTTGGGTATAAATATGCTTTAGCAGATCATTAAATTTATTTTGAAGAATGGAAAGCTCATTAGTATGTTGAAATTTGACATCAATTAGCCTATTATCCTCCCCTTTTTCTGTCAGATTTGAGATTTGATACATCAAGTCATGGAGAGGCTTTTCAAGATGTTTTCGAAACGCAATGTAAAAAAGGATAATAAGGGCTAAACTTTTGATCATTGCATTTAAAAACAACATCGCTAAGCCGACTTTTAACCTTTCAAAAACAGCCTGATTACTTGAGTAGAGTGTTACCTTCCCTAAAAAGATCTTATTTCCATCAAGTATTTGGTAAAGGGGAAAGGTATACGTGAGTTCTGAGCTTTTAACTGTATTGACCCCTTCTTGATAGAGAATTTTGCTGCTAGGATCAATGATCACCATACCATAAATCAACGGCATCTCACTCATCCCTTTGGCAATTGACTGAAGTTGTTCATCACTGAGATTCCAAATCGCCGTTTGCAGTGCTGGTTCAAAAATATGAGCAATTCGCTTTAGTTCATTTTGGATATTCGCTTTTGTATAACTGTATTCGATAACAACGTGCACCATCGTAACGACAAAAGTAATCAGCACATAAATACCGAGAATCGATACCAATAGCTGCTTGGAGAGTGATTTACGTTTAAATTTCATTTATTTCTTAACCGCAAAATATTTTTCACTGTATTCTCTGTAGATTTCATCATAGCGACCGGTTTTTTTGAGATATGCGATCCCCTCATTGAAATCATCTCTCGATTTTTGATCTTTAAATGCCGTTTGGTATTTCGTTGGTTCAAAAAGCTCAAACAGTTCAAACTGATCTTTCGGATCTATTTTGTGCTGGGCAATCAGTTCACTGCGATAAAACTTAAAAATGTTCCGATCCATAACCACGACATCGGTTCGACCTTTAAAAAGCATATACACTTGCTGTTTTTGATCGGCTAATTCCGTATAATTTTTCCCCATTCCACGAGCAACTTTTCCAAACTTTTCACCTAAATATTTATTGGCATTCTGAAATCCAATACTATGATAATTTCTGAGATCATCCATCTTTGAGAGGGTGAAATGATTTTTTTCAAGGGTGAATGCAGCGTTATGGTACTGCATATAATCGACCGAATAAAATGCCTTTAATCCAGAACTTCTCTGAATAATCGTCGATCCGTCAACATAACCGTGTTTAAATAGTTCAAACCCTCGCCCAATATTAACAAAGACAGGCGTTACCGTATGCCCTTTATACGCAAGAGCCTCTTTTACGATCGTTTGGACGATTCCTGTACCATCTTTAAAAACAAAGGGGGGAGTACTCTCTGAGAATACCAATTTATACTCTTTAGCCAGGACAAATGAAGACAAAAGCAACGCTATCAATAAAATACGCAAAAAAAACCTCTATACCTACTCAAATGCTAATGTTTATAGAAAATAATTATACACTTCAAATAATATATAAATTCTTAGATGACAATAAAGCTCTTTAGAAAGCTAAAAATAGAGGTAAAAACCGTCATAATGTTTATGTGTCACGATAACGATCACGAATTGCTAAAAATTCGTCTAAATTATCTAAAAATAAATCAACCAATTTTGGATCAAAGTGCTTCCCTTTTTCTTGTCGAAATAGCTCTAAAATCTGCTCCATCGCCCACGCTTTTTTATACACACGATCACTTCCAAGGGCATCAAAGACATCGACGATAGCGGTGATGCGTCCGTAAATATGAATATCTTCACCCGATAATCCCATAGGATATCCGCTACCGTCCCATTTCTCATGATGCTCTTTGGCAATGATTGCCGCCGCTTTTAAAATAGGTCGTTCACTCCCACTTAACACCTGATGACCGATTGCGCTGTGGGAACGCATAACTACCCACTCATCATTATTTAACTTACCTGGTTTGAGCAAAACGTTATCAGGGATAGCAACTTTTCCTATATCGTGCATGGGAGATGCAATAGCAACCGTCTCTGCTTCTTTTTCGTCCAATCCTGCCAATAATGCTAAACACTTGGAGTATTCAGCTACCCGCCGTACATGATTTCCTGTTTCCTTACTTCGGCTCTCCCCTATCTCCCCCATTTTATAAACGATTTCACGCTGTGTATTTTCAATCTCTTCGTGTAAGGTGATGAGTTGCGTTACGTCATGACGAATTGCTATATATTCGACAATAGCACCCTCTTTGTTCACGATTGGAATAATCGTCGAATCGACCCAATACGATGAACCATCTTTTTTACGATTTTCAAGAATACCTTTCCATGCTTTTTTACTTTGGATCGTTTTCCATAGATCGGCGAAAACTTTTAATGGGGTATCGGGATGTCGGACTATCGCATGGGTTTTACCAATGATCTCCTCTTTACTATACCCTGTAATTTCAGAAAAAAGACTATTAGCATAAGTAATAGTTCCATCAGGTTTCGTTCGAGAGAGAATATTACTCTCATCTACTGCTTTTTCATACAGCTTCGCCATTCGATAAACATCTTCGAAATGTTCTTCGGAAATATTAAGCTGCTCCCGTAGATTCTCTTTAATATTTTGAATTTCGGTAATATCGGTTCGAATACCGATAAACTCGACGATATCCCCATTCACATCAATAATTGGGTTGATGATCGTTTGCACCCAATAGTGTGTCCCATCTTTTTTACGATTTTTAACGACCCCTTCCCATGTTTTCCCCTCAAGAATCGTTTCCCATAGCTCTTTAAATACCTCTTTTGGCATATCAGGATGTCGCACCATATTGTGAGGTTTTCCGATAAGATTAGCAATTGAATACCCTGATATCTCACAAAATTTATCATTGACAAAAGTGATAATTCCCAGTTTATCGGTTTTTGAAACGATGCTACTTCGATCAATCGTATCTTTGTACTCTTGAAGTAACTGCCGTTCACACTCGATTTGCATGGCTTTGCGTTTGGTATCAATACAAAAATCAATTTTTAGAAGAAGCTCTTCGGGGATAAAAGGTTTCAAGAAGAACTCATTCGCCCCTTGTTTAATCAAGCGCCCTACAGTAGCAGCATTGTAAGTTCCCGTCAAAATGAATACAGGGATTTGGGCGGTAGCACTGTTCTTTCTGAGATACTTTAGGATGTCTTCACCATTCATATCAGGCAATTCAAGATCCAAAAGAATCAAATCGAATTTTTTTGTATTAATGCTCTCAAGTGCCGTAGCACCATCTACCACTGCACTGATTTTGTAATTTCGCGGTTGTAACAACATTGTAATTTGACGGCGAACAACACTTGAATCATCAACGACTAAAATAGTGTAATTTGTATTTTCATTTATCGCTTTTACTGTTTTATCAATTTCTTGAATAACAAAAGCAAAAGGATCATCTTTCGACAAATATCCCAATACCCCGTATCGAAACCATTCATTGCGACGTTCTTTATCCGCATCAGAGGTGTAAATAATAATTTTTAATTTTTGTTTAGAATTTAAATTTTCAAGAAGATCTTCCCCTTCTCCATCGGGTAAATGTAAATCCAAAATGACTAAATCAAAAGCGTTGTGTTCGAGTGCAGACAACGCTTCTTCAAGCGTAAATGCACTGACAATTTTATGACCTAAAGCCAACAATCCTTTCCGAAGCGCATTATTAAATAAAGTGGAATCTTCTACGATTAAAATGGCATGCGCCGTCTCTCTCTCTCTCTCTCTCTCTCTCTTTAAAGCCGAATGATAATTCTTGCATGAAACCACCGCTACACCTTCTCATTTTAAATACTATATTAACTATAAATTTATTTTCATTTTTTCTTACAAAGTATAGCAATACCGCACTTAATTATTGCACGTGAATAGGACTTAAAATATTATCAAGTCACACAATTTTTACCTAATTTTTTTGACTTGTATAACGCCTTATCCGCTTTAGCCACTAAATTTTCTATTCTATCATTAGACTCCAATAAAGCAACTCCAAAGCTAGCCGTTTTATATCCGATTCCCTCAAATATATAAGAGGAAAATCCGATGCGTAACCGCTCAGCAAGTTCCTTTGCTTGCAAGTAAGTAGTTTGTGGAAGTAAAATAAGAAATTCTTCTCCCCCCCAACGCCCTATACGATCACTTGAACGCACCAAACCTTGAAAAATATCCGACAATCTTTTCAATACTTCATCACCCGCTTGATGTCCATAGTGATCGTTAATCTGTTTAAAATCATCCAAATCCACCATAATGATAGAAAAAGGGATTTGGTACCGCTGTGATTCATCTATAAATAATCGAGCAAACTCTTCAATGGTATTACGATTATATAAACCTGTCAGTACATCAATCTTGGCAAGTGTTTCAAACAATACTTCATCTGTAATATTTTGTCGTATCGCTTGATACCCAACGATTGTTTCATTATCAAAAATCGGTTCAATATAGGCATCTACCCAATAAAACTCTTTATTTTTTTTTCGATTTTTAATACGTCCATGCCAAGGCTTGCCTTCTGTTATCGTCATCCATAGATCTTGATATACCTCATCTTTCATATCAGGATGACGAAGGAGAGTATGTTTTTTACCGATTAATTCTTCCTCGCTGTATCCTGTCATTTCACAAAATGCCCTACTCACACATACAATCACTCCATTTGGGTCTGTAATAGAAATAGAGACATGTTTTTCTAATAAAGAAACATATTTATAATAATATGTATTTTTGATCCCCAAATTCATTCCTTTTACTTATATCAATTATTATTATATAACACCAAAAAATAAAGCTTAATCCTTAATTGTATTATATTATGCATTAAACTTGTTATAACAAGTTGCTGAAAATATTCTATCCTAATAAACTTTACAACCTCTTATAACAAGTTGGTTTTATATGAAAGATATCCTTGATTTAGCAGATGACACCATTGATCGAATATACATTGAAATTGGACAGAATGTCAAAAGAATCCGTATGGAAAAAGGGATGAGCCAACTCAAATTAGCTCAAGCAATAGGACATAAGTCACTTTCTATTGTCTCTCTTGCAGAAATTTATTACAAAAAGCAACACTTTAATATTGAACATTTGGTGAAAATTGCTTACGTATTAGAAGTAGACGTATGCGAATTTTTCCCTAAAAGAATTCTTGATCTCTACATACTGTAGAAAAAATGTTTTCCATTTTAAAACGCTATAAAAATATGTTTGAAGAGTTTGAAAAAGAGGGGGAGAGGAAAATATCCCTTATAACCTATTTTGCCAACAGCATATCGGCAACTTTGAGCATTGTCACGATAAAAGCGATAATACCAATACTCCATCGCATATTGGTATTGATAGCGGTTTGAATTTTCAGATCAATATCGGCTTTAAAAATATCCAGCTTAGCATTAACACTGGTTTCTAAGAGTTTGAATTCACCTCGGAGGCTATTAAACTCACCTTTAAGACCGCTAAACTCACCTTTAAGACCACTAAACTCACCTTTCAAGCTTGCTACATCGGCGACAACTTCATTCAGTTTATCATCAAGGTGGTTGATGTGATTGTATTGGCTTTTGAGCAAAAGAGTATTGATGTCCTCTTGCGTTAGCCCCTCACCACGACCGAATTTTTCTTCTATTTCTTTAACTTTAGGGGTAATCATTTCTATAAGCATATCATCAACACGTGTTTTGTTCATACTATTTCTCTTTTCGTCCTATTGATGGGTCGTATTATAGCATAGTCGATTAGGTGGACTTAGACGTTATTCAAATACCCCTGGAGCTTTCCACATCGGCTCCAAAATCCCCTCTTTTACCAGCTCCATTTGTTTACGGTACACTTTATTCCATCTCTCTTTCACCTCTTGATACTTCTGAAAATACTCAGGATTAGGTTCATAGCTACGCTCTATTTTTACGATATTATCTCCTGCTTCTTCAAAACTACGATACACCCCTGCACCGATCCCTGCCGCCATTGCAACCCCTAAGGCTGTTGCCTCTTTCACAAAGGGAACGTTGACTTCCAATCCCGTCACATCGGCTAATATCTGTGCCCACAATGACCCCTTAGACGCACCGCTGGCGAAAGTAAGGGAGGTGGGAGAAACACCGCTAAATGCCTTGATATTCTCAAGATTAATGGCACTGACAATACACGCATTCTCTTCCAATGCGCGAAACATCGAACCAATATTGTATTTACCGCTGTCCAATCCAAGCCCGACAAACGACGGGGAAGCATGTATCCACTCCCCATAGTTCATACGGTCACTGAAAATGGGGAGTATCCCATACGAGCCTACGGGAACCGTAGCTGCCATTTTTTCAAGTTCTTCGTAGCTTCTTCCACCCCCTAGCGACTCCCGAAACCATCGCATCACCAATCCCGTAAAAAAGGTGATCCCCTCCGCTTGGCTCATCCCACGGACAACATGGGGATTAACCCGTAGCAACATCTCCTCCAAAAGAGTTCTATCAGAGGGGATATTAACCACCTGTTGCCAAAAGCTCCCCCCTAAGATCACGGCATCCCCAAGCTTGGAGGCTCCCAGACCTGCGGTACCTATTTGAACATCCCCGCCTCCCATAACAACAAGGGTATCACGACTCAAGCCTATCTCATCACACGCCTGCGCCGATATTTTCCCCAAAATCTCACCACTTTCCAACACAGGGACAAACAGATCTTTCAGACCACATTGCTCAAACTGGTTTTTATCCCAATCACGGGTTTTGAGATTAAATGCCCCTGCTGTTCCTGCATTAGAGGGTTCGGATGCTAGTTCACCGCTGAGCTTGAAGAGGATCCAGTCGCTTATCATCGTAAAATAGGTGGCTTTGTCATACATATCAGGGCGATTGTTTTTCAGCCACAAAAGGCGTGGAGTTGCCGAAAGGGCAAACGTTTGTCCGCTATTTTTATAAAATTCCAGCTCCATTGTGGGAGATTGTCTTTTAAGATAGGCTACTTCAGAACGTGCACGGCTATCGACGTTGGCAACCCCCCACAGCTCCTTTTTATCCTTATCATAAACGACAATCCCCTCACGCATACTTGAAGCCGAGATGGCGAGTATCTCGTTTGGATGTATCCCTGCTTCTTTAATAGCCTCTTGGATACACCGCTTCGTAAGGAGCCATCCATGGAGAAAATCAAACCCCATAGAACCCTCAACCCCCTCTTCACCTACGTGGCTCCATTCGTATTGCGCCATGGAACATTGATTGCCCTTCGTATCAAAAATAACTGCCCGAATACTCCCCGTCCCTGCATCGATAGCACATAAATAATGACTCATAGAGACCTCCCTTGAGAAAATAAAAATGGAATTAAGCGTTTTGGAGTATCTCTGCGATCGTTGTAGCGGTGTACTCTTCTCCCATTCCCCACAATAGTGCTAATCCATGCGCATTATCGGCAATATCGCCAATACGCTCACGTGATATATTTGCGGCTAAGAGGGTAATGGGTGCACCAATAGAGTCAAACCAGTTTTCCAATGCACTGATCCCCTCATCTGCACTGTTTAGAGCGAAAACCTCTTGGGCAAAGCGTTCGAACTGAGTGGGGTTTTGCCCTTTATACCATTTCATCCATGCTGGAATGACAATCGCCAAACCTGCACCGTGAGCGATATTAAAGAGGGCGGAGAGGGCGTGTTCGATCATATGGTTCGGGAAACTTCCCCCGCCCGTTCCCGAATTCGTCAATCCATTGAGCGCTTGGGTAGAAGCCCATGCAAATTCGGCACGTGCATCATAATTGAGCGGATCTTTGAGGAGGATTTCGGTCGTTTCGATAACGGTTTTGACGATGGATTCGACGAGACGGGATTGAAAATGGGGATGATCACTCGCTGTAAAATAGACTTCGATTGTATGAGCAATAATATCGGTTGCCGAATAGGCAAGATATTCGGGGGTGACGCTCATCATTAATTCGGGATTGATGACCGATATTTTTGGATTAACCAATACGGATGCTATTGAGTATTTTTGTTTGGTCACATCATTCATAACCACCGAGTTGCCGTTCATCTCACTAGCAGTTGCCGCAAGGGTCATGACCGCATAGATGGGAAGCGCTGCTGTAATAGAGGCTTTTTGGATGAAAAAATCCCATACGTCGCCCTCATACAGTGCTCCTACTGCAATCGCTTTAGCCGAATCGACGACCGAACCGCCGCCGACACCCAAAACGGCTTGGAGATCATGCGATTTGACCATTTCGATACCGTCATGGACGCGGGAGAGGAGGGGATTGCTCACGACGCCGTCGAGCTCTTCAAAAGCGATTCCCGCTGTTATGAGACTTTCAACAACTCTATCGTATAAGCCGTTTTTTTTGATCGAACCAGTTCCGTAAACGAGGAGGAGCCGTTTAATTTCCTGTTGGGCGATCATTTCTCCGATGGTATTTTCTTTGCCACGTCCAAATTCGATTCGAGTTGGGTTATAGTAGGTAAATGTATTCATAATATTCCTTGTTTATAGATTAAGTAATGAGCTTGAAAAATTCACTGTATAGTTTGTGCACTTAAGAACCCTTTAGTGGTTTATCAGGAGGGATTCTATAGTATACACTATTTACTGTCAAGAATATGCTTGTACACAACAAAAGGATTAAAATGGTTTCAGTTAAATATCTCCATCAAGTACAAGCCGCACTGCTCTCTGGCTTTATGAGCTTTATTATGTCAGGGGCGATTACCTTTATCAATATTGGAGCGGTCGATCATTTTATTGCTATTTGGATACACGCATGGCTAGTGGCGTATGCCATCGCATTTCCGACGATACTGCTTGTTTTTCCATTCGCTCGTAAACTGGCGATGAAGATTGCGGCAAGACCTTGAAAAAGAGTCCCTTTATTTCATTTTTTCAACATCTCTCAACAATTTTGCCCTAAAATCAAAAATTATGATTAAATATGTGTTAAAATCGACACATCAAAAAGTTCAGGGAAGATTTTATGACGTTAATAAACCATATTTATCACAATTTAGAATCGCTATCGGATTATATCCATTCCCACAACCTCCGAAAATACCCTTCCGTTTTAATTCAAATCTTTTTTTCCAATCAAGAGGATGAGACACTTTATCGAGTCAGGGGTGAAATAGTTTCACTTCTTCCCGATTGTTCTCTTATTGCTACCTCCACGGCAGGGATCATTAGCGATGGAGAACTCATTGACAATAGTATCACTATCTCTTTTTCCACCTTTGACTCCGCCCATATTTCCTGCGTCGGTTACACCGATACTCCCATTGACTCCATGATCGAAGAACTCTCGACAACTCTGATTACAGACACCACCAAACTACTGATTATTTTTGCCAATACCTTTCGATTCAATCCAACCGAGTTACTCCAAAAGCTCACTAATCGCTACGGTCATCTTGTCATTGCAGGGGGGAATGCGGGGGATGATTACCATTTCCAACGATGCGTTGTTTTTTCCAAAAATGAAGAGGATTGTGATATTGTTTTTGCTGCTATTGACTCCCAGCAGCTTCATGTCTCCACCAAATACCTTCTGAATTGTCAATCCATCGGTCAAGAGATGGTTGTGACAAAATCGCACGAGGCAGAGGTGTTGGAAATCGACCACAAAAGCCCTATTGATATCTACACCCACTATCTTGGAAAAGATATTGCCGATAATATTCTCGAATATGGGATTGAGTTTCCCCTTCTCTTCAATATCGGTGACGTGGAAATCGCCCGTGCCCCTATCGCATTTAACCAAGAGATGGGTTCTGTGTCGTTTGCAGGAGAGATTCTGCAAGGGACCTCTGTCCGATTTGGTCACGCAAACATTGAACATATTGAACATCAAAACAAAGAGATCCTCTCCCGTGAGTTCGAATACAAAAACGAAGCTATTTATATCTATAGCTGCGGCTCACGTCGTCAAATGCTCGGAACTTTTTTGAACGAAGAGCTCGAATATATCAATCAAATCGCCCCGACATCAGGATTTATCACCTACGGTGAGTTCTTTCACGATCAACAAGGGTGCCACAACAATCTTCTTAATATCACAACGACGTTTGTCACCCTCAATGAAACCATGGGGAGTGAAAAGGTCAATCTCATCTCCCACAATGGGAAGAAAAATAAAAATGAAGTCACCCTCAAAGCATTGACCACCTTGATCTCAAAAACCAGTAATGAGCTAGAGGAGTTCAAACAGCTTTTAAAATATGAGCTTGATACAACCAATAAAAGCCTTGAAGAAAATCTCAATTATATGGCGCAATACGAGGATGCAATCAACTCAACAACCGCCATTTTGAAAACTGATACGAATAACATTATCCAATATGCCAATGAAAAATTTTGTCAACTCAGTGGATATAGCTCCCAAGAGCTAAAAGGGATGGATTGCAAGACCATGCGCCATGAAAAGCATAAAGCTGTCAATGAGTGTACCAGAATACGCAAAGAGCTTGAAGAGAAAAAGATTGTGAACAAAATTATGACCAATATTGCCAAAAGTGGTCACGAGTACATCGTCAACAATCTTTTTTATCCCATCATCAATACTCATGGGGAGATTGTCGAATACTTACAAATCATGCACGACATCACCGAAATCGTCACCCTCAATGAGGAGATTATCAACACCCAACGAGAGGTCGTCTTTACGATGGGGGCAATCGGAGAGACCCGCTCCAAGGAGACAGGCTTGCACGTTAAGCGTGTTGCCGAATACTCCTATCTCTTAGCGAAGCTGATTGGACTTAGTGAGGAGGAGGCGTCGCTACTTAAACAAGCGTCTCCGATGCATGATATTGGCAAGGTTGCTATACCCGATAGTATTCTAAATAAGCCAGGAAAACTCACCTTTGAAGAGTTTGAGATTATGAAAACACACGCACAGCTAGGATTTGAGATGCTCAAGCACTCCAAACGCCCTATCCTCAAAGCCTCTGCCATCGTCGCCTCTACCCACCACGAAAAATGGGATGGGAGCGGGTATCCCAATCAGACAAAAGGGGGCGATATTCATATTTTTGGTCGTATTACCGCCATTGCCGATGTTTTTGATGCCCTAGGGCATGATCGTATTTACAAAAAAGCGTGGCCACTAGAAGAGATACTTGAACTCTTCCAAAAAGAGAGAGGGAAACATTTTGATCCCGAACTCGTTGATATTTTCTTCAGCCATCTTGATCAGTTCCTCACAATACGGGATACCTTGATCGATTAAATGGAATGATATTTGCTTATAAGGAATTATACTTTTTCTTATAAAGGGGATATCATGATAAAAAGTGTCCACAAAAAATATTTTAATTTCTTAGCCACTATTGAAGATCAGTTGGAAAAATGGTCACGACGATTATTTTAGAATTCGTTTCGTAAGTTTTAACGAAGAGAGAAACATTCCCCTTACGGGGAAAGAAGAGAAATTAGACGCGCGCTTCTTCACGACGTTGGAGTTGTTCCCATTTCAAATCAACACGTGCTTGCCACTCGTCAATAAGATATTCGTATTGCTTGGTGAAAAGGTGTTTAAAACGCCCTTGAGCACCCAAATAATCACGAACAGGTACAATATTTTTCGGACGATAGGTGATATTCAACTCGGTACCGTTGATAATCTCATACAATGGAAATACCAAAGAATCGGTAGCAAGATCCGTAATTGCGATGGTATCTTCTGGTGCAAATTTCCATTCCGTCGTACAAGCAGAGATAGCATTGATAAATACAGGACCCTCAGCTGCAAACCCTTTTTGGATTTTGGTGACCATATCTTTCCATTTGCTTGGAGAAACTTGAGCGACGTATGGAGCGCCGTGTGCTGCCATGATTGCCATCATATCTTTTTTGTTTTTCTTCTCACCATAACTGATACTTCCCGCAGGAGTCGTTGTAGCCGATGCCCCAATTGGTGTTGAACTTGAACGCTGTCCACCCGTATTGGCATATACTTCATTGTCCAAACAAACGTACATCATGTTATGTCCACGCTCAAAACACCCTGAAATCCACTGGAATCCGATGTCATACGTTGCACCATCGCCACCAAATGCAACGAATTTAGGAGTGCGTTCTGGTTGCTTTAGACGACCTTTGGTTTTAAGCGCTTTATACATCGCTTCCGCACCAGCTACTGCGGATGAACCATTTTCAAATCCGATGTGAATCCACGACGCATCCCATGAAGTGTACGGATAAACAGCCGTACATACTTCCAAACAACCCGTAGAGGCTGCAAGGATTAAGTCATCATTGGTGGCATTGAGCACTTCACGAACGATAATCGAGTGAGCACACCCTGGGCACAAAAGGTTAGCACCCTCAAAGCGATCCGCCGAAGTGGAAAACTCTTTAAGGTTTTTGATTTTTTTGATTTCTGACATCATTCACCCCTTAGAAAAATGAAAGTTTCGGTCCACGAAGACCGATATACTGTTGCAATGGAGTTGTAGGCTTACCTGCATCCATATTTGCTTTAAGGTCATTGAAAATACCCACTAGATGTGCTTTAGTCAAATCACGTCCGCCTAATCCATAAATATAGTTCGTAAGAACTGCTTTAGTGTCGGTATTGAAAAGTGAACCCGAAATCTCATTGAAAAGCATACCCATCGTTCCGTGAGGGCTAGAGCGATCCAATGTTCCGATTGCTTTTACATTTTTAAGAACTTCCACCAATCGCTCCATAGGCCATGGACGGAAAACACGAATACCGACAACACCCGCTTTAATCCCTTGAGCACGCAATTCGTTAACTACTTCCATTGCGGTTTCAACCGATGTACCCATACAAATAACTGCCATTTCGGCATCTTCCATTTGGTGCGTCTCGACCAAATTATAACGGCGTCCTGTTAAGGCTTCAAACGCATCAAAAGCTGCTTCTAATTTAGGGATAACCGCTGTCATAAGGGCGTGTTGTTGACGTGCTTTGTGTTCAAAGTGCCAATCTTCTTCCGTTTGTACCCCGTGAGTAACAGGATGGTCAAGATCAAGCATATCATTCATGGGTTTGAATTCACCCACAAAATTGAAACCAGCTTCATCCGTCATAGTGTGAACACCTTGTGCCGTATGAGAGGTCATAAACCCGTCTTGGTGTACCATTGCAGGGAGACGAACATCATGATCTTCCGCTACTTTAAACGCAATAAAGTTCAAATCGTAGGCGTGTTGTGGGTTGTACGCATCCAGCTGAATCCATCCAGTATCACGTCCCATATACATATCCGAGTGATCCCCATTAACGTTCAATGGAGCCCCAATCGCACGGTTAACAACATTAAGAATAATCGGTAGACGCATCCCTGAAGCGGAATACAATGTCTCAACCATCAAGGCAAAACCTTGGGATGACGTTGCTGTTGCAACACGCCCGCCCGCAGCTGATGCACCGATACAACATGACATTGCACCATGCTCAGATTCGGTCATAACGAACTCACCATCAACGTATGCATTTGCAGCAAAACCAGCATAATTTTCAACAATAGGTGTCGATGGCGTAATTGGGTACGCTGCAACAACGTCTACTTGTACTTGACGTAGCGCTTGGCTCGCCGCCATATTCCCATCCCAGACTTCGATGTCTCGTAATTCCATAGACTCAGCCATTATTCTTCCCCTACTTCATCTTCTTTTTCTTTTTTCACTTTTTTAGGCCATTGCTCTAGTGCCACATCTTCATCTTGTTGCTCAGGGAACATCAACAATGATTTTGGATTGGTTGGACATACTTCCACACAAATTCCGCACCCTTTACAGTGATCAAAATCAATTCCGATCATCTTCTTATCCCGTGCGATAATCGACATATCGGGACAATAAATCCAACAAAATTGGCAATCGATACAATAATCTTTGTTAAACAACGGCTTTTCAATACGCCAATCGGCTACACTTGCCGTAAACGAACTTGATTGTGAATAGGCTCTATCTTCTGGCAATGTTGTCGCAATATTTTGTATCGCTCCATCAAATGTTCGAAGCATTGCGCCGATTTCAAATCCATCCCATCCTGCTTTTTCCATTCTAGGCTCCTTACTTTACTTCATCATAAGCGCGTTGGATTGCGATCATGTTGGCATCAATAATTTTTTGTGGTAATTTTTTCAATACACGAATCATATTCTCTTTGAAAAAATCCATCTCATACATTCCCGAAACCTTCATCAATGCGCCAAGCATTGGTGTATTGGGGATCGCTTTTCCGATTGTCTCTTGCGAAATTTTAATACAATCAACGGTGTATACTTTTTTACCTTCAAGCTTCGGCTGAGAAGCAACAAGCTCTTCTGTACTAAGATGGGTCGTAATAATATAAACCGTATCCGGCTTCTCAAATGCTGTAAAATCGGCTACATACACCAAAGCAGGGTCAATCACTAAAACATAATCTGGAGCCATGAATTTCTCATGGTTCATGATCGGTGCATCATCAACACGATTGTACGCTGTCATTGCAGCACCCCGTTTAGCAGAACCGTAGAACGCAAACGCTTGAACGTGCTTACCCGTAGTGGATACAACATCCGCTAAACCTTTTGCACCTGTTACAGCACCTTGACCGGCGCGACTATGCCATCGAATTTCGAGCATGGCTTCTCCCTCTGACTTAAATTTTTAAGCTTGCATTATCAGTGTCTGTATTTTAGGAAACTTGCTCTTAAATGTAGCTTTCCATTTTTGATACTCTGCAAAGGCTAGGGATAAATGTTACTTTATCCCCTCTTTTGCAATATGACGAACCGCTTCAAGGGCATTATTGTGAATTGTAAAGGGAAATGGAGACAATTGTTCCGCCGTATGATAACCACTTAAAACCCCTACCCCCTCTACCCCTGCACCCACCGATGCTTCCAAATCCAAACTCGTATCCCCAATCATCCATACGTTTTGCGTCCCTGAACCCATCTGTTCTAGTGCTGTCAAAATAGGCTCTGGATGGGGTTTGGGATTTGTGACATTCTCAAAACCAACAAGCACCTCAAAATAGTCCATCACCTCAAAATGTTCCATCAATTCACGTGAATAGTGCCCTGTTTTGGTCGTGACAATCCCCAGTCGAGCAAACAGTGATGCCTCTTTGATTGCCTCTACCGCAAAAGGGAGCATAAACGTTTTGAAACGTGAAATCTCCCGATAATGGAGTTTATACGTCGCCACGTGCGATTCAATAGTCTCCTTGCCTATCCCAACCCCAGCGAACATTGTTTGCAAAGGGTGCCCGATTTGTGAAGTGATCATCTCCTTGGTTATGTCACGAACCTCTCCATGCGTTTTTAGTGAGTGATAAAAACTCTCCAATATCGCCTCCGTTGAGTCAATCAATGTCCCATCTAAATCAAACAGTATTATTTTTTTCATTTTTTCTCCCAATCAATATAATTGTCCCAAATCCCGTTTATCGTCGGTTTTATCCCTTGTATCTGTCGGTTATAGACATGAATATCATTGGGAACGACCAAAAAAAGATACGGATTATCGTGGACAATCGAGGCAAAAATCTCCCGTTGAAGGGCTGCTGTCGTCTCTGGTTGCGTCGAATTTTCCATTGTTTCGATCAATCTATCCGTTTTTTTGGAATGATACCCAATCATATTAAATCCCCCTGCGACATCCCCATTGCTGTGCCAAATCATATACGGATCAGGGGTGAGAGAAAGCCCCCATCCCAACAGTACCGTTTCAAACTTTTTGGGCATAACGACGGTGTTTAAAAAAGCTTGCCACTCCATTACCTTGAGAGTTACTTTGACCCCAATGGCTAAAAGTTGCCGTTGCATTATCTCCGCTGCGTAGGGGCGAATAGGGTTGGAGTTGGAGGTGGCAATTTCAAAGCACAGGGGATTTTTCGGATCATACCCTGCCGATTTTAGAAGAGCTTTCGCCCGAACGAGGTCTTGTTTGGGGGCTTTTATCGCTGTATTAAACCCTTTACTCCCTGGTAAAAAAGGACCTGTACAGACACTCCCGTGATTGAGAAATAAAATATCAACCAACTCTTGGCGATCAACAGCAAGGGAGAGTGCTTCACGAACTCTGGGGTCTTGAAACTTTTTGAGCCGTAAATTAAACCCCAAATAGGTGTAGCTGTGTGAGGGTAATTCCAATTGTTTAAACCGTTGATGAAAGTTTTTGTCCAGCTGACGCTGCGCTTGCATCGGATCCAATCCATCAATATCAATTTCACCGTTTTTCAGCATCAAAAAACGAGTCATTGGGTCGCTGATAATATGAAAAACTATCGTCTCTATTTTGGGGCGGTGTTCGAAATAATAGGGGTTGGCACGTAGTTCTATTTGCTTGGAAAACTCCAGTTTTTTCAAGATATACGGCCCTGTTCCGATGGGATGGGTATTAAAAGAGCTCCCCATAATATCTTTTTCTTTTTCAAGAATATGACGAGGGACAATCCCCATCATCCAGATCTCTAACGCTTTAAAATAGGGCTTCGTATAGGTGACTCGTACCGTATAGGGATCCATCGCCCGCACCTCTTTGACCACCCGAAAATCGGTCGAATAGGGGCTTGTCACTTTAGCAGAGGTGATAAGATTATAAGTAAAGACCACATCCTCGGCACTAAAAGGTTTCCCATCGCTCCATTTCACCCCACGACGAAGCTTGAACTCGATAACGGTGGGGGAGAGTCGCTTGTACTCCTTGGCCAAATCCCCGATTACATTTTGCCCTGTAGCGTCGTATTTGACAAGGGCATTAAAAATAAAATTGGTAATTTCACCACTCGCGGAGTCCGTTGCAATAAGGGGATTGAGGCGGGCTGGATTGGATGAGGCACTAAGATGAAGGGTTGAAGCGATGAGTGAGAGGCTAAAAAGGAGGAGAAAAGATAAGAATTTCAATATTTGACCTGTTTTTAGAATGAATTATAGCGTAATCGTTAAGAACTCTTGTGATATAATCCATTTTGTGAGTGTGACTTTTCTGTTGAATCAATGGAGCGACAATATGAAGGTTAAGGGATTAATTACCCCTTGACCTTTTTTTTTGTCCTCCAAAGATTCAACAGAAGGGGGTCGTTATGGATAAGATCATACTCACACTATTTCTTATGTGCATTTTTGCACCACTAATTCATTAGTGCCAAGGGGTCTATCCCCTTGATCCCCCAATTTTCCCCTCTTTAAAAGTTCATCACAACCTTGAAAAATAAGGAAAAATTATGTCCGAGACATTGATTCAAAAAGCCCACCAGAACCTAACACCTCTTATCACAACCGCTTTTAACCACACCGATAAAGAGCGTGCGATCGTCGTTTATGACACCGATTGTCTCCTCTCTACGTTGTTGATGCAAGGGTATAAACGTGCTTTACCCAATGCCTTACTTATTGATTTTAATGCTAGCGCACCTGAAGAGATACTGTCAATTTTTGATTCACTACACCCCTTCGATTTGGTCGTATTGATCCAATCCAAAAGTTTTCGTCTCAATGAGTTTCGTCTGCGGGTCGAACTCTTTAAAAAACAGATCAAAGTGATCGAACACCCCCATCTTAGCCGTATGTCCGATGATGAAGCATCCTATTATATCGATTCCTTAGAGTATGATGCGCACTATTATCGAGGGGTGGGGCGTGCCCTCAAAGCCAAAATAGACAGTGCTCCATTTGGTGTTATCGACAGTGGTGGTGAACTTTTGGTCTACAGTACCCCTTTTGAATCTGCCAAACTTAATATTGGCGATTACTCCGATATGCCCAATACGGGGGGGCAGTTTCCGCTAGGAGAAGTCTTTACCGAAGCGCAAGATTTACGTGCACTCAATGGACGGGCGAAGATTTTTTGTTTTGGGGATGTCACGTATAAACTCAATACTCCCGAAATTCCCATCACCATTATCGTCAAAGAGGGGCAAGTTGTAGAATGTGAAAACTCCACCCCTGCGTTTGATGAGATACTCTTTAATATTCGTCGAGATGAAGGGACGGTTTGGGTACGGGAACTAGGATTGGGTCTTAATAGAGCCTTTGACAAAACACGCACCGTTGCGGATACAGGAACGTATGAGCGAATGTGCGGTGTTCATTTATCCTTGGGGGCGAAGCACGGTATCTACGGCAAACCTGGATTTAAACGGCGAGACGGGAAATACCATGTCGATATTTTCGTCGATACCGATACGTTTACACTGGGAAATGAAATTGTTTATGAAAATGGATCTTGGATTATTTGAGGATAAAAGTGCATTATTCTAAAAAGATACGGATGGAGCGGGAAACGAGACTCGAACTCGCGACATTCAGCTTGGAAGGCTGACGCTCTAGCCAACTGAGCTATTCCCGCATCCGTAGTGGAAGTATAGCCAAAAAAAGACCTTTTTGGCAAGACATTTTGTCCATTACTTCACGTAATTTATTATTGTACGTAACAACCCTTAATACTTCGTGGAAACAGTATATCCACCCCCCGTACAATCAATACTATCAACAGCCACGCCAATATCATCGTAATCACCGAATGGCTAAAGAAATGATCTCCTATGAGCATTTTATACGTCCCCATACTCCAACCGATGAGTAGTGCAGAGCCCATAGCGACTATTTTCGCCCGTCGTCTCTGGAAGAGAAAAACCAATGCCATCAACGCAAATCCCCCACTCGCATGTCCTGCTGGCCAACATTTTTGCTTCTCTTTGGGGCACTCATTATTTCCGTATCTCTCCCACACACACGTATGCGGATACGTTCCCCCAAATATTTCAACATTTTTGGGACATGGCATATTCGTCACCGCTTTTAGAGAACCCACAATAAGGGGGACAACTATCGAGGAGGCAAGGAGAATAATTAACCCCCGTCGATACGGTTGTAATGAAGGGCGTTTCCATCCAACCATCAATCCAACTAAAACAACAACGCCGATAATGATCAATAGCCGTTTGATTCCATCGTAAAAAACAAATTTCAAAACGGCATTGTTTGAATCAACAAGCCATTGATGGGTTTGAGGGTTATAAAAAAGGCTTTGTATCGCAATATCCGCACCGCTCAATCCAAAAAACAAGATTGCCCCTAAGAGGAGAAGAGCGGTAAGGAGAATATTTTTAGTGGATGCCATGCAAAATATCCAGCTCGCTTCGGTAGACAGAGGTCTTCACTTCACTCATCCCCAACAACGTATCAAATATAAAATCTTGGCTGTAGGGTTGAGATGCACGTTGCTTCAACGCCACCTTATTCACCTTGAATTTTTCACCAAACCACATTACGGCAGGGACATGCTTTTGTGCTTCAGGGGCAATGGCGTACGGAAACCCGTGGAGATAGAGACCATTCTCCCCCAATGACTCCCCATGATCGCTTACATAAAACATCGCCGTTGCAAAGGATGAATCATTCTTTTTAAGAAAATCAATCGTTTTCTTCAAAAAATAATCGGTATAAAGAAGGACATTATCATATCCATTGGCAATTTCCGCTTGGGTGCATTGTTCCAACTGATTGCTTTTGCACACAGGGGTAAATTTCTCAAATTCTTTCGGATACCGTTTGTAATAGGCAGGACCGTGATTGCCCATCTGGTGAAGAACGATAACAATATCCCCTTTGGGATGAGCCTTAATGTACGTATCAAGCCCAACTAACATCCCCTCATCACGGCACTCACCATCTTCGCAAATCGTATTGTTAGCCGGTATTTTGTAATCCTCGTAGGTCACACGTTCTGCTACCCCTTTGGAATCGGAGTTGTTATCCCGCCACAAAATATTCGCTCCCGAGCGTTTGAGAACATCCAAAATATTTTCGGTATGTTTCGCTTTTTCCCCCTCGTAATTTTCTCGACCAAAAGAGGAGAACATACACGGAACGGAGATCGCCGTCTCCGTACCGCAGGAGGTGAACTGAGTAAAGTTGACAATATCCTCATTTTTGAGCAATGGATTCGTTTCACGTGAATAGCCATTGAGAGAGAAATGATCCCATCGCGCTGCTTCTCCAACGACAACAACAATCAATTTTCGGTTTTTATCCGAGGGAGATGCCACTGCATCTTGGGCATAAAGGGCTAATCCCGTATACGGATGGGACAATGATTTTTGTATATACGAACCACTTGAATAGAGATAAAAGGCTGGATTGGCGTAATAACGTAACGGCTTATGTTCTCGAAAAAAGGATGTATAATTTTTGCTAAAAGCAAATAAAAGTACCGCGACAAGAGCAAGGGCAATCCCAATGATTTTTCCTTTCTCGAGAAGTGCCGATTTAAGCTTCATCGGAGCTATATTAGCTTTATAGACGATAAATGAAGGAAGTACGCCGATCAAAAGAACGTACAATACAAGGGTAAAACTAAATAAATCGGAGGATTCACTCAGATTAGTTTCTAACGTATTTTGAATCATATGGGTATCAATCACCGTATTGTAGGTATCCATAAAATAGGCAACAAACGACGATAGAATTAAAATTAAAATGATAACAGGCTTGAGGGTACGACGGAAACTAAAAAGGGACAAAAGAATGATCGTAACACTCATCAACACCAATGCCAACGATACAATAAAAGGGGCACTGCTCCATGAGAGGGGATAAACTTCTATGACATGTTTGAAGAAAGCAATATTCGCAACAAGGGTCAAAAAGAGAGCTACCGAAACGATAAGTGTCCACGATCGGACTTTAAATGATTTAAAAAAAGAGACCATAATTACTCCAGTAAAAAAGGTGTGGTATCATATATTATTTTAAGCTAATGAGAAGATGCAAATGAGAAAAAACCCTCGGAGAACCCGAGAGAAAGAAGAAAATAAAACGATTAACGCTTTGAGAATTGAGGTGAACGACGTGCTTTACGAAGACCTGGTTTTTTACGTTCAACGATACGTGAATCACGAGTCAACATACCGTATGGTTTAAGAACCGGACGGAATTCAGGATTAAACGTACAAAGTGCACGAGAAATACCATGACGAAGTGCATCCGATTGACCTGAGAAACCGCCACCTACTGTGGTTGCGTTGATGTCAACCGATGTGTCTTGTTTGGTAAGAGAAAGAGGTTGCGTTACACGCAATTTTTTCGCTTCAAGACCACCAAGCCATGCGTCAAGTGAAAGACCATTAACGGTAATTTTACCCGTTCCTGGAGTCAACCATACTTTAGCGATAGATGTTTTTCTTCTGCCAGTTGCATAAGTTTTTGCCATTATTTATCCTTACTTAGCGATCTGTGCAGTGTGAGGATGTTCCGCACCAGCATAGACTTTTAGTTTTTTGATCATTGCGCGACCCAATTTTGTCTTAGGAAGCATCCCACGTGCTGCAAGTTTGAAAAGTTTTTCAGGATTAGTAATCATAAGCTCTGAAAGTTTTTCGCTTTTAACGCTACCGAAGTAACCACTGTGTGTGTGATACGCTTTGGTTGCTAATTTCCCTATACC
>JAABPY010000130.1 GCA_011391735.1 Sulfuricurvum sp. | reverse complement strand
AGGATTATGATACAATTTTAGGAGAAATTAGGTGTTGACACAGAATTTATTACACTCCCGAGAATAAAGAAGAGAGAATTATTTTGCGTAAGTGATTTTTGCTTTTGCTTTAAGAGAAGACATTTTTTTGTCCATAAAGGCTTTAAACTTATCCATTTTCAAACGTTGTTCAATAAAGTTTTTCACCTCATCAAATCCCATTTTCTTTGCTAGTTGTTTATCTTCAATATAAATAACATGATAACCGAATTGACTTTGGACAGGTTCTGCTGAAATCGTCCCCTCTTTCATTGCAAATGCAGCATCGTTAAACGACGGTACCATCTGTCCACGTGGGAAATAACCAAGGTCTCCCCCTTTGGCAGCACTAGGACCCATTGATTTGGATTTTGCCTGATTGATAAATTCTCCTTTTAATTTATCCCCACTAAATCCCTTAAGACTTTTGATAACAGCATCCGCTTCGGCTTCTGTTTTAACTAAGATATGACGTGCACGAACCTTTTCTTTATCGATAAATTCATCGGGGTTCGTATCAAAATAAGATTTTACCTCTTTGGGATCTACTCTGATTGCCTCGAATTGTTGTTGTTCCCATACTTTTGCAGCCAATTGAGTTTTCATCCGTTCAGAGAGTATTTGGTACTCTGATTTAAACTCTTTTGAATCTAAAATCCCCCCTCTCTTCGCATCTTCAAACACCAATTGCTGGGCAACCATCCCCTCGATAATACGTTGACGCAACTCATTTTGTTTATCGGCAGGAAGGGAGTCGAAACGTCCTTGTGTCCCTTCAAGAAGAACTCTGTTAACTTCATCAGAAGTGATTGGATCTCCGTTTACCGTTGCTAAAACTGATCCATTAAGTGCTGAAGCACATAGTAAAATCCCTAATGTCCAGATTGTGAACTCTCGTCTCATTTTTATCCTTGTTTGACTTTTGCTTAACCGAATTATAATATATGTTAGAAGAATATCCTATACAAATTAATCAATATTAAACATCCAGTTTTTTTCTTTTTTCATAGGACAATTTGAGATACCGTTCAATCGTTTGCAAGAGAAAGTTTTTATCAATCGGTTTTGCCAAATGGGCATCCAATCCCCCCTTCATAATCCGTTCACGATCACCCAAAAGGGCATGTGCTGTAAGGGCGATTACAGGGGTATAACCTCTCTTGTCCCGCTTGTCAATCTCTTTTATCAATCTATTCGCCATCAAACCATCCATAACAGGCATATCAATATCCATCAGCACTAAATCAAAAGGCTCTTTTAAATACGCATCTACCGCTTTTTGTCCATTATCCACCGATATTACTTTAAAATGATGGTGTTTTAAAATGGTTTCCAACAATCTAAGATTAATCGGATTGTCCTCTGCTACTAGAATTTTTGCATTCTTCAGATTCATTTTATGCTCGTGGCTAGAAGCAATCGTATTCATTGAGGAAGATGCACGTAAAGATTTTCTCTCTGCAACTGCATGTTTGAGACGAAAGGAAAAACGAGACCCTCTTCCCACCTCCGATGCCAACATCAAATGAGATTCCATCATCGTGATGTATTTATAACTTAAACTCAATCCGATTCCCATCCCATCTTGACCATGCCTTTGATTTTCCCATGCGGAAGAGAACGGACGAAGTAATGTTGTTAGCCGATCTTTTTCAATACCAATTCCCGTATCACTAACAGCATATTCGACGTCTATGTCTTGCTCATCTTCTTTACGTATCAAAATTTCCAAGAGAATTTCACCCCCTTGGGGGGTAAACTTAATCGCATTTTGCATTAGGTTACGTAATACCGTTAGGATTTTATCCTGATCGCCAATGATTAAAAAGGGGAAATAGGGATCAATCAGTGCATTAAAATGAATTTGCTTCTCCCCTATCGCATCATCGAATTGTCTCAAAAAGTTCTCGTATGTTTCCAACGGATTAAACGATCCCATCTTAGCTTTGATAGACCCGCTTTCTATTTGCATAAGCTCTAACAGATTTTCAATTTTAGCCATCATAGACGTAGCACTAGAACTTGCCAAATCGGCATACTCTTGTTGCCATGAACTTAGAGGGCTTGACTGCAATAAATCAATAAAGCCAATAATCGCATTCATCGGTGTTCGAAACTCATGAGAAAT
>JAABPY010000129.1 GCA_011391735.1 Sulfuricurvum sp. | reverse complement strand
TGAGAAATATTGGTCAAAAGCTTATTTTTAAACCGTTCATAGTAATGCTCAGCAGCGCGAGCTCGCTGAAGTACTGAAATATCTCGAAGCGAAAGAGCAACCAACAGCTCTTCTTCTACTGCAATCAATTCTGAACGTATAATCACGGGATATTCTTTCCCTCTTAGGGCAACTTTACCACGATATTCTCCCGACGTTGATAATAAAAAAGAGAGTTCAACCCCCTGCGGAATCAACCACTGTGAAATAAAACTATTCACCCCGAGTTCATTGAGCCCAAGCAAAGTCAAAAAATATTGATTAACTCCAACAATCTCACCTGAATGATACGCATAAATAAAAGGATCCCCATGCGTATTAGCACACGATGTCAACATCCCCAATGAGGAGACGAATTTTTGCTCAAATGTATTCGTAAACACCATTGTAAATCCTACTGTGTGACATATAAATATTTATGAAGAATGGTTTCAAGCTTTTCGCGCGTCAAAGGTTTGGAAAGATAATCATCGAGCCCTTTTCCCAAAATATATTCACGATCCCCCTCCATTGCCAACGCCGTCAATGCAATAATTGGCATTCGCCCCTGACTCCCAACGCCCTCTTGGGCTTTAATCTCTTGGGTTGCTAAAATACCATCTTTTATTGGCATATCAATATCCATAAAGACAATATTGAATTTTTGATTTTTACAAACTTCCACCGCTTCATCTCCATTTGATGCCGTTACGACATTCAAACCATATTCTTTAAGTAGTAATTTAATGAGTCGCTGATTAATTAAATTATCTTCAACTACCAAAGCACTAATTCCCGTTTGTAATTGTTCTAAGCGAACTTCCTCCTCTTTGGAAAGATGGAGTACTTCATTTAAGTGGGTAAGTAAGCTTGTCGGAAGTAAAGGCTTATGGAGAGTGTAATCAATAATAGGTAACGTTCGTCCCAATAATTTTTCATACTGTTCGAGTAAAATAACCCTCTTGCATGATCGTTGGAACGATGAGAGTGAGACTATCCACTCCCCTTTCTCTTGAGAAGCAATAAAGTAAACAATATCCACATCCTCAAAAAGTGTCTCATCAATCACATTCGTTTTCGTAACACTCATCCCAAAACTGCGTAAATAATTCGTTAAATGGTTGGCATCATCGAAATATTTATCCTCCAATAATACCACTTTGGCTTTGTAGGTATCACTTATATTCATCGATTGGTCTGAGGAACCCTCCAATGTCAATGCAAAACTAAACGAAGATCCACGCCCCTCTTCACTGGTGATTTTAAGCTCACCCCCCATTAGATTAATAAGGCCGTGCGAAAGACTCAACCCAACCCCCAATCGATTATCAGGATGATTTCCAGAAACAAAGGGGCGAGTAATATAGATAAGATCATTCTTGCTAATCCCTTTTCCTGTATCCTTGACGCTAAATCCAATATTACTACTACCTGTAGTATTACGCTTAAGGAGCTTTACTTCTATCGTTATTCGCCCCGCTGGAGGGGTAAATTTTAATGCGTTGTCATAAAGATTGGTGATTGCTTGCTTAATCTTTCGAATATCACCGAAAAAACGTGTCGGCAACTTGGGATCAATAAAAACAAGGACTCCAACTCCTTTGTCATTTCCAAGACAAACACATCCATGTGCTAACTCCTCCATCTCCTTAATCATATTAAAATCAATCGAACTTACCGTAAGACGTCCTGTTTGCATCTGAGCCAAATCGAGTAAGTTTTCAATATTAGACATTAAATTACGAGCAGACCCCTGTACTGAGTGGATGTATTCAAGCTGGGTATCAGTAAGTGGCGTTTTGGCTAAAAGATCAACGAAGCCCAATATACCATTCATTGGTGTTCGAAATTCATGCCCAATATTGGCTAAAAATTTTGTTTTAAGGGCTTCAATTTGTAGCGCTTCATCTTGTAATGTAACAATATCGGTCTTGTCTTGCAATCGAAGTAAATACAAATCAACAAATCCTTGACGCAACAATGTTGAGGTTGCTACCATAGAATGACGTCTCCCCTTTGTATCAACGATTCCCAATCCGTACCCACTGGGGAAATGGGTGCGAATATAATCGAGCCAACTTTTGTCATACTCAGTAAAAACCTCTTCGTCTTCGTCACTAAAGAGTTCTCGAATAGAGTCATGTTTTGTTCGAAGTTCTTCGATTGATTTAAAAGATACTAATGAAAAAAAAGCTTTGTTCGCCCCTATCCATCCCGACTCTTTGGTAAAAAATAAAAGTGCATCGGGATCAGTATCTAAAACTTTATAAAAAAAATCTTTATCAACCGTCCCCTCCTCACTGTATGCAGCACTGCGACCTTTAAGTAGATTGACAATCCATTCTTTAAATTTCAACACAGCCCCCTCTTCCTCAAATTTTGCACGATTTTTGGGATATTGTAACACATTATTGTGGTGAAGTTGATGGTACAATACGAAAAAAATGATTTGGGTTTACATGAAAAAAGCGACCAAAAAAGAGATTGAAGCCATTAAAACATCCCTTGTAGAACGATACGGTGATGCCGTGACAGAACTCTCCTACAAAAATTCCTACGAACTCGTCGTCGCAGTAGCCCTCTCTGCTCAATGCACCGATAAACGGGTCAACCTTATCACCCCTGATTTATTTGAAGCGTACCCCACCCCTGAAGCCCTTGCAAATAGTGATATTAACGATGTAAAACGACTCCTCCAAAGTTGCTCATTTTTCAATAACAAAGCCATTAATCTTATTGCCATGGCGAAGCGAGTCGTTGATTTTTATGGGGGTGAGATTCCTCTCGATGAAAAAGAGCTGATAACCCTTGCAGGAGTAGGACAAAAAACAGCGCACGTCGTCCTCATCGAATACACCCAAGCTAACCTTATGGCAGTAGATACCCATGTATTTCGAGTAAGTCATCGACTAGGGCTTAGTAATGATCTCACCCCCGCTACTACCGAGGCAACGTTAGTCAAAAAGTTCAAAACCAATTTACATCAACTCCACCAAGGGATGGTTCTCTTCGGTCGCTATATTTGTACCGCTAAGAACCCCAAATGCGATACGGAGTGTTTTTTGCAAAGCTATTGCAAAACGAAGGAGAGCTTTAAACCCCGATAACGTCTGTTTAACCTTTTTTGAGTATAATTCCCCTTAATTTACTCTCTTTATTAGGTAGGGGCGCAATGTTCGATTATGAAACAGTAAAACCATGGTTCTTTAAACTACAACCCGAAAATGCTCATACCGTAGTAGGGCTAGGATTACAATGTGTTGGTTATTGCCCACCTCTTTTCAATGGGGTGATCTCCAAAAACTTTATCTCCGACCCCTCTCTCTCTCAAGAGCTGTTTGGACGGACGTTTCTCAACCCTGTAGGGCTAGCGGCTGGATTTGATAAAAATGCAACGATGATCGAGGGGACGCTTGCCATGGGATTTGGCTTTACCGAAATTGGTACCCTTACCCCCAAGCCCCAAGAGGGGAACCCACGCCCACGCCTTTGGAGACACATCGAAGAGGAGTCTATCCAAAATGCGATGGGATTCAATAACGATGGATTATTTCGGATCAACCACCGTCTCAAAAACATTTACCCTTTTAGTACCCCTATTGGTGTCAACATCGGGAAAAACAAAATCACCCCTGAAGAGAATGCCCTCAAAGATTACACGACTCTGATAAAAGCGTTGCACCCCTACGCCGATTATATGGTCATCAATATCTCTTCCCCCAATACCCCTGGATTACGTGATCTGCAAAACGAAAGTTTTATCTCGGAGCTTTTCGCCCAAGCCAAAGCCCTCACCGATAAACCGATTTTACTTAAAATCGCCCCTGATATGACCGAAGATCAAGCCGTTGCACTATGTGTACACGCCGTTGAGAGTGGTGCCGATGGGATTATCGCTACGAATACCACTATTGATTATTCTCTCGTGAGTGAACCTGAAGATAAGGGGGGATTGAGCGGTGAAGTGTTACGAGAACGCAGTTTTTATATCTTCGATGCCATTGCCCGTAAGCTCTACGGTAAAACAACCCTTATTAGTGTAGGGGGAATTAGCACCCCCGAAGAGGCTTACCGTCGCATCCGTGCAGGGGCTTCGCTCGTACAGCTTTACACATCGCTCATTTTCAAAGGTCCCGAAGTGGTTGAAGAGATCAATCGTGGACTTATCGAGTTGCTTGCCAGTGATGGTTACACCTCTATCACCGATGCAATCGGTGCTGATCGCTGATGAAAAAACCGTTTATTGCATTATTTTTGACACTAGGAACCCTTATGGCCTCATCATTGCCTCACTATGAAACCAAAACGCTGACAAACGGACTTCAGGTTGTTGCCATCCCGATGGAAAACAACTCCAATGTTATCTCTACTGATATTTTCTACAAGGTCGGAAGCCGTAACGAGGTAATGGGAAAAACGGGCATTGCCCATATGCTCGAACACATGAATTTCAAATCGACCAAAAACCTCAAAGCGGGTGAGTTCGATGAAGAGGTCAAAAGTATCGGCGGGATGAATAACGCCTCTACGGGGTTCGATCACACTCACTACTACATCAAATCAAGCAGTGAGAATATGGGGAAATCCCTTGAACTTTTCGCCGAATTGATGCAAAATCTCAATCTTAAAGACGAAGAGTTTCAGCCAGAGCGCAATGTCGTTGCCGAAGAGCGTCGTTGGAGAACGGATAATAATCCAATGGGATATTTGTATTTTCGCCTCTTTAACAGTGCCTTTGTCTATCACCCGTACCATTGGACACCGATTGGATTTATGAACGATATTCAAACGTGGACATTGGAAGATATTCAAAAATTCCACGCCACCTATTATCAACCCAAAAACGCTATTCTCGTCGTAACGGGAGATATACAACCCTCTGGCGTTTTCGAAGAGGCGCAAAAGCATTTTGGTGCGATTAATAACAGTGTTGATATTCCAAAAGTTATCACGATTGAACCCGAACAAGACGGAGCACGTCGTGTTATCGTTCACAAAGAAAGCGAAGTGGAGATGGTTGCCATTAGCTTCCCTATCCCAAATTTCCAAGATTTGGATCAACCGAAACTCTCTGCTATTAGTGAACTACTCAGCTCAGGTAAAAGTTCACGCCTCTATAAAACTCTCGTCGATGAGAAACGGCTCGTCAACCAAATCCACGCCTACAATATGGAAACGATAGATGCAGGGGTCTTTTTGTTCTTAGCTATCGCTAACAAAGGGGTTAGCGCTGAAACCATCGAGAAAGAGATTTGGAAAGAGATCGGTAAACTCCAAACCAAAAACGTCAAACAAAGTGAACTCGATAAAGTCAAAATTAGTACCAAAGCCGATTTCATCTACTCCCTTGAGAGTTCTACTTCTGTCGCTGAATTGTTTGGGGGATACCTTTCACGAGGAGATCTCTCTCCCCTTGAGCGATACGAAGATGCGATCAATGCCCTCACGGCAAAAGAGATTCAAGAAACAGCCCAAAAATATTTTAAAATCGACAAATCCACCACGATTATTTTGAGAAAAGGTGACCAATGAACATCGTAACCGGTTCAACAACCGCATTAATAACCCCCTTTAAAAATGGAAAATTGGATGAGCAAAAGTACGCACAACTCGTCCAACGACAAATCGATAACGGTATCGATGCGGTTTGCCCCGTCGGAACAACAGGAGAAAGTGCTACGCTCACCTACGATGAGGACAGACGCTGTATGGAAATAGCGGTCGAAGTGTGTAAGGGTACTGCTACTAAAGTTCTCGCAGGAGCAGGAAGCAACTCCACCGCCGAAGCAATCGAAGCGGCAAAAATGGCGCAAGAATGTGGCGTGGATGCAATCTTCTCCGTTGCCCCCTATTACAATAAACCTTCCCAAGAGGGATTGTACCAACACTACAAAGCCATTGCCAACTCCGTTGCTGAACTCCCCTTTATGCTCTACAATGTTCCAGGGAGAACGGGGGTGGATATCAGTGCCGATACTGTTATTCGACTTTTCGATGATGTTGCCAATATTTACGGGATCAAAGAGGCAACGGGGAGCTTAGAGCGGTCTATCGAACTTCTCTCACGCCGACCTGACCTTAAAGTATTCAGCGGTGATGATGCGATTGATTATCCTATTTTGGCAAACGGTGGAGCGGGGATAACTTCCGTCACTTCCAACTTGCTTCCTGATTTGAAAAGCCAATTGGTACGTAAAGCCCTAGAGGGGGATTTCCAAGGGGCAAAAGCCCTTAATGATCTCCTTTTCCCGATCAATAAAGTTCTCTTTATTGAATCCAATCCCGTGATGATCAAGGCGGCACTCTATATCGCAGGGCTTATCGATACACTCGAATATCGCCTTCCCCTCGTTCCTCCAAGTGTTGAGAACATGAAAAAACTAGAACTTATTATGAAAAATTACGAAATTAAAGGTTTATAAATGACAGGAAAAACATTATTTGTAAGTGGCGGAACGCGTGGAATCGGAAAAGCAATCGTCTATGCGTTTGCGGCAAAGGGGTGTAATGTTGCTTTTACCTACGCCTCAAGTGCTGATACTGCCAATGAGATTATTGCCGACATAGAGTCTACTTACGGTGTAAAATGCCGTGCCTATCTCCTCAATATTCTGGAACCTGAAACCTACAAAGAGGTTTACCAACTTTTTGACCAAGATTTCGATCGACTTGATTATTTTATCTCCAATGCCATTATCTCTGGGCGTGCCGTTGTCGGTGGATTTGGTCCCTTTATGCGTCTCAAACCCAAAGGGCTCAATAATATCTACACCGCAACCGTGGATGCCTTCGTCGTCGGTGCCCAAGAAGCAGCCAAGCGGATGGAAAAAGTGGGGGGAGGAAGTATCATCTCGATGAGCTCCACAGGAAACCTCGTCTATACCCCCAACTATGCAGGTCACGGAACCAACAAAGCAGCCGTAGAGGCGATGGTACGCTATGCCGCAGCGGAACTGGGTGAAAAAAATATCCGTGTCAATGCCGTCAGCGGCGGTCCCATCGACACCGATGCCCTCAAAGCATTCCCCAACTACGAAGAGGTAAAATCCGAAGTCGTACGACGCTCGCCTCTTAGCCGTATGGGAGAAGCTACCGATTTGACAGGGGCGTGTCTCTTCCTTTGTGGCACTGAATCTTCATGGCTTACGGGACAAACGATTGTTATTGATGGTGGGACGACGTTTCAGTAATGTTTAACATCCCCAATACCCTAGCCTTTATCCGTCTCCTTATTGCCCCTTTGATGTTTTGGATTATCCTGAACCCCCAAGTATTTACCGATAACGGGTGGCATATTACGTGGAGCTATTACACTGCGGCACTTCTTTTTGTCATTGCCAGTGTTACCGATTTTTTTGATGGGTATGTTGCTCGCCAATTGCAACAAATCACTATCGTGGGGGAAATTCTTGATCCCCTTGCTGACAAGATGCTCACGTTAGCCGCTTTTTTAGGGCTTATGATGATGGGGGATGCCTCGGTTTGGGCGATTTATATTATTATCGTTCGGGAGCTTTTTATCACGGGGCTACGGACATTGTCCCTCTCAGAGGGGATTGATATTAACAGTGCTTCATGGGCAGGTAAAGTCAAAACGGTAGCGCAGATGATTGCTATTGGATTTTTATTGATGCACTGGAGCGGTGGAGAACTATTGCTTTGGATTGCCGTTGCTCTCACTGTCTATTCAGGGATAGAGTATCTTATTGGCTTTTCAAAAGCGTATCAAAAGAAGGGGGATAAATGAGTTGGATTGTCGCACTTGGTGTTTTGTCATTGCTTATCTTTTTGCATGAGTTGGGTCACTACAGTGCTGCCCGTTTTTTTGGTGTGTATGTCGAAGTGTTTAGTATCGGATTTGGTAAAAAGCTCGCCTCGTTCCAATGGATAGGGACACAATGGCAAATTTCGGCTATCCCTTTGGGGGGCTATGTGAAAATGAAAGGGCAAGATGATCTTGATCCTACTGCCCTAAGTGGGGATAACGACAGCTACAATAGTAAAAAGCCGTGGCAACGTATCATCATACTCCTCGCAGGTCCCGTGGCAAATTTTCTTACGGCATGGGTTCTTTTTGTTGCCATTGCCATGGGTGGTCCTCAAGCCCTTTCCCCTATTATTGGACAAGTCGTCAAATCCTCTCCAGCGGATAATGCAGGAATTCTCAAAGGGGATAAAATCCTCTCCATCAATGGGGAAACAATCACCAAATGGGATGAACTCTCAGAGAAGATCAAAGCCTCTACAGGGAGTTTGACATTCGCCGTTGAGCGTAATAACACCCGTCTCTTTCTCCTCTTACATCCGAAGATGACCGAAACGACCAATATGTTCAAAGAGAAAATTCAACAGCCAATGATAGGAATTGCCCCATCGGGAGATACTTATACCCTCCATCTAGGCTTGCTTGAAACGCTTCAGTACGCATCTAGCCAGACGTATGAGACCTCCTTTTTGATCTTCCAAGGGGTTGAAAAGCTTATCACAGGGGTTGTCCCTGCCAAAGATGTGGGGGGAGTTGTGAGTATCGTCAAAATTACGGCGGATGCGACGGCGTACGGTTGGATGAGCCTCTTTTTCTTCACCGCTCTTATCTCGGTGAACTTAGGGGTTTTAAATCTTCTCCCTATTCCTGCTTTGGATGGGGGACATATAATGTTCAATCTCTATGAGATGATTCGTCGTCGTGCCCCTAGTGAAGCCGTTATTACCAATTTGACCATCGGCGGATGGGTGATGCTTCTAGGGCTTATGGGGCTAGGACTTTATAACGATATTACAAGGCTAACACAATGACACAATTAGAACACAAACGGCACTTTGATACTATTATCGAGCGAATCGAGAAAGCACGATTGCGTGTTAGCGATCATCATATTGTCAAAATTGTTGCAGCAAGCAAATACGTTGGAGTTGAAGAGATAAAAGCTCTCTATAGCATCGGTCAACGTGCCTTTGGAGAGAACAAAGTCCAAGATATGAAGAGTAAAGTGGAAACATTGGAGGATTTGCCTTTGGAATGGCACTTTATCGGCAATTTGCAAAAAAACAAAATCAACGCCCTCCTCTCGTTAAATCCCCAACTGCTCCACTCCATCGACTCACTCGACATAGCCCACGCTCTTAATGATCGGCTGACTCGTGATGGGAAAACACTTCGGGCATTGGTACAAGTCAACTCAGCCTACGAAGAGAGTAAATCAGGATTTACTCCTGAAGAGTTCAATGATGCATACGCTCAAATCATCGAACAATGCCCTGCTTTACATCTCCAAGGGATAATGAGCATCGGAGCGCATACCGATGAAATTGATGTTGTCAAAAAAAGTTTTGAACTTACACGATCACTCTTCGATGAACTCCCCAATGCCACGATATGTTCGATGGGGATGAGCGGTGATTTCGAGCTGGCAATTGAGTGCGGTTCTACTATGGTAAGATTAGGGTCAATTCTTTTTGACCACTAATCGCACTATCGACACGAAAAATCGGCACTGACGACTAAAAGTAGTATTACAGCATTAAAACTTAATGGATTTTATGTTACAATAATCACACTTATTTAGCACAAGCAAGGGTCACGATGGAAGCAATACGAATACGTGCGACACTCTATTCTATGGCCATTGTCCTCATCCTTGTTGCTTTTTTTTCCTACTCCATTTTTAAAGACAAAAAGCGTGTTTTAGAAGAGAAAACCTCTTCGCACCGTGAGCTTCTGAAAAATGCTTTTGAGCTCTCCGTTTCCGACACGGAAAAGGGGCTCAACCATTTTGCCTACGATATGATGACCGATTGTTCCATTATCAGTGCATTTGAATCGGGAGATCGCCAAAAACTTTATCTCCTTGCTCTCCCCTATTTTACCAAAGCCCACCAAGAAGGAAATGTAGATTTAACAGGTTTTATCAACGCCGATGGAACCCATTTTCTCCGTCTTCAAGATCCCAAAAAATTTGGCGATAATCTCCTCAAAAAACGTCCCATGATTGCTGAAGCCATTCGAACCCATCGCCCTATTGTATCCCTTGACGTCACCCTTTATAATATTTCACTGGTAAAAATCATCCCTATCTTTAAAAATAAAAAATTTCTTGGTGTTCTTAATATAGCCACTAAAATCCAAAGGGTACAAGAACGGCTCAATAGCTACTCAGCCATTAAAAGTGCTATCGCTATCCATAGCGATACCCTCAAAAAGCTTCTGCCCACGAGCCATTTAACGCAGTATCACTCCTATTCAATTGTCTCCGATAATGACCCCTTATTTCAACACCTTCCCACTGATTACAACTTCGCTTATTCCATGCGCCATACTATCAATGGACACACCTATATTGTTGCTTCTCGTGAACTTCTCACCTACACCGATAAACCCCTTGCCAAAATGATTTGTGCCCTTGATATAACCAACGATGAGCGTATCTACCACGATGAGCTTCGCCGTCTTATCCTTATTAGTCTCATTTTATTGGTGTTGCTCGTAGTCATTCTCCATATTGGATTTAAAAAACTTATTTCTCGCATCCATAAAGAGTCTTCACAACTCAATCAAAAACTGCAGCATCAACTCTACCACGATTCGCTCACCAAGCTTCCTAACCGCAAATCCTTGATCAAAAAGCTTGAGAAGCAACGCTACTACGCTATCATCTTACTCAATATTGATAATTTCAAAGAGATGAACGACCTCTACGGTCATGAAATCGGCGATAAGATTTTACAGTCACTGGGACACTCAATTGAGTCCATTATTGCCCCCTATCCTTTGGTGCTTTTTAAAATGCCCTCTGATGAATACGCACTAGCACTTCTTGAAGAGATGGATGATCGTAAGTTTGACACCATTTGCCAAACGATTATGGATCAGTTGCATACCCTTAATTATAATATTGAAGGGATTACTATTCTGATGACCCTTAGCATGGGGGCGGATATGTGCAGTGACCCTGAGTGTGATAAGATTAGTCGAGCCGATATGGCACTTAAAACAGCTAAAAAACGGGGGGTCTCTTTTGTAAAATACAACGATAATCTCCTCATCAAAGAGCAATATCATAATAATATCTTATGGAGTAAAAAACTCAAAGATGCGATTGATGATCAACGTTTTGAACTCTATTATCAAGGGATTCATCATACACAAACAAAAGAAATCTATGAATATGAAGCGTTGATTCGTATTATTGATGAAGATGGAGTGATTATTTCCCCTGCTGCTTTTTTAGATATTGCCAAAAAATCACGCCTCTATCCCTATATCACCGATTTCGTCATCCATCGAATTTTCCATCAGCTACGATCGACCGACCATCACTACTCCATCAACTTCTCTGTTGATGATATTCTTAATCTTAAGACCCAAACACTCCTCTTTGAACTTCTTGCCCAATACCCTATAGGGGATCGTCTCGTTTTTGAGATTTTAGAATCCGAGGGGATAGAGAATTATGAAGAGGTGTCGGCATTTATTGCTCGTGCCAAAACCTTCGGATGTAAAATTGCCATTGATGATTTCGGAACTGGGTACTCAAATTTTTCCCATATTTTGCGCCTCAATGTTGATTTTATCAAAATTGACGGCTCCCTGATCAAAAATATCGCAACCGATAAAGGGGCAGAAGATATTGTCAAAACCATTATTGATTTTACCCATCGATTGGGGATTAAGACCGTTGCTGAGTTTGTTTCATCCAAAGAAATTTATGATGTATGCAAAGAGCTGAAGATTGATTATCTCCAAGGGTATTATCTAAGCCAGCCACGCCCTCTTTAGGAGAGAATAACCACAAACCCCTTCTCTTCCCCCTCATAGAGCTCTATTGTTCCACCGTGGGCGATAGCGATTTCACGAGAGAGGACAAGTCCCAAACCATTTCCCCTCTCCTTAGTACTTTTAAACGCTTCAAAAAGCCATTTTTTATTCTCGATGGGGATACCCGTATCGGTGATGATAAAACGGTGTTTCCCCTCAATAATCTTATGAACCATAGTGACCGTACCCTCATCTTCTTCATCCAACTCTATCGCATCAATTGCATTAAAAATAAAGTTACTAAAAAGCATCACCAAAAGATCCAAATCACCACTGAGTTCAAAATCATTGTCAGGAAACAAAAACTCAATATTCTTACCATAACTGTAATAGCCAATACCATTTTCTAGCTCACGGCGCAACATCTCCCACCGTAAAGGGCTTTTTTGAGCACTGATCCCTTTGGTGAACATCAATGTTGCTTTAATAATTCGTTCAATACGATAGAGAGACTTTTGAATTTCAGAGACAATGGGCTTATGCTCTTCCCCCACACGCTTCATCAACGTAGAAGTTAAAAGGGCGATTGCCCCGACAGGATTGCGAATTTCATGACTAAGATGCGCTGCCATTTGCCCCATCGTTGCCAAATTTTCTTTGCGCTTTTGCTCGGTAATATCGGTCGCACTAAGAAGATGTTTCTCGTTATGGTGAGTTGATTTGATGAGATAGGAGCGCTCTTCAAACGTCACCTCATAATCTTGGACATCCCATTGCAGTATTTCAAATAATTTTTCAAGCCCTTTGGCTTGGGAGTTTTGCAAGAACACCGAACCATCTTGATCGATAATCCAAATCGCATTGGGGAGAAACTCGATTACCTGCTCGATAGTGCTTTGAAGATGATTGTACGATTGACGTAGGGCAACATACTCCTTTTCTACACGGTAGGTTTGGTCGATAAGGGTTTTGAGCTCTTCAACCGAAATCATCTCCGCCATTAGTATTCCCCAATACGAGTAAGAATTTTAAACATTCCGTATCCATCTTCACACCCTGCAACCTCCCGAATCGAGTGCATTGCCAACGTAGGAACTCCCACATCTATTGTCTCTATCCCAAGACGCGTCGAAGTGATAGGGCCGATAGTTGAGCCACACCCCATATCACTACGGGTGACAAATGTTTGGGTAGAGACACCGATATTTTGAGCACACTGAACAAATCGTCCCATGGTACGTGATGATGTTGCGTACCGTTGATTAGCATTGATTTTAATTGCAACACCACGATTGAGGTGGGGTGCATGTTCGCTGTCGTGCTTGGTTGGGAAGTTGGGGTGTTGGGCATGGGCATTGTCACACGACACCATCATACTTCGGCGCATAAGGGTCGTAAAACTCTCCCCCCCAATACGGCGCAACGTCTCTTCAAGAAATGTTCCCCCTGCCCCTATGTGCGAATCACTCCCCACCTCTTCATGATCCATACAGGCAATCATCATGGGATTTTTCGTCGCCGTTAGTGCCTCAAGAGCGATATAACAGCTTAAAAGATTATCAAGACGTGCATGAGCCATAAATTCTTCCTGTATCCCGATAAATGCCCCTTTTTGGGTATCGTAAAAGCTCAATTCATGGGCAAGCAATGTTCCGCTACACTCTCTTGCCTCCTCCAATACCCACGATTCGAAATCAAACGCCTCACTGCACCCAATCATTGGGAGAATATCGGTTTGAGCATTGAGGCAACGTGCCGTATTTGCTTCACGGTCAAGATGGATAGCCAAAGAAGCGATAATGGCGATAGGGCGTTTGATGTCGATAATTTTTTCACACCGCATCCCCTTGCCGTCCAAATAGACAATCCGCCCTGCAAGGCTAAGATCACGATCAAACCACGGATTAAGCAACGCACCCCCATATACCTCTACTCCTAAGCGTATTACCCCTGCACTCTTCGTCACAGGGTTGGGCTTGAGGCGCAAATGGGGAGAATCGGTATGAGCCCCCACAATGGTATACCCTTTTTCGCTAGAGGGGGGATAGGTAAAAGCGATGAGTGAGGAGTCATTACGAGTCACATAATAATTTTCCCCAATAACCAAATCCCAAGGCTCACACTCATCGAGTTTTTGAAACCCATTAGATTCTAATACCGCTACCATTTCACCAACTGCATGAAACGGTGTTGGAGAGGCATCAATAAATTTCAGTACATTTTCGTTAAACTTTTTCATACAACCTCTTCACTTATAAACTTTATAGATATTAAAGTAGCTTATTATAACCTACTACCTCCGATTCGTTAAGAAAAATCGACTATAATTGCAAAAAAATTCCTCAAAGGATCTCACTATGTTCGGACGAAAAGAACTTAAAACCTACACACCTACTCCCGAAGAGTTAGCAAGCTACCAATGGGCTAAAATGACCACTGCCAAAGGGGTTATGTGGATTAAACTTTATAACGAAGAGACTCCTAATACAGTTGCTAACTTCGCAGCCCTTGTTAACGATGGCTATTATAACGGTCTTAACTTCCACCGTGTCATCCCTGGATTTATGGCTCAAGGCGGTTGTCCTACAGGTTCTGGTACAGGTGGTCCAGGTTGGGCAATCCCATGTGAAACAAAACTGAACACACACCGTCACGTTAAGGGAACATTGTCAATGGCACACGCAGGCCCTAATACAGGTGGAAGCCAATTTTTCATCTGTTTCGCATCAACGCCACACCTTGATGGGGTTCACACAGTATTTGGTGGCATTGAGAAAGATGATGCAGAGTCTATGGCAGTTCTTGACTCTATTGCCATGCGTGACGTTATTGAAAAAGTCGAAATTTTAGCGGCTCGCGACTAAGTATGCTCGTCCACATCTGTTGCAGCGTTGATTCCCATTTCTTTATGGAGAAGTTGCAACAGGAGTTCCCCGATGAAAAACTCATCGGGTTCTTCTATGATCCCAATATCCACCCCTATAGCGAGTATCAACTCCGATATTTGGACGTACAACGAAGCTGTAAAAAATTGGGTATTGAGCTCATCGAAGGGCAATACGACTACGAAGCGTGGATGGATGCTGTTCGAGGTTTGGAAAAAGAGCCTGAAAAAGGGGCTCGTTGCGCCGTGTGTTTTGACCGTCGGTTCGAAGTAAGTGCTTACAAAGCGTTAGAACTGGGTGAAAAATCCATAACCACAACATTGCTCGTTAGTCCTCTAAAATCACAAGAACAGCTCAAGAAATCAGGTGATGCTTTTTACGATTCTCACGGTGTCGAATTTATCGCCTTTGATTACCGCAAAAACGGCGGAAGCAATGATCAAAGCCGTGTAAGTAAAGAGGAGCAGCTCTACCGCCAAGACTATTGTGGCTGTCTATTTGGTCTTTCGATGCAACGGGACCAACAACATCGTCTTATGGATGAGATGTTTTCTCCCATTTCGCGCCAAATTCTCCCTGCCTCTATCGAAGAGCGTTTAGAACTTTATAACAAACGGATGGAGCTTGAAGATCAAGGTATCCATTATCGTATCATCAAAGAACGATTTTTAAACTATCGTCTGATTCGCTCATCCATTACCATCGACAAAAAGGTCATCCCTTCCTACCCTCTTATGTATTCAACCATCAATCGCAATGCTACAGAAGGTAAAATCGATTTTGAGATTGATGGACAATTTTTTCTCAATCGTGAAGAGGTTCGATTTATTACGCTCAAAACATTTAACACCCTCACCTCATCTGTGTACAAAAGTACGAAAGAGTTAATGTTTAATGCCCCTACAATGGAGACCGAAATCACTCTGCGCTCTCACCTGACAAGAAGTGCCTTTAATACTTCTGCAATCATCATCGTAGATGAAATACCCTCTACAAAAATTTCCCTCATTTTAGAAACGAAGCGCTACGATGACACTAGAGATAAGCTTATTAGACCTCTCCTAAAACCTCTAGTAAAAAACGTCTAATACTGTTAAAATTGTACGATGGCAAAAACAATTAAATATCATAAAGTCAATACTCCCTTTCCTCATAGCACTTACTCATATTTGATAATATTTAAGACCCCTATTTTTTGGGCTTTCCCTAGATAATTTCAATTATTGCTCTTCAAGGAGTAGCAACAAAAAAGTTAGATTTTAAATCATTTGAGTGATTAGCAAGTAAAAAGGATCGATAGATCATTATCTACTGACAATTTTTGATAAAGTTTATCAGTTACATTTGATTGATAAAATGAGTAAAATCCTTTAAAACACCGTAAAATAGGCATTTCGATTAATTATCTTTTTTTTAAAATCGCTATGAGGAAAGAGAGTCAATAAGCTCAGCGACGAGGATTTCAAACGTGTTACAGGCGTTTCACGAGAGACCTTTAAAATGATGGTAGATGTGCTAACCAAACACTATAGTCAAGGTAAAGTAAAAGGGGGACGAACAAGAAGCCTTGTTCCCCGTGATGAGTTCCTTTTGACACTTGAATACTATCGAGAGTATCGTACTTTCAAACATCTTGGTGTTGATTATGAAGTGAGTGAATCAACTGCCCATTATGTGGTCACAAAAGTAGAAAAGCTTTTTATTAAAGATCAACGATTTCATCTCTCTTCTTTAAAACATACCAAACCGTTTGATACCCAAAATATCGATGTTGTCGTGGTTGATGTGACAGAATCACC
>JAABPY010000128.1 GCA_011391735.1 Sulfuricurvum sp. | reverse complement strand
GTTTTTGTTAGAGTTGTTTGTTAAAAGCCGCTAGGTGGCTATAAGAACCTTTGCGTAAGTTTTCATACACCGCACGAATATCCGCTGGTAAATCAGTCGGGAGCAATCGTTGATCCAAGTCTGCAATGTCCGTTTCTTCGATCAAAACTCCCACTTTGTACGCTTCGGTAACCGAAACACTTCCTTTTGCTATAAGGTCATTATACAATGATTGGAGATCTTGATTAATGAAAACTCCTGCTACGGCTGGTTCAGTATAGCCTGTTGTGTTGACTTGGTATTTATCAATCATCGATTTAACACTGTTGATATGGGTTTGTTCTCCATTTGTGGCGATATTCGTGAAAACTTTGGAACCCCATTTGGCGTACATCGCATTATAAACATCCCGTGCCAATCGCTCCTCTTCCCACATAAAGAGCAAGTCTGCTTGAAGCTGTGGAGATAACGATGCGCTTATAGCCGTTGTTAATTCAGTGACTTGAGCAGTGACATCAGTGGTATTAACATCACAAAGATACGAGGTATTTCCACTTATGGCATTGGCTCCAATGGCGGCTGTTTGAGAGCGGACTTGTTTGGCTGCAAGGAGACGAATCGTACGGGCATCGGTCGTTGTCGCAATTGCACTTAAGCTTGTTTCTGTGTTTGCTAACGAATGGGCTATGATTTTTGCCGCATTGTGCGCTTTGGTATTATTGGCAGCCACATAGTCGATCGTCGTGTTAATATCAAGTCCCAATTCGGTTTGTAGATTAGCCATCGCTTGCTCGAGTGTCAACGTAGAATTTAATGCCATCTCTTGCGCAACTAACGTACTTAAGGGAGAGATAAAGCTACTATTGCTTGAATTGGCTTTAAAGTGCCATTTTGTACCAATCGTGGTATTGGTATCCAAATCAACGGTATTTTCATCGGCTTCGACAATGATTGGAAGTTGTGTGGCTGCCATCTCGGGAAGGCTAAAAGTATATCGACCTGTGCTATCGGTGAGGACAAACGGTTCATCCGCATCACACACATCATTATAATTTTTGTCCAAACACACTTTGGCACCTACGAGATACCCATCAGCAACGACTCCCGTTAGGGTGGTTGTAGCGACTGGGGTTACTGCTGGTGTTGTGGTATCACTGCTATCGCATCCACTGAACCAAAGTAGAGTGGAGAGGGCAAGGGAGAAAGAGGCTATTTTTGTTGTGATCTTTTTCATGGTGTTTCCTTTGTTTAAGCGTATGTATCTAAAGTTGTTTGAGTGGCGGCTGTCGTAGGCTCTTGAAGTGCGGTTAACATACTCATAAGGGTCTTACCCAAATCTTCGGATGTGAGAGACGTTGTATCCAATTGTGCCATTTGATCTTTCATACTCGTGCGATCTGTCTGTGATAATGAAGCCATTTGTTCACGAACAGCGGTACGATCTTCAGGCGATAACGCTTGCATCGTCTCTTTCATTCCACCACCTTGACCCCCTCCTGATCCGTCCATTTTACGTGTTTGGGTTTGTTGCATTTGTTGTGTTTGAGTGGATGTAGTAACTTGCATGATTATCTCCCTCCTTGACGTTGCATACCACCACCAGAGCCATTGCCCTTGCGCATTTGTGACCCTGATCCATCGTGTGAACCTGATTTGTTTTGTTGCATACTTTGACGCTCTGATGTACTCATGTCTTGAACCCTCGTTTGCATTTCACTTTGAAAAGCGGCACGATCGGCTTCAGGAACACTCCCTTTCATCGCTTGCATATCGGTTGTCGACATTGTTCTGTAATCGGCTGAGAATGCAGCGACGCTTAAAAGTGCGATCAACGTTAACGTTTTCATGGACTCTCCTCTTTCTATTCTGATGGTGTTATTATCCCATACAAGTGTTAGCAGAGTGTTAGCGTGATTTAGTTCTTTTGAATAGCACGAAAATAAAAATAAAAAGGGAGACCCATAATCATCAATCCAAGACCTGTGAGGGATTCAAGGGGGCGGGTGTAGATGGCATTTATGACGATAACACTACAGCAAAGTAGAAATAAGAGAGGGACATAGGGATAGCCAAAGGTAAAAGAGAGTTTCCCCTGCATTTTGAGACGGATCACCGCAACCGCACCCAAGCCATAGAAGATGAAGGCAGCGAAGATGAGCATATCGGTGAGTTGATCGAAGGTGCCGCTGATGATAAGTAAACACGCCCAAATCATCTGTCCGATGAGTGAAATATGAGGGGTTCGAAACCGTTTATGGACACGTGAAAAAGGTTTGAAAAAATACCCCTCTTTGGACATTTGATAATAAACCCGTGCCGCTGACATGGTACTAGCTTGCGTCGCTCCAAACGTCGAGATCATAATCAAAACGGAGATGACCGTCATTCCAAAAGAACCCATGACGACACCTGCTACCTCTACGGCTGCAATACTCCCCTCTTGGGTACTAAGACGGGCAAAATCGGCAGGGGTGAGGACTTGGAGATAGGCATAGTTGACCAAAATATAAAGGGACATGGTGAGGGCGGTTGCGATAATGATAGCACGAGGGACATTTTTCGTAGGGTTTTTGAATTCACTTGCCATATTGGTGATGTTGACCCACCCATCGTACGCCCAAAAAGCTCCGAGCATGGCGGTAAAAAAAGCACTGATACGCAGTATGTCCCCCATCTGAGCGGTATGGACGGCAGGGAGAGCAACAGAAGCAACGGTTGGATTGCCATTGTAGCTTAGCCCTAATGCAATGAGCAATACAATCCCTAATATTTTCGCCCCCGTAACAATATTACTAAGCCATCCACCCCCCTCAACACCACGGATATTAAACAGTGTAAGAGAGATTAATGCGGTAATGGCGATGAGTTTTACCGATGCGTTTTCAAAAGGGGTGATGGTTCCCATCAATGTGTACGAGCTGTAGGGTTCCAAAATTTTGGGTATGCCAAAAAGATTGACAAGAGATTCGGCAAAAACGTAGGCGATGGATGCGATGGATGCGGTACTAATAACGGTGAAAAAACTCCATCCGTAGATAAAGCCAAAAAATCCGCCGAAGACGTTTTTGAAATACTGAAACTGTCCCCCTGCCTCTTTGGTCGTTGTTGCCAGCGATGCGAAACTAAACGCCCCCAACATCGTAATAAGACCCGCAACCGCCCACGCCCATAAGATAAGGGAGCTACTGCCTAGTTCCGAAGCCATGGGGGTGATTTTTTTAAATACCCCAGAGCCGATCATATTGCCAGCGACAAGGAGGATTGCGGTACCAAGCCCTAAGACTTGTAGAAGAGAGGGTTGGTGTTTCTCGTTCACTAGAGGATGATTTGCAGTCTTAGTATACCCGAGCGTCCAAATTGCTCTTCGTAATAATCGCTTCGTTTTTCATCAATGACACTAAACCCTAGCTTTTTGTAGATAATTTCTGTCTCAACCGAACCAATTTCAACCATTGCTTGTACTTTTCGGTACCCTTTGAGGCGGGCGGTGAGCATACTTTTTCGCACCATCTCTTTGAGGATTTCAAGACTCTTAAATTCAGGCTTAACGACCATAAAATCACATACCCATGTTTGATTATCGATTTCAGGCTCACACAAAAGATACCCTGCGATCCTCTCATGGTAGCTCTCATCGATTCCCACCTCTTCAAGGGCACGGGCAAAAATATCATGGGTGGCAATGCGAGGCTCATAGCCGCAAATCGTCCCTGCATCAACCCCATCCACAACGGCGATCATAAAGTTTGAAAAATGGCAATAACTTTTCGTTGTTGTCACTGTAAATTTGCGTAAATAGTCCAAAAGAGTTGCATCATCCGAAGTGTTAAAGATAAAATCAAAGATTCCTACCTTTTTTCCGGCACGAGAGCTCTCCAATAGTGCTTGGGCTATAAAAAGTGCATCGCTTTCTTGAGCTTTTCGTACCGTAACATTCATCTTCTCTACCCCCTTGATTTTCCTTATGCTATACTACCTCTCTTTAAAGTAAACTAAGTTTAGGTACAAAATATGGTTAAAACAGTTTTTATTTTGATTATTTTGGCAATTACATCGTTTTTAAGAGCTAACGAACAACTAATTTTAGTTATTTCTCCCAAACTAAATTCGACAACAGCAACGCTTCAGAGGTATGAAAAAGGGGAGTTTTGGTACAAAGTAGGGGAACCTTCATCGGTTACACTAGGGCGAAGCGGTTTGGGTTGGAGTAGTGGGGATGAGCCTCTCAAAAATGAGGGGGATGGACGAAGCCCCGCAGGAGTTTTTGAAATCCATACTACGTTTGGTTACGATAAAAATCCGCTTGGGGCAATGCCCTATTATTATGCCGATAACACTTTAATTTGCGTGGATGATAGTGATGATATCCATTATAATCAAATGGCTTTATTCGATCCTCTTCATCCACCCAAAAGCTATGAAGTGATGCACAGAGCCGATGGGGTGTATCGGTACGGTGCCGTGATCGGTTACAATCCTACGCAGAGTGCAGGGCGAGGGTCGTGTATTTTCTTTCATCTCAAGAATGGTAAAAATACCCCTACAGCAGGATGTACGGCGATGGATGAAACCCCCCTTGTGGAGATGTTGCGGTGGTTAGATCCCCAAAAAAATCCCCGTCTATTGCAAATACCCGCACGTGAGTGTGAAAAGTATCAAAAAGAGTTTATAGGGATTGGGTGCATGGAGTAAGCTTCACCCTACCTCAACCCTATTACGCCCATTTTCTTTGGCACGGTACAGTAGCTCATCAAGACGTAGGAGGAGTTTTTCCCCCTCTTCTGGCTCTTGCAGTTGCGCTACACCAAAAGAACAGGTGACGTGTTGGACAATGGCAAATTCTTCGTCCTCGATTGTTTTTCGCAACGTTTGCGCTATCAAAGAGGCAGAAGTCAAAGAGGTATTGGGAAGAACAATAATAAACTCCTCTCCTCCCCATCGCGCGATAATATCACTTTTACGCAAACTGTTTTTTGTCACGTTTGCCAAATGACGCAACACATCATCCCCCACCAAATGCCCATACGTATCGTTCACCGCTTTAAAATGGTCAATATCGAAGAAGATAAGGCTTAAGGGGGTGTGTTCGCGTTTGGCAACATAAAGGGTGTGTTTAAAAAGAAGATTAAAATGGGTTCGGTTGGCGATTGCGGTGAGGGCATCGGTTGTGGATTGATTGAGAAGTTGGGATATATCATCAAAAATAGCGATGTAACGGATTAAATCGTTGTAGTAGACCATAGAAACAGTGACTTTAAAAAACCGTGTTATCCCATTGACGGTGATCTTGACTTTATGATTTTTCTCTGGACGCTCAATAATATACTCTATCCATGTGGTATCGTTCATATTGGTACGGAGATATTCATTGGTATCCCCCTCTTCAAACAAGTTACAAATGCAATCATGGTTCTTTTTAAACGTCTCCACGGTCTCAAACTCTACAAAATTTAAAAATGCAGTGTTAGCATTAATGAGATGGGTTCCATCGGTCACAATGATGGGGGTTGGTATTGTATTTAAAATAGATTGGGCATATTTTTGCTCAAATCTCGCTTTGCGATACAGCACCCCAAGTATACTAACAAAAAGAGTCAGTATAGAGGTGAAAATAAGGATAAAAACACCATATTTCTTCCAAATATCCCCAAGGGTAAAAGAGGGAAGCGTATCGTAGGGGGGGATTCGTAACGTTCGTGCTAAGGCATCGATATTGGCATAGTCCCCTGGTATGGTAAAGCCAGCAATAATGTCATTCCCTATTTTCGGATTTTTATAGCCATAAAGGGCAACGGCAATTTTGGACACCGTCTCTACATTCAGCTTTTTAGACGCGACGATCGCCCATTCAGAATAGAGGTTCGTCGATGTTTTGAGGGGAAAGTAAGCGGATTTTTGCTCATGGAGTACAAAAATATCGTGAGCCTTGAGCTTTTCATCTCCTATCATCTCCTCAAGAATGCCGCTTCGGATAAACCCTGCATCGACTTTTCCCAAGAGTACAGCATTCACAACAGCTTCATGATTTTTAACCACTACGGGTGTTATTGCTTTATCAACATCTATCCCCGCTTTTAGAAGTTCATACGCTTGCGTTTGATACCCTCCCAAAAACTTTTTTCCAGGGATAGCGATTGTTTTTCCCCGAAGTCCTGAGAGAGAGCGGATATTGGCGTTGTTGGAGCGGGTGATAATCACTCCCCCAAGATAGGGGGTGGTGACCGTGCCGTAGCGTTTGACGAGGGTTGCTATCGCCCCCGTTGTTTTCATCTGTTTTTGTAAGGAGAGATAATGGGTAGGGTTGGTGGCGATGATGTCAATTTCCCCCTTGCTTACCCCCTGTTCAAGCTTCTCTTGGCTAAGGGGTTTGACGATAATGTCCATCTTTAATTCACGTGAAATATAGTCAGCAATAGGTTGGTATTCTTTGAGGATTTTTTCAGGGGTACGATAGGTAAAGACACCAAGAGTAAGGGTTTGACCACTTAAAACAGCCGAAATTAAGAGTAAAAAAGGGGAGATTTTCATCATACGAGTGGCCTCGGTTCCCCTGTATAATATCCTTGCGAATAATCAACCCCCAACGCTTTTAACGTTTCAAATATCGCCTCATCACTGACAAATTCGGCTATTGTTTTTGCTCCGATTTTGCGAGAGAAATCAACAATGGTTTCGACAATAATCGCATGTCGCTTATCCTTGACGATATTGCGCACCAATGAACCATCTATTTTGATGTAATCGACATTGAGCTTGAGGATGTGTTCAAAGTTGGAGTACCCACTCCCAAAATCATCAATGGCTATCTTCGCTCCGAGTGCTTTGACTTGCGTGATAAAACATTGAATAGATGCATAGTTTTCGATCCCCTCCGACTCAAGAATTTCAAAGACAACACGTGAAGCCGTATTGGTTGCTAGCAGTGTGCTGATAATCGTTTGAACCGTCTTGGGATCTTCAATATCATCAACAGAGAGGTTGATCGAAAACTCCTCCTCTCGTTTCGAAAACACTCTACACGCTTGCTGGACAACACAGCGAGTAATTTGGGAGTAGAGTTTTGTTTTTTTCGCAATGGGTAAGAAAAACAAAGGAGGAACGATCGAGCCTGAGTCATCGATAAGGCGTACCAAAGTTTCATATTTGGTGGTCTTACCTGTCGCAAAATCGATAATTGGTTGATAATAACAGACGATATGTTTCTCAGAAAGTGCTTTATGGATCGTCGCTGTCATAGCAATATTGGTGCGATAGATCTCTTCGATATTTTCGGATACTTCATAAAGAGCGTAGGGGACTTTTGCCTCTTTGGCATTGTGAAGCGCGATATCCGCTTGGGTCAATAGCTTCTCATTTCCTAGTGCCACGCCGATATTCATCCGTAGGGAAATCAGCTCGCTTGCAATATGAAACAGCGTTTGGGATAATTGCTCTAGCCACTCTTTGATAGAGACCTCTAATGCTTCCCATGTTATTGGTTTATGCAAGAGGAGGGCAAACTCATCTCCCCCTATACGATAGACATCAAGAGCGATATTTTTGAACCATTGAGCAACTTGAATTAATATCGAATCTCCGATACTCACCCCAAAAAGATCATTAATCTCTCTAAATTTGTCAATATTAAAAACAACACACCCATAAATAGTCTTTTCCATATCCAATTGCATTTTTTGACGATTGGGAAGGGTGGTGAGTAAGTCGGTGTGACTCACCCTTTGGATTTCCAGTTGGGCCTCTACTTCTGTGCTATTATCGAATAAATACCCCTTGATGGATTGGGGTACCAATGTTTCGTTATACTCTACGACGGTAAAATCCTTTACCCATATAGGACTTTCTGCATTAAAAATACGATAGTGTTGGGTAAAAAATTGTACTTTTTTGGAAAGATACTCCCCCACCTCTTGGGAAACACGGTTGATATCATCAGGGTGGATATAGTCGGAAAAGTTTACCGATCCATTCATAAGTTTCTCATAACTGATTCCCAAAATAGCCTCTACATTTTGGGAAACGTTTTGAATAGGCCATCCAGCGTCCGCACTCCATTCAAAGACGACCATGGGTCCACTGTTTATGAGATCAGTAATGGCTAAAAGTTTCTTTTCAAGTTTCTTCTCAATAGTAATATTACGACCGCTTCCTATCGTACCAATAAGAACCCCTTCTTCATCGAAAAGAGGAGCCTTATGTACTTTTAAATAGGTCAATTCTCCCCGTATGTTGCCATACTCTTCAAACTCCATCGCTTTCATTGTTTCTAAAACAACATCATCACTGTTGTGGCACAACTCACCAAAGGTATGCCATTTTGGGTTTTCTGGATGCTTCTCTCGCTCCCTCATTGCAAAATAAACATCATTTTTTCCAATGACCTCTTCAGGGATAGCCATCAAAAGATTGTCACAAATCACCTTATTGGCAAAAAAATAGCGTCCATCTATATCTTTGGCCCAAAGCATATCGGGAAGATGATGGGATATTAGTTGAAAAAAGTTCTTGTCGCTTATTTGTCGATTTGTCATTTCCATACACTCTTTCGTTTATCTATAACAGAAGAGTCTATCGCAAAGAATCTTAATTTTACAATAAAGAAAGTAATACTAATTATTAATATCTACCTTTGGCGTTTTCCCAATAAAAAGTGTTACTTACATTGAAACTATATTTTAAATCAAAACGGTTTCACAACCACCAACGCAACAATGCCGATCAATAATAAGGTCGGTACTTCATTATACATCCGAAAAAACTTTCCGCTTTTATAATTAGCATTTTCTTTGAGTTTGAGACGATAATGTCCCAATGAAAAAAAGTAAGCGACGAGAATCGCTACAAGGGTGAGTTTGGCGTGCATCCATCCTCCCATAGCAAAGACATTCATTCCATAATGCTGTGTGGACATCACGATCAAGGCAATACCCGATAGTAACGTTGCCCAAAATGCAGGAACGCCGATATATTTGTAAATCTTCATCTCCATGACGTGAATTACCTCAAGAAACCCTGCGTTATTACTGTTCTCGACATGATAAACAAAGAGGCGTGGGAGATAAAAGAGGACGGCGAACCATGAGACCATTGAGATAATATGAAACCAAAGAACCCAGTTGTACATTTTTTTTCCTCGTAATAAAGTGAGGAAGTGTAGCGAAAAGAGATTAATCGCTACAAATGTTTTTTGACAAAAGCAATAATTTGAGGGGTAGGTAAAGCACCGCTGAATTGATCCACAATTCGATTATTTTTAAAGGCGATGACAGTGGGGATAGAGCGGATACCAAAACGTGATCCTAGCTGTTGAATCTCTTCGGTATTGATCTTGATAAACTGAGCTTTGAGGGGGAAACTTCGGGCGGCTTCTTCGAAAGAGGGAGCCATACTTTTACACGGTCCGCACCACGGTGCCCAAAAATCAGCAAGTATCAAACGTTCATCATTAAGCATTAATCGATCAAAGGAAGAGACATCCACAGAGATGGGCTTGGTATCAAGAAGGGAGTTTTTACAATGACCACAAGAAGCTTTCGTATAAGACTCTTTGAGAGGGATGGCATTCACACCCCCGCAATGGGGGCATACAATAGTGATTTTACTCATAACCGTATTATTGCGCTTCCGCTTCCATTTCTACTTCTTCTCCTGGAACTTCCATATCCCGTAGTGGAGTTGCGTGATGATCTTTCATTTTGTCATGCAATCGTCCTAGTGCTTTGTTAGCACGCCCAATGGCGAGGTCGATAGCAGCGTCAAGATTGTGATCACTATCGGAGATAACAACAGGCTGTGCATGACCGATATGGATATCAAATTCAACACTAACACCCTGTTTTTCTTTGGCAATGAGAACATTGACCGTCGTAATATCCAAATGGTAACGTTTAAAATTTTCGATAGCAGTCTCAATGTGACTGTTTAAGTGAGGGGTGAGGGTAATTTCTTTGGAGCGAATTTGAACATTCATTTTAAATCCTTTTACACTTGATATGGTGGTAATTTAGCATACTTTTTCTTAAGAGAAAGCTTAAGTCACTATTTGGTAGAATTATCCTTATTCAAGGAGTGCTCGTGCGCGTTTTAACAGGTATCCAGCCATCAGGCGATTTACATATTGGAAATTATTTTGGTTCGATCCTTCCTATGATCGAATCACAAAACGATCATGAAGTGTTTGCGTTTATCGCCAATTATCATGCGATGTCTTCCCTTAGTGACGGGGGACGTTTGAGCCATCTTACGATGCAAGCGGCAACGGACTTTTTAGCATTAGGGATGAACCCTGAGAAAAGTACTTTTTGGGTGCAATCGGACGTGAAAGAGGTATTAGAACTGTATTGGATACTCTCTGGATTTACCCCGATGGGGTTACTGGAGCGGGCGCATAGCTACAAAGACAAAACGGCAAAAGGGATTGCTTCCAATCATAGCCTTTTTTCATATCCTGTCCTTATGGCAGCCGATATTTTACTCTTTGGTTCGCAAGTCGTCCCTGTGGGAAAAGATCAAATACAGCACGTCGAGATTGCACGGGATATTGCTCTCAAATTTAACAATCAATACGGCGATATCTTTACCCTCCCTGAGTTTCGAGTCGATGAAAATGTGGCGACTGTCCCCGGTACAGATGGACAAAAGATGTCGAAGAGTTATGGAAACACCATCACGATTTTCGGGGAAGAGAAAAGCCAACTTAAAACGGTCAAAAAGATTGTGACCGAAGTAATCGGGGTAGAAGAGCCCAAAGAGTTCGAGGGGTGCAATGTCTATAATATTGTCAAACTCTTCCTCAATGCTAATGAGCGTATTGAACTGCAAGAGCGATATATGCGTGGGGGGGAAGGGCACGGTCATTTCAAGCTCTACCTTGCCGAAGTGATGTGGGACTATTTTGCCCCTTATCGCCAGAAGCGTGAGTATTATGAAACACATCAGGATGATGTGCGAGAGATTTTAAAAAATGGTGCGATAAAAGCGAGTGCTGTTGCGCAGCCGATTATTGAGAAAGTGCGTTCGGTGACGGGGATACGATACTAAATAAGGATAGTTAGAATGAAAAATTACATCATCAAACAAATCGCCGATTCAGCGGCAACAAAACAAGCCATTTTAGATAACGATACGCTTTTGAATACCATTGTTACTGTTGCGCAAGAGTGTGTGGCGGTGTATCGACGAGGTAAAAAAACGATGCTTGCAGGTAATGGCGGTTCAGCGGCGGATGCACAGCATATTGCAGCAGAGTTGGTGGGGCGTTATGGGTTTGATCGCCCTTCGATCCCTTCGCTTGCATTGACGACGGACAGTTCTAATCTCACTGCTATTGGAAATGATTATGGGTATGACAAAGTCTTCTCCCGTCAGTTGGAGGGGATGGCTCAAGAGGGGGATTTATTTATCGGTATCTCCACCTCTGGGAATTCGCAAAATATACTCAATGCGTTCGAATCGGCGAAAGATAGAGGGGTGATAACGGTCGCACTCGTCGGACGCGATGGCGGTAAAATGGCGCAAATGGCGGATTTCGCAATTATTATCCCTTCAAATGCGACCCCCCGTATTCAAGAATCTCATATTCTCATCGGGCATATCCTTTGTGACATTATCGAAAAAGAGCTTTTTGGGGGCGGTGTTGCCTAAGGCTCTTTTTCTCGACCGCGATGGGGTCGTTAATATTGAGAAAAATTATCTTCATAAGATTGAAGATTTTGAACTTATGGATGGCATCATCGACGTATGTCGTGTTTATCAAGAGGGGGGTTATCTCATTATCATCGTCACGAACCAATCGGGGATTTCACGTGGCTACTACAGTGAAGAGGATTTTGCGCAACTCAGTGGCTGGATGGTGGAGCATTTCCAAACTCTTGGTGTTACCATTACCCATATTTATC
>JAABPY010000127.1 GCA_011391735.1 Sulfuricurvum sp. | reverse complement strand
CCCCCATCATGAAAGTATTGACGGAACGTGTACATGTCGCAAACCCGAAGCAGGGATGTTTTTGGAGGCGCAAGCAACGTACGATTTGGATATGGAAAACTCGGTGATGATTGGGGATAATGAGCGTGACATCGAAGCTGCTTTAAAAGCAGGGGTGGGTGAGAATATTCTCCTCTCTCATACGGCTACAACCTCAAAAGCGACTAAAATCATCCACTCCTTACGGGAACTTTTATGCTGATACTCAATACAGGGGGGACGTTTAATAAGCGTTATAATCCACAAAGTGGTGAGCTTTTCGTCCCGAAGGATAATCGTGCGGTTGAAGCAATAGTCAACGCTTTGGTCATTGATATTGATATACTGGGGATACTCTATAAAGACTCATTGGAGATGGATGACGGTGATAGGGGGTTACTTGCCCAAACAATTGCCACTTCCGAAGAAAAAGTGATTATTGTGGTACACGGTACCGATACGATGGAGTTAAGTGCGGATACTATTGCCCAATTGGCGTTGCAAAAAACAGTTATTTTTACGGGAGCGATGGTTCCTTTTAGTATAGATCCACTTGAAGCGACGGCAAATCTTGCGATGGAAATAGGATTTGCTCTGCGCTCGTGCAGTGGCGTTTATATTGTGATGCAAGGTATTTGCGGGCAGTACAACTATGTCCGAAAAAATCGAGAATTCGGGAAGTTCGAGTATGTCTAAGGTCAAATGCGATCATTGCCATTTAGAATTTAGCGACTCAGTGATGATCCACGATGGCAATCACCGTTTTTGCTGTAAAGGGTGTCAAGGGATTTTTCATCTGTTGCGTGATGAAGGGCTGGAGAGCTTTTATACCAAAATGGGGGAGACGACCCTCGCACCTCCTACTGAACAATTTGAGACGAGTACCAATTTTGATACCCCTGCTTTTGCGGAGCGTTTTATCACCAAGACCCCAGAAGGGTGGTTGCAAGTTTCGTTGGTGATTGAGGGGATACACTGCGCCGCGTGTGTGTGGCTCAATGAAAAAGCACTCCATAAAATGCCCGGAGTTTTGGAAGCCCATATCAACTATACGAATAACAAAGCGCGTATTACATGGGATGGTGAAACCCTTAAGCTTTCTGCCATTATTGATATGATCCGTGCTATTGGATACAACGCATTTCCCTACGATACTTCCCTTCAAGAGGTACGTGTCAACAAAGAGCGCAAGGAGTATTATCTTCGTATGGCGGTTGCGACATTTGCCGTGATGAATATTATGTGGGTGGCGGTTGCTCAGTATGCGGGGTATTTTACAGGGATTACCCAAGAGATCAAGACGATTCTCAATATTGCGGAATGGGTGCTGGCAACTCCTGTCCTTTTTTATAGTGGATGGGTTTTCTATCGTGGGGCTTATTATGGATTGAAAAACAAAGCGGTGACGATGGATTTACTCGTCGTAACGGGTTCAAGCTTGGCGTATTTTTATTCTATTTATATTACCGTATTGGAAAAAGGGGAAGCATATTTTGATTCGGTAGCGATGATTATCACTTTTGTCCTCTTTGGGAAGTTTTTGGAGGTGTTGAGCCGTAAAAGTGCTGCTGATACTCTTGATATGATGAGCAAGCATATCCCTTCTGAAGTGAGTATTGTCGAGGGGGAGATCACTCGTGAAGTGAATGTCAATGAGGTAAAAGTCGGAGATATTCTTCGAATTCGTAGCGGTGAGCGTGCTGCCATCGATGGTGAAGTGATAAGCGGTGAGGGGAGTTTCGATGAATCGAACCTTACGGGGGAATCGGAGCCGATTTTTAAACGTAAGGGTGAGTCGATTATTAGTGGAACGACCAGTATTGATGCTCTGATACACTACAAAGCGACGAAAGATTTCGCTAATTCTACCCTCTCCCATCTCGTGAATCTCCTTGAAAATGCGATGGCGAAGAAACCTAATATCGAGCAGTTGGCGAATCGGCTGTCGCAACATTTCTCCTCAACAATTCTCTTTTTGTCCATTGCCACCTTTTGGGTGTGGTATTTTGGTCAAGACAGCTTTGATAGAGCGTTGATGGTAGGCATTTCGGTCATTATTATCGCCTGTCCGTGTGCACTTGCTCTTGCAACTCCCGTAGCAACCTTAGTGGGGCTTGGATTGGGGGCGAAGAGGGGGATACTTTTCAAATCAGCGGCTCAGATCGAGACAATAGCCAAAGCCTCTATGGTGGTTCTCGATAAAACAGGGACAATTACCCAAGGTCGCCCCGAAGTGGTAGAGGAAGTTATCCATCATCCGTTTGAGAACTCCCATCTCTATTCTCTCGTGAGTGCATCCAAACACCCTATTAGCCGTGGAGTTATGGAGTATGTAGAGCGTCACGATGAGACGGTGGAACAAGGGCTTCTTCAAGAGGCGCAGGAAATTCCAGCGCACGGGATTGTGGCACGTGTGAATGAGATGATGATTGCGGGGGGGAATGCCCTTCTCATGAAAGATATGGGGATTACGGTTGACTCATTCAGTGATAAAAGTCTTTTTTATTATGCCGTAGATGGGGTATTGGTTGCAACGTATCATCTACGGGATCTTCCCAAAGAGGGGGCATCTGAATCGATAGTCGCTTTGAAAAAATTTGGGTTACGGGTAGTCATGCTTACGGGAGATCATCCATCAGCAGCGCACCGTGTGGCACGTGATGTAGGGATTGATGAGGTGCACGCCCATTTGAACCCTGAGGCAAAAGCAGAGTTTGTTGCCCAAGCCCATAATGAGGGGCACGTGGTTGTTATGGCAGGGGATGGGGTTAATGATCTTCTCGCTCTTGCTCGTGCGGATATAGGAATTGCGATGGGTAACGGGAGCGATATTGCCATCGAGGTGAGTGATGTTGTCTTGCTCAATGATTCCCTTGTTTCATTGGTAGAAGCGTTTGCGATAGGACGACGAACGTATGGGCTTATTAAGCAAAACCTTGGGGTTTCGTTGGTGTATAACTCTATTACGATCCCCTTAGCGATGATGGGCTATGTGATTCCGTTGATTGCGGCGATTTCAATGTCGATTAGTTCACTATTAGTAGTAGCTAACTCGATGCGTAGTCGTTTGATGTATAAATAAGGATTCAAAAATGGATAGTTGGGTAATTGCGATGATGCTAGGGGCATCACTGGTGTTGGGTGGCATAGCCTTGGGCGCTTTTTTGTGGGGGATCAAAAACGGTCAATTCGATGATGAAACGAAGATGATGAATCAAGTGATGTACGATGATGAGAGTGAGCTAAACGATGCAGCGCAACAAGATCGTAAAAAAGAAGAACTCAAAAAGAGGAATTATAAACCCGAATAAAAAAATGAGTGAGAAGAAACCCACCGCAAATGCGGTGAGAAGTAGAATTATTTACCAGTAGCTGCGTAAGTAGCAACTGCTTTCATATCAGCGTCAGACATAGCAGCCACTTGACCTTTCATCAATGCACCCATACCCGCTTTGTTTTGAGTACCCGCTTTGTATGCTTTCAAAGAAGCTTCGATAGCAGCAGCTGATTGACCTTTTACGATTGCCGATTTACCAAGAGCCGCTTTTTCGAAGTTAGCACCGTGACATGCAGCACATTTAGCAGAAAGAGCTTTTCCATCAGCCGCCATCAATGACACACCAGCGAATAACATTGCAAGAGCAATTTTTTTCATTTGTTTCTCCGTATTAAAATTTGAGTGCCATTATATTCTCAACTATCTTAAACAACTCTAACTTTTTTCTCTTTTAATGATACCTTTGTTACAATAATACACTTATATCCTCAAGGACATTTTATGCGCTATAGCGACGTTGATTTTAATACAAAAACCATCCTCATTACAGGGGGGGCGGGATTTATTGGTTCTAATCTTGCTTTTTATTTTCAGGAGAACTATCCCGATGCTCGTGTCGTGGTATTGGATTTGTTTCGCTCGAACCTTACCCTCTCTAATGGCAATCTCAAAAGTTTTGGTCATTTTAAAAATCTGATTGGGTTTCGTGGGGATATTATTAGTGGTGATATAAATGATAAAGGTTTGTTGGCAGAGATTTCAGCACGCTACACATTTGATTTTGTTTATCATGAAGCGGCAATTTCCGATACGACGGCGTTGGAACAGGATTTGATGATTCAAACCAATGTCAATGCGTTTGTTGATTTGTTGGAGATGGCGGTGGCACATGGGGCAAATATGATCTATGCCTCTTCGGGTGCTACCTATGGTGACGCTGCATCTCCGCAAGTGGTAGGTTGCGAAGCCCCTCAAAATGTTTATGGATTTTCCAAGCTGATGATGGATCACACCGCACGTCAGTATGCCCAAAAATATCCGAATATCTCGATTGTTGGATTGCGCTATTTCAATGTATACGGCGCACGGGAATTTTTCAAAAATAAAACGTCGTCGATGGTGGTACAGTTTGGACATCAGCTTCTCAGTGGGAAGAATCCGAAACTCTTTGAAAACTCCGATCAGATTTTGCGTGATTTTATTTATATTGAGGATATTATCCAAGCCAATATTTTAGCGGCAGCTCCTCGTGAGTCGGGTGTCTTCAATGTGGGGACAGGTAAAGCGCGCTCATTTCAATCAATGGTGGATATTTTGCAGCGTGAATTGGGAACATCCTACGTGTGTGAGTATGTTCCTAATCCCTATATTGGGCGTTATCAATTCCATACAGAGGCGGATATTCAAACAACACGAGAGTTTTTGGGCTATGAACCCCGTTTTAGTTTTGAAGAGGGGATTGCAGCCTACGTTCCAGAAATCAAACGTCTTTTCGAGCAGGAGCTTTCATGAGTCACTTTCAAAATGTTCACCCTCGTATTCTCGTTATCGGGGATTTGATGATTGACCACTATTTGTGGGGAGGGTGTGAGCGTATCTCCCCTGAAGCCCCTGTCCAAGTGGTTGATATTTCGCGTGAAACGATGGTTCTTGGAGGGGCTGGGAATGTGATTAACAATCTTGTAGCCCTTGGTGCTCGTGTGAGTGTCGCTGGGGTGATCGGTGATGATGAGAATGGGGAAGAGTTGCGAAAGATGCTTCTTTTTTTGGGAACATCGTGTGAGGGGCTTATCACACAAGAGGGGAGAAAAACGTCGAAAAAGAGTCGTATCATTGCCTCAAATCAGCAAATATTGCGGTATGACAAGGAGTCCAAAGAGGCGATTACACCCAAGAGTGAAAAGAGTATTGTTGCTTATGTCCTTGATGCCATTGATACGTGCGATATGGTTATCCTCTCTGATTATGGAAAAGGGGTTATTACGGATACCGTTGCCCAAGAGGTGATTGGGATAGCGAAAGTAGCGGGTAAAAAGGTGCTTGTTGATCCCAAAGGGAAAGATTACCGCAAATACAAAGGGGCATATCTCCTCACCCCCAATAAAAAAGAGGCATCGGAAGCGACAGGAGTGACGATTAGTGATGATAAAAGTCTTCAAAAAGCCCTTCTAAGTCTCAAAGAGACGTGCGATTTGGAGTGTTCGATGATTACCCTCTCCGAAGATGGGATCGCCATTTATGATAATTCGATGCGTCGTTTTCCTACGGTGGCAAAAGAGGTGTATGATGTGACTGGGGCGGGGGATACCGTTATTGCTTCGTTATCATTTGCTTTAAGTATTGGGCTAAGTATTGATGAGGCTGCTCCGTTTGCAAACCATGCGGCGGCGGTTGTTGTTGGAAAAATAGGTTCAGCGACGGTGACGCTGGAGGAGATAGAGGCATACGAATCAAGTTTGCACCAAAGTACGTCGGAGGTTCATATCAAATCGCACGATGAGATAGCCACGATTTCTCAACGATTGAAAAAAGAGGGGAAAACGGTCGTCTTTACCAACGGCTGTTTCGATATTCTCCATGTTGGGCACGTCAAGTATCTCCAAGAGGCGAAAAGTTATGGGGATGTCCTCATCGTAGGGCTTAATACCGATGACTCCGTACGTCTACTTAAAGGACCTAGTCGTCCTGTAAATCCCCAAGAGGATCGTGCTTATATTTTAGCCGCCCTTGAAGCGGTCGATTATGTTGTCCTCTTTGGGGATGAAACCCCCTACGAACTCATCCAAAACATTGCCCCCGATATTCTTGTCAAGGGGGGGGACTATGAGGGTAAAGCAGTTGTGGGGGCAGAGTTTGCCAAAGAGCTTCGCCTCGTGGCGTTTGTTGATGGGAAAAGTACCACAGCAACCATTAAAAAAATAAATGAAGGAACAGTATGTTAAAAAAAATAGTTTTAGGTAGTTTAATCGCTACAAGTGCCTTTGCAGCACACCAAATTGAGGCAAATGTCAACAGTCGTGATGTAGAGGGGCAACTTCGTCTTGATTTGGGAAAAATGGGGAGTGGTTCGGGATTGGGGACAACCTATTTTGGTGCTCGATTTTTGAATGGGGATGCAAACAACTCGTTGAGTATTGCTAACCCTGATCCTCTTATGGAGGTCTCATTTATGGTTCAAAACAGTGTTCGTGGAGTCCGAGGGTTGGAACTTGGATTGGGAATTAAGGGGGAGTATACGAAGATTGATGGGAATATCTATTCCGCTATCCCTTTGGGATTAGAAGCGCAGTTGCAATTGCCACTAAACACCCCTTTTCCGATTTATGTAGGGGGAGCCCTCTATTATGCCCCATCGGCATTGTCATTCAAAGATGCCAGTAGCTATATGGAAACCCGTTTTCACCTTGATGTTGAGCCCATTGACAATGGACGCATTGAAGTGGGGTATCGCACCATTGCTACGAATGTG
>JAABPY010000126.1 GCA_011391735.1 Sulfuricurvum sp. | reverse complement strand
TGAGACGATAGGATTGCGTTATTTTAATGTTTTTGGAAAAAGACAAGATCCTGATGGTGCCTACGCAGCGGTTATTCCCAAATGGGTAGGTTCACTTCTAAAAGAGGAAGAGGTCTACATCAACGGTGATGGAGAAACAAGTAGGGATTTCACCTATATTACCAATGTCGTACAAGCAAATATTTTGGCAGCAACCGCAACCAATGAGCAATCGTTCGGAGAAGCGTTTAATACAGCAATCGGTGGGCGTGAAACACTCAATAATTTATATCACGCAATCAATGAAGGGTTGGCAAAAAATCTTTCTGATTTTGAGATGAAAAAAGCAATTTATAGAGATTTTAGAGCGGGGGATATTAGACATTCTAATGCAAATATTGATAAAATAAAACAATTACTTGGATATGTTCCAACCCATTCCCTCGAAGCTGGACTGGAAGAATCACTATCATGGTATATAAATGACATCAAAGGGAAAAAATAATGCAAAACGACATTTCTGTAGAAAATAGTAAAATATGTATTATCGGATTAGGGTACGTTGGGCTTCCTCTAGCGCATGCTTTTTCTTCCAAATACAAAGTTGTCGGTTTTGACATCTCTTCGTGGAGGATCGATGAACTCAAGAATGGTCATGACCGAACGCTTGAACTCAATGAAACACAACTCAAAGAGGCACTGGCAAATGGGATGGAATTTACTCTCAATATAGAGGATATTAAAGATTGCACTATCTTCATTGTAACTGTACCAACTCCCATCGATAAGAATAAACGCCCCGATTTGACACCTCTTATCAAAGCAAGTGAAACCATAGGAAAAGTCCTTAAAAAAGATGACATAGTTATCTATGAATCGACGGTCTATCCTGGGGCTACCGAAGAGGAGTGCGTCCCTGTCCTTGAAAAATTTTCACACCTAAAATTTAACGAGGACTTTTTTTGTGGCTATTCCCCAGAGCGTATTAATCCAGGGGATAAAGAGCACACCGTTACAAAAATAAAGAAAGTAACCGCAGGAAGTACCCCCGAAATTGGAAGAAAAGTCAATGAGCTCTACGCAAGTATCATCACAGCAGGAACGCACCTAGCCCCTACAATAAAAGTAGCCGAAGCGGCAAAAGTTATTGAAAATTCTCAACGGGATATTAATATTGCGTTTGTCAATGAGCTCTCTATGATCTTTAACAAACTGGGGATTAACACCAATGATGTACTAGAGGCTGCGGGGACAAAGTGGAATTTTATGCCCTTTAAACCCGGTCTTGTAGGGGGACACTGTATCGGTGTCGATCCCTACTATCTTACGCACAAAGCACAATCCATCGGTTATAACCCTGAGATCATTCTAGCAGGGCGACGACTTAATGACAGCATGGGTATCTATGTCGCCAACCAAGTGATTAAACTGATGATTAAAAAAGGGCATAAGATAGATGGGGCACGGATATTGGTTCTAGGGATAACCTTCAAAGAGAACTGTCCCGATATACGAAACTCAAAAGTGATTGATGTGATACAAGAACTCCAAGAGTTTGGATGTAATGTTGATATAACCGATTATTGGGCGGACGCAGATGAGGTCAAGCATGAATACAACCTCACCCTTACCCAAAACCCCAATATGGATGAGTACGAAGCGATCGTTTTAGCCGTTGCTCACAATAACTACAAAATACTTCAATTTAAGAATAAAAATCAAGTCATTTTTGACATCAAATCGATTATTGATAATGCCGATGGAAGACTTTGATTAAATTCTTCCCGCTTCGATACCCTCTTTCGTATCAAGGCGGTCTCGACATCGAAACGGTATAGAGACGTCTGTTCCTGCTTTGCACGCGATATTGAGGTGTTTTCGAGAGACACATGAACCGTATTTAGTCCCAATATCATAGCAACTCTCCTCAACAACATACGCTACGGAGTGATTCTCATTGCCTCTCTCGAATGCAAGATAATCACACTCCTTTTCGTGTTCTTTTGGTGTTTTTCCACGAGGGATAAGATGGATAGTTTTGGAGGCTTCTCCCCCGTTAGGTGTCGATAAAAAAAGTTCTACATCACGGATAAACGTCGTTTCAACCGTTTTGGTAAATACCCCTTCAACCGTCTCTACATCATGATAATAGGATTGCCCACACTCACCGCTATAAGAGATACTCAACATCCCATCAGAAGGGATAATTTTTCCAACAATTATAACAGCATTTTTATTTCGGGCATTGTTATTGACCTCAAGTATCTCTATGGAAGCTGTATCATCACACCCCATAATACTCAAGGATAGGACAAAAACGAGTACCCTCACGACGGTGCTATAGTTACTGCACCAAGTTAGGGTTATAGCCACGTAGATCTGCAAAAATAGCATTTTCCTCTTGCTCAAATGCACGGATGACAATGGGATTAAAAGCTTGCCCCGATAATTTCTTCACTTCACCTGCCGCTTTTGCGAATGGATGCCCCGCACGGTAGGAACGATCACTAATTAATCCTGTAAGATGCTCTGCAAAACCAAGAATTTGTGCCGCTAAAGGGATCTCATCCCCCAAAAGTCCTAATGGATATCCTTGACCGTCGTAACGTTCATGATGATACTTAATCAAATCACCGATTTGATAAATTTGGTTAAGAGGTTCAACAATAATACTTCCATAAAGAGGATGGTTTCGAATCGTATCCATCTCGCTATCAGTGAGCTTATCTTCCTTCCCTAGAGAAAAACTGACATCAGCGATCATCCCAATATCATGAATTTTTGCCGCTATTTCAATACTTTCAACTGTTTTAGAATCGATCTTTAGACTTCTGGCAAGACGAAGAGCAACCGCCCCCACCATCTGTGAGTGGTGGGCAAAATAAGGAAATTCCAACTCCATCGCATCATTGGAGTGAACCAAAAATTGTAAAAACTGCTGGGCATGTTTGAGATTATCCTCTTCATGGACAAACAGTGAATACGATGAGTCGACAAACCCCCCTATCGTATTGAGCTGTACCGGATCCAATGCGGTTGCAGTTACGATGTTCATACGACACCCTGAGTGGTGAATGTAGAACTCTTTGGCAACCCCTTTCGCCCCTTTTTTTCCGTAATTAAAGGTAAGATTATTTTTTTCATCATGAATCACTACTTCCAAAGAATGAACCGATTTCATAATTATATTGGAGATAAAAAAGAAAAAACGTTCACGATCGTATTGCCAAGAGAGAAAAGAGGAGGAGAGCTTAGTCGTTATTTGGGCGATACGTGATTGACGCTCTGTGGAGTGCTCTGATGAAATCAAAGCATGCAGTTTTATCCCATTTGAACATAAAATCTGAATTTTTCGGTAGAGGTCACTCTCTTCTTGAATCGGTTGATCCCGTGTGAACATTTTGATAACACTATTTTTATCCTTTGCAATAAACGACGTAATGAAGAAATTCCCCGATTTTCCACCCGTACTCATAACCTCATTAGCATTAATTAAAAGGGGCATAGAGACCGCTTTTTCATTTGGATTTATCTTGATCTCAAACGCCAATCCATACCAATCATCACGATGGGTATACATCGCCAGATATTCACCACCTGATATTCTACAAATCTCTTCAAATACCTTCTCTATCTCAATACTATTTGAGGAGTTGGAAAATTTTTCAATAATTTTCATAGTATCATGTAAAGTTTTGCTATTTCTTTTGACGTTTATACTAAGTTTTATCACAATTGCAATCAATACACTAATAATAACGATCCAAAAGAAAGGTGATATAGCCGCCATAAACACACCTGTATCGGAAGTTACGGCATCAATGTTCTCTGGAACAACTGTATTCGCAATATAACGAGTCTCTTCAAGTGTTGCCATATTCATTTCTCCTTAATATTTTTGATACTTCGAATAGTCGCCGCTCATATTACTTTTAATATCAATGTATTTTGATCGTTGATCTGATTCATAAAAGATTTTTCTCACTTTTCCTTGAGCCGATTTACTAAGCGTTACTTCAATAAGCGCTTTCGTGGAGGGTTGCAAAGCGTAATCAGGATTTTTCAACGGAATTTGTACAATCATCCTCCCAAGTTCCGGATCAACCACAGGGACGATACGATCGACAATCCCCATACGCTGAATTGAAGGGGTTGTCAAAAACGATACTTTCACTTTCTGTCCCTCTTTGACGAACTGATATAACCCTGATGCCAAAGCTCCATAAACAACCACTTTATCAATGTTAATCACTTGCCCGAGTTCACTATTTGAAGTGATACGCTGGCTTGGTTCAAGTTTAAAATTCGTTAAAAAACCATCTGTTGTGGCAATAATATTCGTACGTGCAAGCTCATAGCGAAGCTGTGCGAGCTCTCCATAATATTCATCCAATACCCCCCGATCATCTTCACGGCTTTTACGCTGACTGGCATCGGTTGATTTGCGCTGCTCTTCATTGACTAAAAGGGTTAAATAGCGATCCTCTGCATTGTCAAACTCTATTTTACTTGCCGCTCCAAGATGATAAAGCTGTGCAATTTTTTGAAGCTGAAGTTTCGCATTATCAATGACCGCTTCATTTTCTGCCCTTCCCCCCCCTTGTTGGTAGAAACCGATTACCCGTTTTTTTCCTCGGATTTTCGCCTCTACCTTGGCTATATTAATCAATATAGGTTCTTTATCATAAACGGCAATAATATCCCCTTCGCGAATACGATCCCCATTCCGTTTCAAAACAGAAGAAATTTCTCCATCTATCGGAGCCAAAACTCGTGCCTCTGCCCCAGGGCGAACAAACCCCTCAATCCTTAAAACCGTCTCGTTATTATCGTGACTGACTTGACGTTCTTCCGCTGACTTCACACATCCACTTATTATGACAGCAAAAAAAATCATACTGACATACAATATCATTTTTTTCATACTATACCCCTTTCATTGTTCGCAACTTGTAATTTTATCCGTTCTATCCACCCGAATCATCCCCTCGATAGGAATTTTTTTCATAAAAAGAATTCCCATAGCCAATACAAGTGGTACAATATTCAATAATAGGTGATAAAGAACTGCGATAGCAAAAGCATTCTCTTTGGGTATTCCATACCAGCCAGCCGCCATAACCAATCCCGCATGAAAGGTTCCTGTCCCCCCTGGTAAAAGGGGGATAGATAATGCCAATGAACCGACTAGATAGATAACCAATAATTCTCTCCATGACAATGCGAACCCAGCTATTTGGGTCAGAAAGAAAACAATGGTTAAAAAATAGACCCCCCGCACAATAAAAGTATAAATCAAAACCAAAATCATACGCTTATTTCCAAGTTCTCTTCGAAGTAAATTGACAATTTTTAGCCCATATATCGCCACTATGCGAATAGGAATTTTAAAAGCCATCTTTCGAATCCACCGTATCGGCATATTTTTCAGGGCGAAAACAGTCCCTATCATCCCAAGAAGAATGATAATAGAAATATTTTTTACCATTTGACTATCTGTAACAAGCCACGCCGAGAACAAAAGAAGTAATGCGACAAGAAAAAGATCAGCACCTCGTTCTATTACCATAATCCCGATGCCACGATTGATAGGATATTGATAAAAATTGCGCAAATAAATAAGGCGAGAAATTTCTCCAAGCTTTGCCGGTAAAACAACATTCAAAAATCCCGCAATAATGATCGATTCAACGGAAGCCAGCCATGAACACTGATTTCGACTTAGAAACTGCCATCGTATCGCCTGTACCCCATCATTTGAAACAATTAATAGTGCCCCAAGTACCATTAAAAAAAGGTTATAACTCTCTAAAGCCCTCAAAAATATTTTCCAATCAATTCCTACTACAAGGTATCGAATGAGAGCAACGACAATAACCCCCTTCAGAATAAGGATCAGCCACTCTTTTATACTTTTGGGAAATTTTTCCATCAACACCCCTTTATACTTGAGGTAAGTGTCACTGAACCTCTAGCAACTTTTTCAACTGTCCCCAAAGGCTTACCTAAGCGTGCCAGATAAAAAGCCAACACTAAAGGAGAAATCCCTTGCGTATAACTACCTATTGTTTCACCCATACTTAAAAGATCAAAGGGATGAAGATAGATCACTCTATGAGAACTCGAATCAAATCCAGCCCCTAGAAGATTGATCCACTTAATCCCTGCGGGAAAACGTCCATAAATCGTCGATACAGGTATTTCAGGGAGCAATCCAAACTCATGTTGCCTCTCTTGATACCGTCCCGATAAAGAGGTATTCACGGAACTTGAATCGTATAAAAAACCAAAATTAAGGAGTGTCTCTTCCGTATAACGGTTTTTCCGAAACTGCGGGGTTCGGAACCCAACTACCTGAACCCCAAGTGCATCTTCAAGACTCTCTTTGGAGGTGCGAATCTCCTCCTTTAACTCTTCTTTGGACAAAAGATCATATTTGAGATTATGATGAAATCCATGTGACGCTATTTCGTGTCCAGCCTCAACAATAGCACGTAACATTGGTTTTGTTGATGCAACTGTTTCAGCTGAAACAAAAAAAGTTGCCTTTGCGCCAACATTAGCTAAACACGTTAACAAAGGGATGGTAGCTTGCTCAATCGCCTTAGCAGTTTGAACCCTTCCACCCCAATCAAATTCATAATCAACAGTAAGACTAATCATCCTTTATCTCTCGTCCCAAATCCAAAACTCCACATCTCTCTGCGAATAGTACTAAGCTGATCAGAAAGAAGGGCAAATACAAACAGCATCACTGTTGCAATGAAAAGGGTCAATGTTGTATCGGTCATATCAAAGGTAATTAAATCACGTACTAATGATAAAAATGTCAAGGCGCCAAAAAAGAAAACTGCCGGAAGAATTACCCGCAATGGTTTGAAAATCATAGCTATCTGCAACACTTTTAATATTGCCCGAAAACCCGCCCTCATATTAACCATACTTTTTCCCTCAGTACGCATTTGGATATTAATAGGAATATAAACAATCGGTTTATCATCAGAAATATAAGCCAGCGTTTGTGAGGTCGTAAAACTAAAACGATCCGAACAAACATGAAAGTAATGGATGGCATCCAAGCGGTTAAAAATACGAAAACCGGAGTTAAGATCTTTGATATCGTAATCAAACAGCCGATTTGCCAACCAACTTAGGACTATTTTTCCGAGAATCCGTTTCGATTGAGTCTGCGTAATGCCGCGAGCACCGACGACCATTCCCCCCATCTCATACTGTTCAAGAAGCTTTGGAATATCCTGTGCTAGATGTTGCCCATCGGAATCCATAATAAGGATCGTCGCATTGGATGCGGCACGAATTCCTGTTTTAAGTGCGGCACCATACCCTTTATTGATTTTATGCTCAACAAGATGAATAAAATCAATACTGCGTAAAATTTCACCGCTGTTATCACATGAGGCATCATTGACACAAACGATCTCATAGCGTCCCGCCATCCCATATCCATCCAGATCACTTCGAAGATGCTCCAAAACAGAGCGAATCATCTTCCCTTCATTATAGACAGGAATTACAATGGAAAAATGATTATTTACACTCTCTTCGCTTTGTATCTCCATTTTAAACTCCTAAAAAATTTTTATTTAAATTCTACTTTAAACACCGAAAAGTTCTCGCTATTATACCCGTACTATTTTACGAAGCGGCCAAATATCGGCGTAATTTCGGACCGATAAAATCGGCAACCCATTTGGGAAGCTTTTTCCATAATGATGATGCCGTAGAGTATTTTGCATAAATATCCTCCTCTTTATGGCAAAGAATACCTAAGCCAACCGCTCTAGCCCCCATTTTAGACTTAAACCAATAAGTGCCATTTTTCGAATTTGTATAAGGGCTACGACCAAAGTCAAATACGGTTTTTTCTCGATCAATAGCACGAAAAATAGCATCACGATAAGCTAACTGATTAGCATGAAATTTTGAAATTTTCCTGCTCGACGCCGCATAAGGGCACCATGCTATTGATTCATCATAAACCATTAATATAGCGGCAGCTGGCTCATCCTCAACATAGGCTACAATGACTTCCAACTCCATAAATTTTTTAAGAACATCAAAAAGGCCCCGCCCAAAAGGAGGAGTTCCAAGACGATGCATCGTTGACGTATAAAGTGAATAAAAATGATCCAGTAAAATCGGATCATCCCCTATTTTTGTCACGACCCCAAAGCGTTCGGCTTGTCGAACCTGATTACGATTTGTCGCATGAAAATTTTTCATGATCTGTTCTTTATTTCCATGCGATATATCCAAACGCATCGTTACCGGTTCAAATTCTTCAAAAATCTTTTTATATGGATCAAGGGTACGAATCGTATACTCTTTCCCTTTCACTGCGTCCAAAAGATCAGAACATTCATCCACCCTTTTATCCGTATAGGTCATCCCCGGAACATAGCTATACGTTTTTTTTCCTTTCAATGAAGGGACAACCAGAAACTCCCCATCCCTCTCATATCGATAATATTGTGCAAAAGCATCTCTCCATCGGTTCACAAAATCAACAGAAAACACAGCGTAATCGATACCGTTTCTCATATTATCATCCCCTCTCCCTCATATAAATTGGATAATTCCCATATTTTTTACTCTTCATTTGTTTTATTCGACTCATCCGCAAAATTATTGGGACGAGTATACACCTCTTTAGTAGAATAATGACCTGATTTTCGCTGCTCTTCTTTGAAGAGATAATCCATATACTCTTTATTTTCAATCTTATAAACAATTACATGGGGAGAGTGATAATAAATTTCTACCTTCCCTGGATGGTTAAGTGAAAATATAGCAACCCACTCATTAAACTGCCCTTCCACCTCGCTACGCCACCGATAATACCACTCTCCCATTCCTGCATACGGATGGGGTTTGAGTTCTACAAATAAAAATACAAGCGGAGTAGGAATCCGTAAATAATCCTCTTTTGGATCGTATTCTTGGATAAAATCTTGGGTATTGTAATGGTACCCTTTGGTTAAAATCTCCGCATATTCGGGAACGTATGAAATAATAGTCCACGTAAACGGTTGAAAATCCTTTTTGATCTTGTACGCAAGATACGAGAAGTCGGAATACTCAATTGAATTTAATGCTTCCCAAAACTCTTGCCGTTCTACCCATTTAGGGGACAACCACGCTACATTTGCGGCAACTATCAATGAAAATGCCGATAGAAAGAGACGCGCCCATCTCCCCTGCGCAAATTTGGATAGTGGAACCACAATAAGCAAGTAAAAATATAAAGCCAAAATCATAGCCCAAGAGAGGAGCAACGCCTCGGCTGCACGAGTCGGATCAACAAATTTCGGCAATCCCAGTACGGTCGATAAATCGATAAAAATAACCCCTATCGCAATCAGAGAAAAAGTACTCCATTCAAAACGGTGCCGCGAGAATTGTACTATAATTAAAAGAAAAAGAGCGGCTACGATCAACCCTAAAAGCGGGTAAGAGGGGAGGACAAGAAACAGTTCCTCGAATCCAAAATCCGCTTCAGAAATTGAGACGACTTGGGACTCTTTTGAAATAACGCCAAGCTTGTTCAAGATGACGTCGATGATTGGAGCAGCAGCACCAATATGTTGCAATCCGCCATATTTTAGGATTGATAAAAGCCAAGCATTGCCAATTATGGCTCCGAGAAAAACCGCTAATAATCCAATTTTTAACTTTGCAATCGTCAGTTTTCCATTGATAATTGCCCAAAATGTGATCAATAAACTAACTACCATCAAATAAATAGCAATCCCTCCGTGGAATGTAAAAACCAGTAAAAGGGTAACACCATACCACCAAATGTACTTTCTATCATCAGAAGAGAACGATTTAATCAAAAAATAGAGATTAAGCAAATAAAACATATAACTCAGCTCATACGGCAATCCCGTAGAGTTACGAATGGAGGGGATCATCCCTACCCCTCCTGTGGCAACACCTAAAGATTCCAACGGCCACGGCAGATAAAATTCCATCCCTAAAAAATAGGTTATTGGTGGGTGGGTGGTAATATAAGTACTGACCCCAAATAAATCAATTAATGGACTGATTAAAATCACCCCAAAAATAAAAACAGCAAACACCCCTGTCGCTGTAGATCCTGTCATTTTTTTAAGAACATAAAAAAGACCAAACAGTAAAAATAAAATGGTAAAAAAAGGATAAAGGCTAAAAATGATTTGAGGACCAAGATTGGCGATAAACGAAAGGAAAAATGCAAAAACGGTTGTGCCGTAAAAGTCTGCACCCGCCGTTTTTCCAAAATAAAAAAGCTCACCGCGATACAAATACGAAACCCACTCATAAAACTGTGCCGTATCGGATGCACCATACGAAAATGTTAAAAAACCGCGTATACTCATTAAAGCGGCGGGATAGAGAAAAATAAGGGCAATAACACTTGCTTGGAAAAATGATATTATGGAAAAACTCTGCCACATACTTTCCATTTTTGAGTATATACCCATTCTAAGAGCTCCCAAAAAACCTGGCAAGTCATCAAGGGAATTTAGAATAAAAACCATTATTTTATTTTGCAAATCAACAAAGTAGAGTCTCAAATGAATTTTTTCATAATATTTCATCACTAAAAGTTTCGTAACAACAATCAGCGAAAGAAATAAAAGATAGCTGAATACTCTAAAGAGGAGCATTAGTGGGATAATAATCTCTATAAAAAGAACCATATACAAGATATTGAACATCACTTTGTCATACGTATCCCTTATTCCGACTTGAGGGAACACTTTTGAGGGGATCCAATAAAAAAATAAAAAAATCAAGAAAGTCAATTTAAAAAACTGAGGAATCAATATTTCAACGACCCACGGAAGTGAAAAATAGTCAATATACGATTCCATTATTTCTCTTTCTTAATCATTTTTTCTCTTGTTATCTCTTAGGCTTCGGATTCTCAAGAAATTTTGCATCCACATTCCCTTTTCGCTGCAAAACCCAAGAGAGAAGCTTCCATCGATACAGCTCACCATCATCATCCGCATGCCAGTAAATTGTCGGAACCGTAGTGACGATTAGCCCTTTGCCCAGCGTCCCATAGCCAGCGTAACTCGTCCCAGCACTGTCGATAAGCAAAGGGTTTGATTGAATAATCGGGTACGATTCAATAAAACTAGTTGGCTGAAACATCACATGTGAGACCCCTACCAACTGAGTTGCAGATGGCGCCCCTTTGAGATTAATATTTACCGATTCATAATTGACCATATCAACCGACATACTTTTAAGAATACGGTCACGTACACTCAAGCCAAAGATGGTTCCATGATCTTTGGAAAAAAGTGCCAAGGTTTTAGCATCATTAATACCACCGTAGGGATAAAACGTTTCAAAACGGCTGGCACGCAGTCCCGCTTCGCTCCACAAAATCCCCCCTTTCTCAATCCACTGCTTTAAACTCTCTATTTTTGAGGGGGAGATATTATAAGCTTTGGCGATATTGGCCATAAAGTCACCGACCATAGGACCAGCTTCAGTAATTCCAATACTACTTTCTATGTAAATAATATCGTAAAAATTAGAATTTTTAGCCAATGTATCCCAATCCACTTTATCCAACGAAACAGCCTTCCATGAAATTTTGACTTCATCATAAAAACTCTCATGAAATTTTCCCTGAAAATCGAATGGGGTAATCGTTGCTATAAAGGGAAAATCTTTAAGAACCGTTTGTTCCATCCATCTATCGGGTAGATAAATACTTGTTGCGGGAACCGTGTAGATGGCTACTGGCTTATCACTCAATAACTCTTTATTCAATTCTGCAAACGAATTATCCTTTGATGCACATCCGACAAGCATCATCATTACGAACATCATTCCTGTTGTTATTGTTTTGTTCATCTCCGACTCCTTAATAAGCTGAATAATAATAATAATCGAGATTTTTAAAAAAACGGTTACCAAAAAGAATTACGAATCCCCAAAATACGATCGACCCGATTAAAAGACCGATGACGGCGTATTGGTATCCAAGCAACCGGCTTAAAATCAATCCAACAAAAATATTGACGACGAGCCCCGCCGCAATCCCTTTTACAACGGATTTGTAGCGTGAATAAGAAAAAAAGAAAAGAATATTTGTCAACGCATTGGCAAGAAACGCATAACTCACCGCTGCAAAACCAAAAATCCATGGCGTCGGTGCGATAAAAAAGACATCAAGAAAATCCCACTGTGTATATTTATTCAGCAGATAAATCCCCATATAAACAAAGATAATAACAAAAATCGAGACAATAAAAAAGACAATGTTATATTTTAGGAAGAAAAGTCGATAAAGTCTATTAAATTTATGAGCTTCGTCATAACGATGGGCAATAATATCGTCATTAACCCGATACATAAATTCATAAATGATCACTTCGCTCATCCCGATAAGCAAAATCAAAACGATCAACGCCCAGTCCAAACCGATCTCGTCACGCACATTAAACCATATAAAATAGGGGAGGAAAGGGGTTGCACTCCACGCAAGAATCCGGTCTGTAATCAAAAAAAGAAAATAGAGCGATCCATATACCATGTACGGATTAAGCGAATAGAACAACAGCGATGTTCGCGGTTGATCCCCCCCCTCTTTTTCACGACTCTTCTGTGTGAGCTTTTTAATTCTTCGAAACGCATCCATAAAAACGACAATATTAGAGATAACTAAGGATACCACTTGAGAGACAATAATACCAAAATGAAAAAAAACTGCGTGAAAAATATACACCAATGCGACCCCAAGGAGAACATAAAGGGCAATTGTCCCATAGAGTTCCATCATATAAAAAATGGCAAATGTCGTAAAAAACAATGACAATAATAAATAATAAATCATCATGTAAATCATCATATCCGTAGGGATAAGTTCAAAAAAAATGTTCATTAAAATCATAATGATACCGACGATAAGAACTTGTGTAAAAAAAATCTTATAAAGCTTACGGGTAATCGCATAGGCAAGATTATACTCTTCCATTTTGATATAAAAAAGTCCTTTACGTCCAATTGCCTGAGCAGGTCCCCCCGTAACAACAAGGGCAGCGAACGTCCCCATTGCAATCGCCGTTGCTGTCCGGACATCCAACTCCAAGCTCGACCACAGTCCATATCCGATAACCAGTGTAAAAAAAACCTGAATCAACATCGGAAGGGCAAACGCCATCCCCTCAAAATAGTTGACGATAACCCGCTTTACTTTGGAAGGGGGAACTTCAAGTTCAAATGTTTTAACGTCATATTTATAATCATTAATAAAAACCACCAACATCTTGGCAAGCTCAAAAAGATTCTCAAAACCATATATCTCAACGGCATCGATATCCCGTAACCCATAAATTTCCAAAAGAGCCGTAATTTCCCAATGATTAAGAGGCTTTCCTTTTCCTTCAACTATCGATTCATACAATACCCGTAATTTAACATCAAAAAACTCCTCAGGCGTTAATCCGATGAATGGTTGCTCTATAGTATCATTCATCTTTATCCCTCATCATGCTTGAGAGTTCTTCTTCAAGCTCTTCATCGTTAAGCTCATTTTTACCCTGTCTGAACTTGGATACTTCAATATCGATACTGCGCGGAAGTTCATTCAACCACTTATAAAGGTTTTGATAATTTCTAACCATATCTTCAATTCGAAAACCGTTTAAAACATGCTCACGTGCCGCAATCCCCATCTCCTCTCTCATTACCCTATCGTTCAAAACCAAAAGAACTTTTTCGGCAAATGTCTTATAATCTTTGGGCTTCACGACAAATCCAAACCCCTCAAGCACCTCTTTGGTTCCCCCAACATCCGAAGAGACCATAACCCTCTCACACGCCATCGCCTCAAGTACGACGAAAGGGAATGCCTCCGATATACTCGTAAGCATCACAACATCCCCCTCATTGTAGGCGTCAACAGGGTTAGATGTCAATCCGGCAAAGACAAAATTATTTTCTACTCCCAATGAGATAACCAAATCTTCGCACACTTCATAATAAACGGGATCCAGTTTGGGACCATACATTTTAAACATCACCTCAGGGATCTCTTTTGCCACCAATGCGCACGTATGGATATAGCTCTCAATATCTTTGAGCGGATCAATCCGCGCCACCATAACGACGGTCGGACGATCACTGGGGGGAATATCAAGCCGCTTAAAACGCTCTGTATCGATACCGTTATAAATAGTACGTATACGTGATGGTAACGCGCCCCATTGTTCTTCCCACCGCTTGTTGTAATCGCATACGGGGGCAATAATATCGGCGTGATAATAGTTAACCCGTGCCACCATCGTAATAAGATTCATCAAGAACTCTTTGGTACGCAATGGCATTTTGATTCGTGAGGCTTGCAGCATCTGTTCACGAATATAAATACCGTGCTCCGTCAGAAGGAAACGGCTTCCATGTAATTTTTTGGCAATTACACAGGGTAGTCCACAAAATGCCGCAGCGGAAGAGTGATAAATATCAGCATACGGGACGGTGGGCAAAAGGGTAATAAAAAAACGAAACATATACCTCAATGCTTCAACCGTATCATAAACAGAGGGGACATCGCCCTCGGCATTTAGATAAATTTGCGCAATCTTTTCTTTGAACTTGTCCCACACTAGCTTAGATCGAAACGTCGTATGGTAATCGTACGTCTGAAAAAACCAATAAAACTGAAAGAGTACCTCTCCAAGCTCCTCCATATCATCCGTGACACCATAGACATGATCCAGCAACGTATCAAAAATAGGGATAAACTGCTCATTAATAATAGCCTCAGTTGTCCGTATTTTTGAGTAAAGGATCGATGAAAAAGGGGCGGTACGAACATATTCGGTAGGCTCTTCCGTCCCCCAAAGCGGTACTTTTATCACATCAATGACGTTGGATGGAATCTCATATTTTAGCTTGACGTAAGGGTGCATCATAATCGGCATCAAAATAAAATCAATCTCTTGAAGATTTTGGATCAGCAAATGTGCCCAAACGCTCACTCCACCAACTTCGTAGGGGTACGTCCCCTCACCTGCCAAAACAATACGAACTTTTTCGGAATTTTCAGACATTATTGGGAATCATCACTCAGAAGTTGAAGTTCAAATCGATTACGTGCTTGACGGATTTGTCCCGATAAGATCTCTTCCTCGACTTCAATCATCTTTTTCATACTTGCAGCATACGAGGAGTAAGGTTCAAGCCCTCCCTCAAGACGATACTTTGTGATCTTTAAATGGCGTTCCATAAGCTCTTTTTGAACGGATAAAAGCTGTAACATCTGATTTTCACGTTTACACTCCACAAAAAGCTTATTCACTCTGGCAACTATTGCCTCTTGCGTAAGGGTAAGGTTGCTTTTTTCTCTCAATGCTTCCACCATCTTTTTTTCGACAGCTAAATCAAGGTTATGAGGATTGATAGGGTGCGTTGCCTGCAAAGAGACAATCCAGTTGGGTCCAGTTGACTTGGATGAAGTCAGATTAGTTGCTGTATTGGAATAACCAGCTCCTGCAAATCCATTAAAATTAACCTCCCACTCATTCTTTCCTCTCTCCCCTTGCACTTCCCCTTTTTTTAACCGAAAAAGGGTATCCGCCAGCTTAACTTGCGAATTTTTTTCGATTGCCGATTGTTGCAACATCTCAACCGATGCGGTGGGCATATCTATATTGGGCCAATCCAATGCAATATCACGATTAGGTACTATATTCGCAGCTTGTTTAAAGGAGACGGTTGCCGAATATAAATCGTACTGTAACCCCAATACTAGTTTTTCTAAAGCAAGCTGATCAATTTTTGCATTGATTTGATTATAGGCATTATCATTAACCCCATGCTCATGTTTTTGCATAGTCATCCGATAAACATTGTCGTTCAAATCCTGATATTTTTTTAAATAATTTTTACGTCCCTGAAGTTCCAATAACCGTAAATACAATTCAGCACTGTAAAGTTTCATTTGTTCTTGAATCGATAATTTTTTCACCTTTGCAAAACGCTCAATGAGCGTTGTATGCTCATTGAGATAAAAATGACGGTTCCCGTCATACAGGATCTTATTTGCCTGAATTCCAGCCCGTCCAGAGAGTGTTGTCCCCAACCCCTCCGTTGGGGTTGGTAACTGGCTTGCCGAAACCAGCGCTTGAAAGGAAAGGATAAAATCGTATCGACTTTGATCTATCAACCCTTGGAGTTCCTGTAATTTCGCATCATAGCTTCCATTGGATCGATCCGATCCATCGTGTAAAACAAGACCGATATACTCATTTAAATTAAGCGTTGCTGCAAAGTCACTTCGCGTCATAGGAGCATCCACTGAAGCAACAGAGGAAACTGATTTCTCAACTTCAATTTTTGGAACAGCGGTTGATGAAACAAGGGGAGGAGGCGATAGGAGAATGTTTCTTCTTTCAACAGGATGCTTATTGTGCATTGGAGGAATTTCAGTTGATTCTCGCTGAAGCGTATTCCTCCGTTTAAAGACTTCTGAACCCTCTACGGCATAAAGGGTCATAGCCATACCAAATATCATCCAGATAACTATCTTACCACTCATGCCAGCCCCTCTCTTTTAAAAAAATCATTTGTCAAATTCTAATCTATGTCTATCCATATCTAACCGCACATTTGGAAGCTCATTTAGCGATATATCGGTAACAAGGGGCTGATATCCTTTACTTAACGCAATTTTATAAATTTTTGCCATTTCATGCGGTTCATCTCTATTCCAATAATCAACACTGTACCGTTTGATTTTTCGCTGTGGCAAAAACCTAAAATCATAACTAAAAAGTGAAAATGTTTGATTATTAAAATCATAACTAGAAATCGTTGACTCATACAAAAGTGCATCAATGGGAACCATATCGGCAATTTCAAACCCTCTATTTAGCATTAACTTAAGATTTGGGTATCTTTTCTTAATAACTTTAATCAAAGCCACTATTTCACTACTAGGAATTTTACGCGCAAGTAATGAATCTACTGTATCGAGAAAAAGACCATTATATCCACTTTTAACAATAGGAGGTATTACCTCATTTAATAGTAATTGTTCCCATCGTTTATTGGAAATTTTAATATGATAACTCCCCCACTCTTCATTTTTTCCTTCAAGTAAGTGATATTTTTTTACTGTATTAAAATATGGGCGATTGTTACTTATTTCCCCTAAACTCAGATAAGCAAAACTTTGACTGTGCAACGTATGCACATCGCGGTACAAATCAGGGTCTAAAATGACCGTCTTATATCTCTCAAAATATTTAACATCATACGTACAACCATAATAAATCAAAAGGGGATATTGGGCATGTAGTGAAGCTGTTATCAAAAACAAGAGAATATAACGAAAAGCCGTATCAAAGATCGATACTGCCATCTTTCAAATCAATGATTGGAAAGTGCAATAGCTAGATTGTACTGCGCACGGCTTTGACCTTGTTCTGCCGCCTTACGGTACCATTTAATCGCTTCATTTTCATTTTTAGCAATTCCTGTCCCCTCAGAATAGGCTAGTCCAAGAGAAAACTGAGCATCCGCATGCCCTTGTTTCGCTGCTTGCGCATACCACGCAACCGCTTGAGTATCACTTTGTGCTACACCACGCCCTTGCGTGTACATCAATGCTAAATTGTATTGAGCGCTCGGGTGCCCTTGTTGTGCCGCTTGAGCAAAAAGAGAGACAGCTTGCGTATCATTTTTCGCTACACCTGTTCCCAAGAGGTAAAGTAATCCAAGATTGTACTGAGCATCTGCATACCCTTGAGCGGCTGCTTGGGTGTACCAATACGCCGCTTGGGTATCACTTTTTTCAACACCGTTACCTTGGACATACAAAAGCCCCAAATTATACTGTGCTCGTGGGTCGCCTTGCTTCGCAGACTTCATAAGCCATTTTGCTGCTTCAGAAATATTTCCTACTTCAACCTTGGTAGCAACGCTGGGAATATCTTCAGCAAGAGTAACGGGTGGCGTTGAAACAGTAGGGGTTATTACCGTTACAGGGATGGGGGTATTAAGTTCAGATTTAACCCTTTCTTTTTTTCGTTTTTTATATTTCTTAGGGGGAATAGTGTCATTCACAGATAGCTTTTGAACACTAGAGGCATAACGAGTTTCAAGGATCTTCTTAGCCTCTTTATCCCCTTGATCCGCTGCTTTAGAGAGCCATTGTTGTGCAAGCTTTTCATCTTTATCAACCCCTATACCTGCACCATACATCACCCCTAAATTGTATTGCGAGTCTATGTGCCCTTGCTGGGCTGCTTTTTCATACCATTTGAAGGCTTGCGTATCATCTCGACGAACACCATACCCATTTTCGTAAAGAATACCCAAATTGTACTGCGCCGCACTACTTCCCTCATTCGCAAGCGGTTGCCAAATTTTAATTGCGCTTACATAATCTTTAGCATCAAACGCTTTTATCCCATCTTCAAAGGGTGTTGCCAAAAGAGTCGCTGACAACGCAATACCAACGACCGAAAGACGCAATACGCTAAAAGTAGAGGTTGAAAAATACATTAGAATGAGTCCTTGATGTTTTACTAAAAAAATTTTAATAGGGAATTATTGTTCGAAGTATATCGTAAATAAGATTTAAGAAGGCTTTTCATGCTAGAAAAACCTCTCTTTATGGTAAAATTAGGACAACAAAAAGGAGTTTCTATGATTAAAAAATGTCTTTTCCCTGCCGCTGGATACGGTACACGATTTTTACCTGCGACAAAAGCTATGCCTAAAGAGATGTTGCCTGTTCTGACAAAGCCTTTAATTCAATATGGTGTCGAAGAGGCCGTTGAGGCAGGAATACGAACCATGGCAATCGTCACGGGGCGTGGTAAACGGGCATTGGAAGATCATTTCGATATTAGCTATGAACTTGAGCATCAAATTAAGGGGAGTAGCAAGGAGCATTACCTCTCCGAAATACGTTCATTAATTGATCACTGTACTTTTTCGTATACACGTCAACCAGAGATGAAAGGGTTGGGACACGCTATCCTAACGGGAGAGACACTCATAGGAAATGAACCCTTTGCCGTCATCCTTGCCGATGATTTATGTGATGGAAATGGTAATAGTGGAATTCTCACTCAAATGGTAGCTCTTTTCAACAAATACAAATGTTCCATCATCGCTATCGAAGAGATCGATCCTAGCCAAACAGATCGTTATGGTATTATTGAGGGCAAAGAGATTGAGGAGGGGGTCTATATGATTTCCAATATGGTCGAAAAACCTGATCCCGCTGTTGCGCCAAGCAATTTGGCGATTATCGGGCGTTATATCCTCACCCCTGATATTTTTCGTATTATTGAAAATACCCCTGCTGGAAAAGGGGGAGAAATTCAAATCACCGATGCGTTGATGACCCAAGCCCAAAACGGGATGGTACTGGCGTATAAATTTAAAGGGAAACGATTCGACTGTGGAAGCGTGGAAGGGTTCGTAGAAGCAACAAACTACTACTATTGCAAAGAGTACCCCGAAACAAAATAGTTAGCTAAATGCACCAAAAGATTTCAACCGTTGGTAAATTCTCTCGAAGTCGGTCGAATAAACCCGTGTTTCACCTATAGAGGTAATAAAGTTCGTGTCTCTCTCCCAACGTGGGACGAGATGTAAATGAATGTGTTCTGCAATTCCTGCCCCCGCTGCCCCTCCAAGATTCATTCCGATATTCACCCCATACGCTCCAAACTTCTCCTTGAGCATTCGAACCCCTTTTTGAGCCAATGCCGTGATGTGAAGCCACTGTTGTGCTTCTAAGGATTCAAGGGCATCGGTATGGTGATGAGGGATAATCATAAAATGCCCAGGAGTATAGGGGTAGCGGTTCATGACGATAAAGCAGTGCTCATCCCGGTGGAGAACGTGATGTTCTTCGTCTAACGAAGGATTTTCACTGATGTGACAAAAGACACACCCTTGCGTC